>JBBRFH010000039.1:0-17340 GCA_038224615.1 Tepidisphaerales bacterium
CACCCCCCAACACGCCGTGCCCAGGTGAGCCGCCCCTGAACCCGCGCCCGCTGCAACTGACCGCGACGCAGGAGATCCATGTGATGGTCGCCCCGTCCCACGACCGCGACGGCCGACCCATTGCCTACACGACGCGCGAAGGCGTCCACCGCCGCATCCTCCACGCCCGCGGCCCTGAGCGCATCGCCGGCGAATGGTGGCGCGGGCATGTGAAGACGCGCGATTACTTCGACATCGAAGACGACGCCCATCACCGCCTGTGGATGTTCCGCGTGAACGACAACGGGCGATGGTTCGTGCAAGGACACTTTTGACGAAACGTGGCGTGATGCGTGTGTCGTAAAAAAACGCACTGGCTGCTTCACGTCACACGCATCACGCCACACGCATCGCATTGCCCCATGCCCGAATCCCCTCTTTACAAGCTCCGCGATCCGCTGACACCGCCGCCGGTGACGTATGCGGAAACGATGTACGTCGAACTGGACGTGACGAGCAATTTTTCGTTTCTGCGCGGCGCATCGCACCCCGACGAGCTGGTCGCAAAAGCGGCCGGGCTGGGGTATCGCGCCGTCGCCATCACCGACCGCAACACGCTGGCCGGCGTCGTCCGTGCGCACGTCGCGGCGCAGGAAGCAAAATTGAAGCTGATCATCGGCTGTCGATTGACGCTGGTCGATGCCCCGGATCTGTTGGTGTGGTGTCAGACGCGCCAGGGGTACGGGAATTTGTGTCGCCTGCTGACGCTCGGAAAGTCCCGCGTGCCGAAGGGACAGTTTTACCTGACGCTGGACGAATTTCTGGAGCGCTGCGGCGGCTTGCAGGTGGCAATCGACTGGTTTTCGTGGCATGGGCATCCTGCCCATGAGGCAGGTACGCCTGCCGGGCACCCGTACTCGGACGAATCAACAAGAGCGGAGCGATCTTTAATTCAAATCGCCAACGACCTGGCTGATTCGCTTCACGAGCGACGCAAGTACGCGTCTCATGGGCAGGATGCCCACGCCACCAAAAGCGATTGCCTCTCGCTCGCTTTCGCGCAGCTCTACACCGATGACAACGACGATCGCCTCAACGAGGCCGTCATTCTATCGCAACGATTGCAGATCCCCCTGCTCGCCACCAATCACGTCCACTACCACAACCCCGGCCGGCGGGCGTTGCAGGACGTGCTGGTGTGCATTCGCGAGAAATGTACGATCGACGACGCCGGCTTCAAGCTCTTCGTTAACGCCGAGCGGCATCTGAAGCCGCCGGACCAGATGCACCGGTTGTTCGCGGTCTATCCGCAGGCGATTACCCGCGCGCTGGAGGTGGCCGATTCGTGTACGTTCACGCTGGACGAACTCAAGTATCAGTACCCGCACGAGCTTGTGCCCGCCGGCCTGACGCCGCTCGAGCATCTGACAAATCTGACGTGGGAAGGCGCGGCCCGGCGGTATCCCGAAGGCGTTCCGGAGAAGATTCGGAGCCTGATCGGGCACGAACTCAAGCTGATCGAGAAGGAAGGATACGAGCCGTATTTTCTGACCGTTCACGACATCGTGCTGTTTGCCCGCGGCCGCAATATTCTCTGTCAGGGGCGTGGGTCGGCGGCGAACAGCGTGGTCTGCTACTGCCTGGAAATCACCGCCGTCAACCCGATGGAGATTGATGTGCTCTTTGAGCGCTTCATCTCGTCGGCGCGGAAGGAGCCGCCCGACATCGACGTCGACTTCGAGCACAACCGCCGCGAGGAGGTGATCCAATACATCTACAACAAGTACGGCCGCGACCGCGCCGGCATGTGCGCCGAGATCATCAGCTACCGTGGCCGCAGTTCCATTCGCGACGTCGGCAAGGCACTGGGCCTTGGGATGGACATGGTCGACTCGATGGCCAAGCGCCTGAGCTGGTGGGACCGCGGCGTGCTGACCGCGCAACAGGTCCGCGAAGCCGGCCTCGATCCCGACGACGCCAACGTCCAGCGCGTCCTGCTCCTCGCGGCAGAACTGCTCGGCTTCCCCCGCCACCTCGGCCAGCACGTCGGCGGCATGGTCATGACGCAGGGGCCGCTGTGCGAACTGGTCCCGATCGAAAACGCGTCGATGCCCGATCGCACCGTGATCGAGTGGGACAAGGACGACATCGACGTCGTGCGGATGACAAAGGTCGATTGCCTTGCACTCGGCATGCTGACGGCGATTTCGGGGGCATTTAGACTGTTGGAAAAGAGGCACGAGCTGCACACTGTTCCTGAGGCAGATCCGCTCGTTTACGACATGATCTGCAAAGCCGACACGATCGGCGTGTTTCAAATCGAGAGCCGGGCGCAAATGTCGATGTTGCCGCGCCTGCGACCGAGGAAGTTTTACGACCTCGTCATCGAAGTCGCGATCGTTCGGCCGGGACCGATCCAGGGGAACATGGTGCATCCGTACCTGCGACGGCGCAGAGGCGAAGAGCCGGTGACGTATCCGTCCAAGGCACTGGAGAAGGTGCTCGAAAAGACTCTCGGCGTTCCGCTTTTCCAGGAACAGGCGATGAAGATCGCCATGGTCGGCGCGGGGTTCAGTGCCGAAGAGGCCGATCAGCTTCGTCGTGCGATGTCGGCATGGCGGAAGTCGGAGAAGCTGCAGCTCTTCAAGGACAAGATCATCAACGGCATGTTGAAGAACAACTACACGCTCGAGTTCGCGCAGCAGTGCTTCGACCAGATCAAAGGCTTCGGCGAATACGGTTTCCCCGAGTCGCACTCGGCGTCGTTCGCGCGATTGGTCTACGTCAGCGCGTGGATCAAATGTCATCATCCCGCCGCTTTCTGTGCGGCGCTGCTGAACAGCCAGCCGATGGGTTTTTATGCGCCGGCTCAACTGGTGCGGGATGCGCGCGAGCACGGCGTCGAAGTCCGCGCCGCCGACGTCAACTCCAGTGATTGGGAATGCACGCTGGAAAAACAAAGCCAAGAAGGGGCGGCGGTTCGATTGGGCTTTCGTCTCCTCAAGGGCGTTCGCGAAGAACACGGCCGGCGCATCATGGAGGCACGCAACAAAGTCGGCGTCTTCACCTCGGTCGAGCAGTTCAAGCAGGCGACGGGACTCTCGAAGATTGTCTGCAAGAAACTCGCCGAGGCGGACGCGTTCGCGTCGCTTGGGCTGACGCGCCGCGAGGCAATGTGGCAGGCGCTGGCTACCAGCGATGAGCAATTGCCGTTGTTTGAGGAAAACAGGCACAGAGGCACAGAGGCACGCAGGCACGAAGGGGAAGAATCGTCCGCCTCTCCGTGCCTTGCTGTCTCCGCGCCTTCATGCCTCGATGTCGATTCTCACCCTTTCCTTCCCCCCATTCCCCTCGGCCAGCAGGTCATGACCGACTACGCGACGGCGGGTCTGTCGTTGCGGGCGCATCCGCTGCAATTGGTGCGGTCCGTTTTGGAATCGCAGAAGGTCGTACCGGCGGCACACATTCGTAATGAACAGCAATTTCCGTCCGGAAAATGGGTGCGCGTCGCAGGATTGGTGCTGATTCGCCAACGTCCGGGAACCGCCTCGGGCATCGTTTTTGTGACGCTTGAGGATGAAACGGGAATTGTGAACCTGATCGTCCGGCCCGATATTTTCCAGCGATACCGGCAAGCGGCACGGTTTGCTGCGCTCCTGCAGGCCGAGGGATGGGTCCAGCGACAGGGAGAAGTGGTCCACATCATGGCCAAACGGCTTTTTGATCGCTCGGAACTCATCCGCGGATACAGTTTCACGTCAAGGGATTTTCATTGAGCCTTCGCTACGGCCACCCGATGGCATGAATAGAATCGGCGGGATGTACCGGGAAATCGGGCTTCACTGCCGTGGATCGGAGCGCATGACGACGTTCGTCGACGCCTGCCTAACCTCGATGACCGATTCGGCCGTCAAGGTCGAACAACGCGACCGCATGCGGCCGCGCTGCGGGCCGATGCTGCGCGTGCTCGCCAACGCAAAAAAAATCCTCGTCACCGCCCACCTCCATCCCGATCCCGATTCGCTCGCCTCGTGCCAGGCGATGCAGTACCTGCTCCAGCAATCGCTCAAAAATGCCACCGTCGAGATCCGCCTTAAAGGTCAGATCGGCGGCGGGATCAACTCCGCATTCACGCGCATCATGAAACTCGACATGCTGCCCTGGGATGATGCGGCGCTGGCACAGTACGACGCCATCGTCCTGCTGGACACACAGCCGGCGTTCTCCAACAGCCCCCTGCCGGCGAACGTGATGCCGAAGGTCGTCGTCGATCACCACCGCGGCCGAGGCCGGCGCGCCAAGCTGTCGCACTCGGACATCCGCATCAACGTCGGCGCCACCGCGTCAATCCTGTTCAGCTATTTCATGGAGCGACACCTGACGATCCCCGCGGATCTCGCCGCCACGCTGCTCTACGCGATCGAGACCGACCTCGCCGGTGCCGCCGGCCAGCAAGGCGGACTCGACACCATCGCCATCAGTTCACTCACGCTGCTCGCCGACACCAAACGCTACTACCAGATGCGCTACGTCGACCTGCCGCAGAGCTATTACGGCGCGTTCTGCAAGGCCGTCAGCAATGGCGTGCGCAACGAAGACGTGCTGATCAGCCACGTCGACCACATCGACTATTCCGAACTCCCTGCAGTGATGGCCGATTTTCTGCTGCGCTGCGAAGGCGTACACTGGTCGATGGTCAGTGCGATCCACGAGGGCCGCTTCGTCTTCAGCCTGCGCACCCAGGCGACCGGCAAGAGCGCCGGCGAAGTCGCGCGGCGAATCGTCAAGGGCCTCGGCGACGCCGGCGGACACCTTACCAAGGCCGGCGGCGCGATTCCGCTCACTGACTCCACCACCCCCGCCGACATCGAGCGCATGCACAAGACGCTCCGCCGTCGGCTGCTCCGCTGCCTCCACGTCGACACCCACCGCGGCGTCAAGCTGGCGTAGTCCATACTCTCCGCGACGACGCCAAACATGCCGCGCGTCTGCACGGCGGAGGACGTTCAAACTGCAAAAATAAAAAGGCCGCACGGCGGAGGGTTCGTTACCGTGCGGCCTGGCGGAGGAGGAAACGAGGATCGTTTCGCCTTCAGGCGGTATTCTGTTTCAGGTCTCCGGCAACTCCCTTGGTTGCGTTCGACGGGAGACTACTTATCAAAGTTCGTGCCGCGTCCAGAATTTGTTCGGGATTTCCTCAAACACCCGATATTGCGACAAAACCGCGGGTGTGACAGACTGTGGTCGGTGCCGCGTCGCTTGCCCGCCGCGAGCGAACTGGGCAGATTTGCAGCCGCTGCCCAGCAATCGTGCAACCCCTGAGCCGTCTACCATGACCAACCGCTGGTTCCGTCCAATCGTCGTCGTCCTGTTGACGCTCCTGAACGGGTGTACTGACAACCCGGTGGAACCCGCCCCGCCCCCCGGAACGGTTGCCCCGTCGGCCGTGACGCCGCCCGCAGCAGCCCCGACCGTGAAACGTCCCGACCTGCTGGCGTTCGCCGATCTCACCGGGCTGACCGCCACCCCCCGCACCGGCGACGTCGAACTGACGACCGCGCGCAACGAATGGACCAGCGTTCTGCTACAGATCGTCCCGCCCGCGCCGGCCGCACCCAATCAGGCGGTCGTCCTCAAGCTGCCGCAACTCGTTGTCGGTGACCAGAAAGTCGACGTATCGGCGTTCCGGGTCTACCAACTCGTGCCCGTGCCGATCGACACCAATCGCGCCGGCTTCGTCCGTCATACCGGGCTGTCTGCGGGGAACGAGTCGCTCCCCCGCGCGCTGTTGCCGCTGACGATCGACTCCGGACAAATCGATCTCGCCCAACTGCGCGACCCCCGCAAACCCGCCGAGCGCGCCAATGTCCTGGGAGCCAACCAGCCCGTTCAGCTTTGGGTCGACCTGCGCGTGCCGACCCAGGCGCAACCCGGCCGATACACCGGCAACTTTACGCTGGCGGTCACGCAACAACCCGATCCGCTGGCGACAATAAAGTTGACCGTGCAGGTAAACGACTTCGTCCTGCCCGACGACCGCCATCTCAACATGGTCGGCAACATCGACTGGGACGTGCTCAAGCGGCACTGGCCGGACCGGTTCGAGGTGATTCGCCCGGCCCTCTTCAACCGGACGTCGTCCAACCAGCGGTCGGCCGTCAAGACGCTGGATGAGCTGATGAAAGTCGCACAGGAGCACCGCGTGCAGTTGCAGATTCCGCGACTGCAGCCAACCGTCAAGTGGCCGTCCGGGCAGCCGGTGGTGATCGACTGGAGCGACTACGATTCGATCGTCGCCCCGTGGCTCACCGGCGAGGCGTTCGCCGACAAGGTGCCGATCGGCTACTGGCCGATGCCGCGCATCGAGTTCCTCGAGAACATTCCCGCCGCCGCCCGCCTGGAGTATTACGCGGCCGCCGCGGCGCACTTCGACGGGCGCGATTGGCTGAGCAAGGCGCCGGTCATCCTCAGCAAGGCAACGCCCGGCCGCGCCAATGTCGCCGAGCGCCTGCTGCTGTCGACCGAGGCGTCGCGCATTTTCTCTGCTCATCCGCGCGTGCGCGTCATGCTTCCTTTGGAGCTTGACGAAGTGCAGATTGCCGGTGCGGGCAACAATACACTCATCAGCCCGGTCGCGACGTCGCGCCTGCACTGTGTCGCGCCCGGCCTGATCAGCAGCTCGCCGCTGCAGAAGTGGCCGCCCGATCTGCAGAAGCCGCAGAACTGGCTGCGCACGGATCTCTCCGGACTGATCCCCTACGCCGGCGCCGGCGCAGATGAGAGCGACGTGTGCGTGTGGTCGTGGATGGCGTTCCTCCGCGACGCCACGATCATCAACTGGGAGCAGTGCCTCCCCGCCGCCAAGACGCTTGCAGAGCCGGCAGATCCGAACGAACTCGTCTGGTTTTATCCCGGTCAATGGTTTGGCGTCGACGGTATAGTGCCGACCATCCAGCTCAAGTGGCTGCGCCGGGCCGAGCAGGATTACGAATACCTCTACCTCGCCCGCGAGCGCGGCAGTCAGCTCTCGGTGCTGCCAATGGCCCGCGTGCTTACCAAGCCCGTTGAAATTCGTGCCGACCAGGCGCCTGATCCGACCTTCAGCCTGCTGGTCGGCACCGCCGACTCGCGTGCATGGACCGACGCCCGCGCGTTGCTCGGCCGGATCATCATGCAGCGCGGTCCGGGCATCGAGCCGAACGAGAACGCAATCGCCGACACCAACCTGCAGACGTTGCACTGGATGGAGCCGCTCGAGCGGCCGGTGATCCTGCCGCGGCAAACCCTGTGGAGTGTCGGCAATCCGCCGCCGGGGGAGATCGGTCCGTGGGTCAACCTGCGGCTGGGCATTGACATCTACAACGCGTCGGACACCACGCCCGATCAGAACGAGCTGCAGATCGTCCGCCCCGTCGCCGGCTGGGAAGTCCCGCCGGCGCCGGTCGCGATTCCCAAGCTGACGATGTACCAGGTGACGCGGCAATACCTCAACGCCCGCATCGACCCAAGCCGCGCCCGCACCGCCAGGCATGCCGCGGCGCAAGTTGCGTACCGCAGCGGATTCACGGGGCAGACGACGCCGCTTGATTTTGTCGCGCCGGTGACGCGTGCGTTTCGGCGGACAGCGCCGCTGACCATCAACGGCTCGCTCGACGACTGGGTCGCCGACGACGCGATCCAGCTCGGCCCGCTCGTCAAGATGATGTCGCGACCGGCCGTGCAGAAGCACACGCTGGAGGCCGCGTCTACGCCCAGCGAGATTTACTCCGGCTTCAGTGACAGCGATTTCTACATCGCGTTCCGCGTCGACGGATTAGCCAAGAGCAAGAGCGTGCTGGCGTCACGAAACTTCGTCGACTACCAGTTCCGCCGCGCCTGGGGCGAGGATACCTGCCAACTCATCGCGCAGGCGGTCTACGACGATGGGACGCAGGGACCGCTCGTGCATATCGCGGTCAAGCCGGGTGGAAATCTGTGGGTCGAGCGTCGCACCGATCCGCGCTTGAGCGTGCAGCCGTGGCAGAACTTCGACGCCGGCGTGCGTTACGCAGCGACGGCGGACCAGACCATCTGGCGCGGCGAATTGGCGATTCCCTGGGCGGCACTGATCGCCGAGGAGAAAACGGCCGCCTTCGCAGCACAGGGCAAGCCGAACGTGCCCACGCTCATCAAGTTCAATTTCATCCAGCAGAAGCGCGACACCGGCGAAAGCACCAGTTGGGCCGGCCCCATCGACGCCGGCCGCGATGACAGCGTCACAGGCGTGATCGTCCTCAAAGAGCCTGACCAATCGCCCGGCCCGCAGCCGCAGGCAACAGGGCAGTGAAGCAAGCCCGTTCAGATATAATACATTTCCTGGTGTCCACCACTGCGACGATTCACTTCCTCGAGGAGGTCCTCGAGGGTGATGTTGTCGAGGACTTTGTCGGTGGCCTCGGTGAGCCGATGGTTGACCAGGTGGACCGCGGTCTCGCCTGGGGAGCTGTCACGCGGCTGCTCTTCGGCGTCCCGCGTACTAAGCCGACCTTCGAGCCGCCGGATCACCTCACCGACAATGATCTCGCGCGGGGCGCGGTTGAGTCGATACCCGCCGCCCGAACCCACCTTGCTCTCCAGGAATCCGCCGCGCCGCAGCGCCAGCAGGATCGACTCGAGGAACTTGTTGGGCAGGTTTTCGGTCTTGGACAAGTCCCGCGACTGCACGTAATGGGCCGGCCAGAGTCGTGCGAGTTGCACGATCGCTCGAAGGCCGTATTCGGTTCGCTTTGACAGACGCACGCGGAAACTCCCTAGTAGTTTTGTGGACTTTACCCTTCTCGGGTCGAATGTCGAATGGCTTGGAGCGGATGTGGACACGGCGGCGCACTCGACATTCGCCATGGGAGACTCGACACTTCGGCAATATGACCCAACTGATTCTGACCGCCGTCGGGCCCGACCGGGCCGGTATCGTGGGGGAAGTGACCTCACACCTGGCGCAGGCCGGGGCGAATATTCTCGACTCGCGGATGGTGAACCTGCGCGGACAGTTCGCGCTGATGATTCTCCTCGAGGCCGAGCCTGACGCCGCCGGCGCGATCGCCCGTGATCTGCCTGCCAAGGCGCAGTCCATGGGCCTGCAACTGACGACAACGCCGCAGACCGATACGCCGCCGCGCGTGGAAGGGCTTTCGTACAAGCTCAAAACGTACTCGATGGACCAGCCGGGCATCGTGGCGCGACTGACGTCGCTGCTGCGGTCGTTCGGCGTCAACATTGAAGAGTTGTCGGCGTGGCAGGAGAGTGCCGCGTTCGCAGGCTCGGCGTTGTTCCTTTGCGAGATCACGCTGACCGTCCCGCCCAAGGTGGCGATCGCGGGTTTGCGCACGGAACTGGCGAAAGTCTGCAACGAACTCAATTGCGACGTCGATCTCGAACCCGTCACCTAAGCTGTATGGCAACATCCGCACGGACCGATGGTTACGTAGAGTCCTATCAATGACCCGACCACTGCGCCTGATTCTCCTGCTACTCGCGTTGCTCCCCGCAGCCATCGCGGACGCCCAGTCGTCGCCGGCCAAGGTGATGGTATCGGCCGCGTTCGAGCCGGCGGCGCCGACGCAGGGCGCGTCGGCAGAACTCGTCGTACACGTGAATGTGCCGCCGGGGTACCACGCGCAATCCGACAAGCCGTTGACGAAAAATCTCCGGCCGTTCGCGGTCAAACCGGTGCAGGCAGCGGGAGTCGCCTTCGGTACTCCGGTCTATCCCCAGGCGCAGCTCGAACTCTATCCCGTCATCGGGCAACAGAGCGTGTACAACGGCGACGTTCGCATCCGGCTGCCCGTGACGCTGTCGTCGGACGCGTCGGTCAGCGTCATCAGCGTCGACGTGCAGTACCAGGTCTGCAACAGCCAGGGACAGTGCTTCGTTCCCGAAACCAATCGCGTCACCGTCAATCTCGCCGACAACACGATGGCTGTCGCGCCCCCGTCGACCGCACCGAATGGGGCGGCGCTGGTGCCTTCGCAGCCGACGCTAACCGAGCCGCCCGCGAGCGCCTCCGCAGGCACAACTCCACTGGTTGTCGCACCCGCGCAATCCGTTTTCTCCGCACTGCTTACTGCGATCCTCGCCGGGCTGATTTTCAATGTCATGCCGTGCGTGCTGCCGGTATTGCCGCTGAAGGCCGTCGGGTTCTACGAGGTCGCCAACCATCATCGCGGCAAGAGCGTGGCGCTCGGGCTTGTCTTTGCGCTCGGCGTCGTCAGCGTTTTCACGCTGCTGGGAATCGCGGTCTTTCCGTTGACGTGGATCAAGTGGGGCGAGCTCTTTGCACACCCGTGGTTCATCTGGCCGATCGTCGCGCTGCTCGTGGTGATGGGACTTGGGCTGCTCGGCGTGTTTGAGTTCGCGCTGCCCGAAGGCACCTACCGCTTCACCCCGCGCCACGACACCTACGGCGGGAACTTTCTCTGGGGTGGATTCACTGCGGTGCTCGCGACACCCTGCACCGCTCCGCTGCTTCCTCCCCTGTTGCTGTGGGCCGCGCAGCAACCGTCGGCGATCGCCGTCCTCTGCATGGTATTCGTCGGCATTGGAATGGCGCTGCCCTACGTGATCCTAAGCGCCATGCCCGAGGTCGCCCGCAAACTGCCCCGGAGCGGGCCATGGGCGGCGCTGTTTAAGCAGATGCTCGGCTTCCTCGTGATCGCCGCCGCGACGTATTTCGGCGCCGGCCGATTGCTGCACGCACCGTACTTTTACGTGCCGGTGTTCGTGGTGATCGTGATTGCGTCCGGCTACCTCATCGGCCGCACGCTCCTGCTCGCGCCGCGCGTGCGCCCGCTGATGATCAGCAGCGCGATCGCGTTGCTGCTCGTCGGCAGCACGGGGTATTGGACCTGGCTCATGGTCCAAAGCGCCGGCCACTGGTCGACTTACACCAAGTCCGACTTCGATGCCACGCGACAAAACCAGATCGTCCTCGTGAAATTCACCGCCAACTGGTGCCAGACCTGCCAATGGATCGAGGGCAACGTCTACACGCAAGGCGACGTCTGGCGCGCACTCAACGACCGCAATGTCCACGCGATCAAAGCCGATCTGACCGATCTCACCGACGACCCGCAGTTGGACCCCCGTCCGCTGCTCACCCAACTAAATCCGGCGGGCGGAATCCCGCTGACAGCGATTTTTGCACCCGGCCGCCGCGAGCCGATCGTGCTCTCGTCGCTTTACTCTGAGCAGGACCTGCTGGCCGCGCTGCGCAGCCTCGACTCCCGCGTCGCCGCCAAATAACCCTGCCGCAGCAACTCCGAGATAGTCTGAGCGCCTGGCGGTTCAGAACACCTTCGACAGGACCTGCTGCGCCGCGCCCACGCCCACGCCAAACTGCACCGGCTGGCCGAGCGCCTTGAGAACGTGCTCGATCGCCGCGACGACGATCAAAGCGTCGTAGACGTCGCTGTAGCCCATGTGGTTGACGCGGAAGATGTTTCCTTCCATCGATCCCTGCCCGCCGGCGACGTGGATGTTGTGCTTGTTCTTAAGCAGGGCGCGGAAGTCTTTGTCGACGAGGCCGGCCTTGTACTTCACCGCCGTCACGCTGTCGGCAGGGTTCTGGCTGAAGATCTCGAAGCCCAGCGCCTTCACGCCCGCGCGGAACGCCCCGGCCGACGCCGATGTGCGCTTCCACACGCCTTCGATCGTTTCGTCCTTGATCATCCGCAGGCTGGTGAGTTGCGCCTCGACCAGCGTGTTGGCCGGCGTGAACGGCGTGTCGCTGTCGGCGATCGTCTTCTTGTACTTCTTGAGGTCGAAGTAAAAGTTCGGCGTCCTGGCCTTCTCGATCGCCGCCTCGGCCCGCTTGCTGAGCGCAACATACCCGAGGCCCGGCGGAAGCATCAGGCTCTTTTGGCTCCCGGTGATCGCGATGTCCACGCCCCACTCATCCATCTTGAACGGCAGTGCGCCGATCGACGTGATGCCGTCGACGATGAGCAACACGTCGCCATGCTTGCGAACGACCTGCGCGATCGCTGCGAGATCGCAGGTGGTGGCGGTGGATGTCTCGCTGTGAACCAGCGTCACGGCGGCATAGCCGCCGACTTTTAGTTCGTTGTCGACTTGCTCCGGGGTGGCGTGCGTGCCGTACTCGAGCTTCAGCTCCTTCACGTCCATTCCGAACGCCTTGCCGTAGCTCGCCCAGCGCTCGGCGAACTTGCCGTTGGTTACATTCAGCACCTTCGCGCCAGGCGACAGCACACTGCTGTACCCCGCCTCAAACGCAGCCGTGCCCGATCCGGTGATGACGTAGACGTTCTGCGTGGTCGCAAAGACGTACTTAAGCAGGTTTTGCAACTCACCGAACAGCTTGCGGAATTCAGGGGTCCGATGGTGCGTCACCGGCTTGGATAGCACGGCCAGAGTGGCTTCCGGCACCGACGTCGGCCCGGGAGTGAAGAGGCGGTATTTCATTAACATGAGAGAGTCCTTATTCGATCAGTTGTCGTATGCAGAATCAGTGTTATTGGTTTCTTGTTACTGGTTACTTGGCGCGGCTCGAACGAACCGAGTTGATCCGTCACGACAAGCTGCGCCAAGTAACAAGTAACAAGCCACAAGTAACCCCGGTGCCCCGGGCCTATGCCCGCGCCCACACATCCTTGAGGAACGCGAGCACTTTCGCCCCGTTCTTCGCCGGATCAAGGCCCGAGCACTCAGCGGAGCAGAGCTTGTCGTAGCCGCCGTGCTTGATGACGCGGAAAAATGAGAGGTAGTCTGACTTGCCGCTCTCGCCGGGCGCGACGCGGCCTTCCTTGTCGGCGACGTGTACATGGGCGATCCACGGCATCGCGGCTTCGAGATTTTTCAACGGCTCGTCTTCGAGCCACAGGTGGTAGCTGTCGACGAGGCACTTGATGTTCGGATGGTTGACTCGCTTGACGTAAGTCATCGCTTCACCGACGCCGTTGATGATATTGCACTCGCCGCGGTTGAGCGGCTCAATGACGATCGTGACGCCATGCCGTTCCGCGATCGGGGCGACCGCACCCAGAAAGTTGGTGATCTGGTCAATGGCGGTATTGCGGTCGAATCCTTCGGGCACGTTTCGGGCACCGCCGGATCCGAAGACGATGGTCTTGATGCCGGCTTGCGGGGCGCGGGCGAGGACGTTGTCCACGTAAGCCACCAGCGCCTTCGGATCGGCCTTGGGCCCGGTGATCGGCAGCGAGCCGGGAACCATGCAGTTGGCCGCCGGCGCATTGAGGGCGGCGGGGGCGGGCGCGGTCCATTCGGGAGACTGGCCTTTAAGCACCGATTGCACGTTCTCCTCGACGTAATCCCACCCGGCGGCCTGGGCCGCAAGTGCGATCGACGAGCTGCCACAGATTCCGAACTGCATTCGACGTCTCCAGATTAGTGAAAGAGGCGAAATATAGGGCACCGGGCGACAGATGGAAAGTGATTCGCCTGCGCCGCTTCGTCGCGCTCGATAACCCCATCCTGCCGCAGCGGATCCGCGACTTCCGTCACGGCGTCCGGGTGCGATCAGCTCGAACCGACCTCGCGCCGGCGTAACCCGCGCCAGAGGATCCCCCCCAGCAGGACCGCTGTAAACGCGATCGCGCCGCCGAGGGACCAGCGTCGCAGCGTCACCTCCTTGGACGTCAGGTTCGGTCCGACGTCCCATGTGGGCAGCAGCACGACGTCGCCGGCATTTGCGGGCTGGGGGAACGTCGCCTGCGAGTCGTACACATCGTCACCGCCGGCGGCCTGCAACGGCGAGCCGTAGAAACGCACGCTCCCGTCAGCAAACAAGAGGTTCTGCCCGTCGCGCTGGTGGTTGGGGCTGTTGTGCATGCGCAGGTCGTTCTCACGGGCCTTGCCGGACAAATCGGTCTTCGGCGGGGTCAGCGCCGCGCCGCCGGGGTTGGTGTCGCCGGCGATCACGAACGTCGGCGGAAGCCGCTTGAGAAAGTGGTCGAGCGAATAGCCTGCCGAGGTTGCCGCCGCATCGGGGTACATGTTCGTCAGCGAATAGTTGTAGTTCAGCCGGGCACGGAAGTTGGACCGCTGTTTTGCGGTCGACCGATCAAACTTGTCCACCTGCGCCAACCCATGCCGAATGGCGGCCGGGCAGACGAACACGTCCGCCGGCACGTCCAGCACGCGTGCCAGCAGGTACGCCGGCGCCGTCACATCGTTGGCGGCCGGCCCGTTGGAGGCAAACGGGTCGGACGCATCGGGGCTGGTGTAACCGGTAATCGGCGCCCCCGGCTCATAGCGCGTCCGCGGAAACTGCCCGCCGTAGAGTCCTTCGTAAAGCACAAGCGACTGGGCGATCTGCCGGAGGTTGCCGGCGCAATCGGCGATCACCGACGTTTCCTGGGCACGATGCCGCGCAACGATGGTCGCGCCCAAAAGCGCGCCGGCGATTGCGAGGGTGGCCAGCAGGTCAAAGAATCTGAATCTCATTCGATGTCTTCCCTTAATCGGCGTCGCAGTCCCAAGAGCCCTCGCAATGCAGGCAGAATCATGAAAACCGCCGCGATGAAGTACCATTTCGCACGGAGCCACATGCCGCCGGTCGCGCCGGTCTCATACGCGCCGGTGCCGACCTCGAAGCCGACGGTCTTCCACAGCGACGGTTCCCAGCGGTCCTGCACCGTGCGGAAGTATCCGCCACGATACCCCCAGCCGGCGCCTTGACCGGCTCCCGGAGGGAAAAAACTGGCGCTGAACTGCAATCGGCCGTAGATGGAGCGAACGGAGACGATCTGATCCTTCCCACGCCAATCGGCACGATCCGCAAACGACAGGCTGCGATACCACATCGCCATCGCACACAACGCGAGCGTGATGCAGACCCATGTGAACAGCTTGCCCATGTACTGGCGCACGCCGGTCTGCCCGAACGGCTCCGGCGGTTGTTGACCGGCGGGACGCGGCGTTGCGGATTCAGAGGACGGCGGCGTGGGCACCTGGGATTGGTATGCAGAGCCCGCCAATGACACGACAATACTACGCAAAGAAGATGTCCCCGGATCAACCAACCCTACGGATATGCCGAGATCGGCGGCGGCCGATCCCCGGGAAGCTCCAGCGCCCCGACCAGATCGGCCAATCGCTCGACACCGATCTTGTTCAGATACCCCGCAAGCCCCTCGCAAATCTTGTTCGGCGACGCGGGATCGACGAACAGCGCCGTCCCCACACTCACCGCCGACGCACCGGCGAGGATGAACTCCACCGCGTCCTGCCAGAACTGGATCCCGCCCATGCCGACGATCGGCGTCCCCGTCGATTTGGCGATCCCGCGATACACCCTGCTGACCAGATGGACCGCAATCGGCTTGATCGCCGGGCCTGACAGCCCGCCGGTCACGTTCGCCAGACGCGGCTTTTTCTTCCAAATATCCACCGCCATCGCGGTGAACGTGTTGACCAGCGACAGCATGTCCGCCCCGCCTTCGATCGCGCCACGGGCCGTCTGAATGATGTCCTCGACGTTCGGCGACAATTTCACGATCAGCGGCTTGTTCGGCAGCACGTTCTTCACCTGCCGCGTGATGTCCTTCAGCCGCACCGGATCGGTGCCAAACGTCAGCCCGTCCTTCACGTTCGGACACGACACATTCAGCTCGACCCCGACCAACTCGGGGATGTCGTTCATCGCGGCACAGGTCTCGACGTAGTCGTCGTAGGAATGCCCCGCGACGTTCACGATCACCGGACAAGGCATCTTGCGAATCAGCGGCATCTTCTCATCCAGGAATCGCTGCAGGCCGACATTCGCGAGCCCAATCGCGTTCATCATGCCCGCCCGCGTCTCGACGATCCGGGTCGGCTCGTTGCCCGCGCGCTCTTCGCGGGTGATCGACTTGGTCACGAACGCGCCGAGCTGCGACAGGTCCAGGAAGTCCGCGTACTCGCTGGCGTACCCGCAGGTGCCGGAACAGGTGAAGGTCGGATTCTTGAGGGACAGGCCCTTGAGATTGACAGAGAGATCAGGCATCGTCGGATTCGGTTTAAGCCGGGGTGGGGGTTTGGTCAAATGCTTGCCCCGGAAGGAATTGCTCACCGCCATGGCGAACGAGTTAGGTCGCCCGCAAGAAGTGAAACTGCAGGCCGTTCAGACTCTGGCAACGAGCGAGCTTCGTGTCCGACGTCAGAAAGATCGCAGCGCGTTGTGACAGCGCTGAAGCGACGTGAACCGCGTCGGGCGTCTTCAGCCCGAATTGGGCCCGACAATCCGCAGCCATGCGCGCGATCTGGGCAGAAACCAGAATCAATCGCAGCTCCGACGACGCGAACCACTCATCGAAGATGGCTGCAAGACCGACCTGGCCGTCACGCACGGGTTTTGTCAGGCATTCGGTGATCGCAAGCGAAGACGTACACACTTCCTCGGCGTCGATTTCCGCTAGCACGAGGTCCGGCAAATCGCTGCTGCCTTCGATGAGTCGAATGACCGCGCTGCTGTCGAGATAGATCATACATCTTCCCATTCGGCACGGTCGGCCTGAAGCTGTCGATCGATCTCTTCGCCTGTTCGACGTGGTCCTTTATATTTACCGACGACGTCCCAAATCGACCCCCCGGTCTTCTTTTTCGGCTCGTAAATGATCGTGACCTCGCCCGGCTCGGCATCGAATAATTCCGGGGGCACGTGGATCACCTTGCCGTCGAAGATCGTCTTCACCTGGCTCATGTCGACATCATACACCGCGATGCAGCGAAACTGCGATCAGTTTCTGCCCGCTGGCTCATCGGCCCGACCTACGCCGGCCGCCGACTCCGAAGGGGGCAGAACGTCGAAGCCGCGAGCATGCTTTCGCTTGGGACGCGTAAGCATTTCGATCATGGTGCCGACGACCATCAACCCGAGCAGCCCAAATCCCATCAAGGCACAGAGTCCACCGCCTTAGCTATCCGGGTCTCTGTCAATAAAGGTGAACAGTACCCACGCAGCAACCACGAGGATCAAAAACGCCACCCAGATAAACCTCGTCGTCCCACTCATCAATACTTTCGATCCAACAACCGATACTGCACCGCCTCGGCGATATGCTGCTCCTTGATCGCGTCCTCGCCTTCGAGGTCCGCGATGGTCCGCGCGACGCGGCGCACCTTGTCGAAGGCGCGGGCGCTGAGGCCCAGTTCGTCCATCGCCTGCTTCATCAGCAGTAGACACGGTTCGTTCAGTTCACAGTGGGCCTGCAGTTGCTTGCTGCGCATGCGGGCGTTGGTGGTGCTGTCCTTGAAGCGTGTGTGCTGGACCGCCCGGGCGCCGGTGACGGCGGCACGCATCGCGGCGCTGTCGGTGCCTTTGTGTTTGCCCGTCAACTCTCGATACGGGACGGCCGGCACTTCGAC
>JBBRFH010000040.1:0-17041 GCA_038224615.1 Tepidisphaerales bacterium
GTGCGACTCCTCGGCAACGAACTTTAACTCGCGGTCAGCCTTGCCGCCGGTGGTCGTGTACTGGGGCTTCTTGTCGTAGGCGCGGACTGTCGGCGTGAGCGCGATGCGTATTCGGTCCGGATTCCGCGGCGTCGTCTCGAAGCTGAATGCGAAGTAGTTCTCCGACCGATCGTAGCTCCGCCCGATCAGATTATTGGCCCGATCGACGTAGAACAGCACCTGACGCGGCACGTCGCTGCGAATCGGAATCACGACCTGTTTACCCTCAAGCCCCTGGATCTGCGTGCGTTTGCCCTTGCGCTCTTCAATCAGCTTCCTGATCTCGCCCAGTTCGCCCATCGGCAATTGGCCGACACGGATTCCGTTCTTGAAAAGCTGGTCGTAGGTCGACAGGTCAACGCTCTGCTCGTCGACACGTTTCCAGAACGTTTCGTCAGTCGTCACACTATCGCGCGGGAGTTCAATCTCCCAGATTTCGACGGAGTACAACAGGTCAAGTGCCGGCCGTGCATCGCGCGGACTTTCGGGCAGCGGCGCGGTGACGATTTCCGCCGGCTGCGTCGCCGGAGTATAGGGAACATAGCGCTGCGGTGCCTCATCCTGCCGCGCCGTCGCTGGCGCCGAAGGTGCGGCGGCGTCAGGCTTGGCGCCGCAGCCGACAATCGTCAGCGCCAAAAATGCGGCGAGGATATAGGCGCGATGCAGATACGTCATAGAGAAGCGATCAGTTCGACCACGCGCTGCAGCCCCTCGTCCCACTCGGCCGTTCGGATATTGATGGGCGGCGCCAGGCGGATGACCTTCTTGCTCGTGAGGTTCACGATCAGTCCCCTGGCGAGCGCCTTGTTCGTAAAATCCGCCGGCTCGGCGTTGAGCTCGATGCCAAGGAAGAGGCCCCGGCCTCGCACCTCGGCGATTTTGCCGGAAACCGACGAATCGCCGCGCAGTTTTGCGATCGCGCGTTCGCCTTGCTGTGCGGCGTGTTCGACGAGATTTTCCTTTTCGATCGTTTCAAAGATCGTTCTTGCCACCGCCATACAGATCGGATTACCGCCGAGCGTGCAGCCGTGCCTGCCCGGGGTGAGCAGCGCGGCGACGTGTGGCTTGGCGTACATCACCGCTACCGGCAGACCGCCGCCCATTGCCTTGCCGAGGGTCATGATGTCCGGTTCGACGCCGTCATACTGGTGTGCGAACCACCGACCCGTGCGGCCGCCGCCTGTCCATACTTCGTCGAAAATCAGCGTCAGGCCGTGAGCGTCGCAGATGTTGCGAACCTGCTGCACATGCCCCGGTGGATAGACGTTGATGCCGCCCTCGCCTTGGATCGGTTCCATGATGACGGCGGCGGTCTCATCGTCGATGGCTTGGGTGAGCGCGTCGAGGTCAAGCGGGTCGACGTTGACGAATCCCGGCACGGCAGGACCGAACCCTTCCTTGACCGCAGGGTTCCCCGTCGCCGCGATCATCGCCAGAGACCGGCCATGAAAACTCTTGATGAGCGAGATCGTTTTCCATCGCTTGCCGCCGTCCTTCAGCCCGCGCAGCCGCGCCAATTTGACGGCGGCCTCGTTAGCCTCCATGCCGCTGTGACAGAAGAACGCCCGCCCGTCGAACGCGTGCGCCTTGATCCGCTCGGCGAATTCAACTTGCGGCTTGGTGTGCATCGCGTTGCCGACATGCCACAACTGCTGCGCCTGATCAGCGGCGGCCTTGACCAGCGCCGGATGACAATGCCCCAGCACACACCCGCCAAAACCTGCGAAAAGGTCGAGGTAGCGCTTGCCGTCGGTATCGAATAGATGCACACCCTCCCCACGCGTCATGACGACCGGAGAGCGGCCATAATTTTGAATGAGCGACGAACCCGCGCGATCAAGCCACTGCTGCGTATCGGACATCATTTTCCTCGAAAGCGTTGAGTCGCAAAGATTACCACATCGCCTGGGCGATCCCAACGCGGCAAGCCGTGCGATTTAAGCCGGCTTGCGATATTCTCCGCCGCATGTCCAAGCTGCGTTGGGGCATCCTCGGAACGGGCAACATCGCGAAACAGTTCGCGACGGGCGTGCGCGCGTCGCAGTCCGGCGTCCTGGCCGCCGTCGGATCGCGGGCGACGACTTCGGCCGAGGGGTTCGCAAAGCAGTTCGGCGTACCCGTCGCATTGGCGAGCTACGACGCACTGATCCAGGACCAGTCCTACGATGCGCTGTACGTGTCGCTGCCGAACACGATGCACCACCAGTGGACGATCGCGGCGCTGCGGGCGGGCAAGCATGTGCTGTGCGAAAAACCGATCAGCGTGACGGCCGCCGAGGCGCAGGAAATGTTCGACGTAGCAAGGCACACCGGGCGGGTGCTTGTTGAGGCCTTTATGTACCGCGCTCACCCGCAGACGATCGCCGCGATCGAGGCGATCAAGTCAGGTGCGATCGGCGCGACGAGGCTCATCCGCACCAGCTTCTGCTATCGCACAAAAAAGATTGACGGCAACATCCGCTTCGATCCGTCCCTGGCGGGCGGAGCATTGATGGACATCGGGTGCTATTGCATCAGCTTCTCACGGCTTTTCGCAGGGGGTGAACCAACGCAGATTCAGGCGATCGGCATCACCGGCGCGCAAGGCGTCGATGTCTCGGTTTCGGCGCAAATGCGCTTCGCCGGCGATGTGCTGGCGACCTTCACCTGCGCGATGAACACGCAGGCCGATAATGCGGCACAAATTTGCGGGGATGAGGGGTATCTGGCGATCCCGATACCTTGGAAACCGCTGCCGGGCAAGGGCTTGGTATTGATCGAGCGGCAGACGCCACCGAAGCAGGACGGCGGCGCGATCGCGCGGCCGGCGAGCGAACGGATCGCCGTCGACGATGCGCGTGACGTTTATGCCGTCGAGGCCGACGCGTTCTCGGACGCAGTTCATGGGAAACGGCCGGCATTCGTGTTGCCGGCCGAAACGATAGGGAACATGTTTGTGCTCGATCGCATTCGGTCCATGATCGGCCGCGCGTGACCGATCGGGAATTCTTAAGGAGACTGACGCAATGACTTCAAAAATCGCACTCATTACGGGCATCACCGGCCAGGACGGCTCGTACCTCGCCGAACTGCTGATCGATAAAGGCTACACCGTCCACGGCGTCATCCGCCGCAGCAGCTCATTCAACACCGAGCGAATTGATCACCTCTATCGCGACCCGCACGATTCCAAAGCCAAGCTCTTCCTCCACTACGGCGACCTCATCGACGGCATCGGCTTTCGCGAGTTGCTGACGCGCGTCAAGCCTGAAGAGGTGTACAACCTCGGCGCGCAGTCGCATGTGCGCGTCAGCTTTGATCAGCCGATTTACACGATGCAGACCGACGCCCTGGGCACGATGAATCTCCTGGAGGCGATCCGCGACGTACAAAACAGCACCGGCAAGCAGATTCGCTTCTATCAGGCGTCCAGCAGTGAGATGTTTGGCAAGGTGGTCGAAACGCCCCAGACAGAGACGACGCCGTTCTACCCCCGCTCGCCGTACGCGTGCGCCAAGGTGTACAGCTACTGGCAGACACTGAACTACCGCGAGGCGTACGGCATGCACGCCAGCAACGGCATCCTGTTCAACCACGAATCCCCTCGCCGCGGGGAAACGTTCGTCACGCGGAAGATCACCCGCGCCGCCGGCCGCATCAAGGAAGGGCTTCAGAAGAAGCTGTTCCTGGGCAACCTCGACGCCAAGCGCGACTGGGGCTTCGCCGGCGATTACGTCGAGGCGATGTGGCTCATGCTCCAGCAACCGACGGCCGAGGATTTTGTGATCTCCACGGGCGAGACGCACAGCGTGCGTGAGTTCCTCGACGAAGTCTTCGGATACCTGCAGCTTAACTGGCACGACTATGTTGAAACAGACGAACGTTATCTCCGCCCGACCGAAGTCGACCTGCTGCTCGGAGATTCCGCGAAAGCCACGCGCGTCCTTGGCTGGAAGCCGAAGGTCACATTCAAGACCCTGGCACGGATGATGATCGAGTCTGACTGGGAACTCGCCAAGCAGCAAGCGTACCTGGCGGCGCGCAAATAGCGCCGCAATAGTCGCCTCGCCATTGACGCCTGATTTATGATTAACACGACAGACACCATCGTCATCACCGGCGGAGCCGGGTTCGTCGGCAGCTTCATTGTCGAGCAGCTCAAGTCACGCGGCTACGCGAATCTGGTCGTTCCGCGCCGGAAAGATTTCGACCTCACGAGCGAAGTGGCGGTCGAACGACTCTATCGCACCTACCAGCCCGACGCCGTCCTGCACCTGGCGGCCGAGGTCGGTGGCATCGGTGCTAACCGCGATAACCCCGGCCGATTCTTCTACGCCAATATGTCGATGGGCATGCACCTCATCGAGCATGCCCGCCGGAACAGAGTGAAGAAATTCATCCAGACCGGAACGATCTGCGCGTACCCGAAGTTCACGCCGATCCCCTTCCGCGAAGACGAACTGTGGAACGGCTTTCCCGAGGAGACCAACGCCCCCTACGGGATCGCAAAGAAGGCGCTGCTGACGATGTGCCAGGCATATCGCCAGCAATACGGGCTGAACGCAATCTACCTGCTGCCCGTCAATCTCTACGGTCCACGCGACAACTTCCACCCGCACAGCTCGCACGTCGTACCAGCACTGGTCCGCAAGTGCGTCGAGGCCCGCAATGGCGGCGACACCTTTATCACTGCCTGGGGCACGGGTAGCGCATCGCGCGAATTCCTTTACGTCGAAGACATGGCCGGCGGGACGATCCAGGCGATGCTGACGTACAACAAGCCCGATCCGATGAACCTCGGCAGCGGCATGGAGATCACGATCAAGGACCTGACCGAACTGATCGCCCGCCTCTGCGGCTTCAAGGGTGAGATTCGCTGGGACCCCACCAAACCTGACGGCCAACCGCGTCGCTGCCTTGACGTCAGCCGCGCAAAGCAGGAAATGGGCTGGTCGGCGCAGACGCCGTTCGAGGAAGGCCTGAGGAAGACGATCGCCTTTTTTGAACTCCATGCCGACGCGCCGCCAGAACGCGTGTATTGAAGCCGGTGAGCCGCAACCGACGACAAGCGCGGCGGCAAATCGTTGCTGATTTCTTCGTGTTCGCCTCCGCGCTCATCGCATCTTCGAGCCGACCTTCCTAAACTCCCGGCATGAAAGTCCTCATGGACACCGGCGGGATTGCGGGCACGAACTGCTATCTGGTGGTCGACGAACAATCGGGCGACTGCGTGTTGTTCGATGCGCCCGATCACACTGTTGCCAAGCTCCTCGATACGGTCCGCGAGCAGAAGTGGAATCTCGTTGGCCTGTGGCTCACCCACGGTCACTTCGACCATGTGGCCGATCATCAAATCGTCCGGGATGCGTTCCCCGGCGTGAAGGTGCTGATGCACAGGCTCGACGAGCCGAAGCTGATCAACCCTGCCATGCGTTTCTTCCAATTGCCGTTCACGATCCCGCCCGGCAAGGCGGACGCATACGTTGAGGATGGGCAGACGCTGACTTTGGGCTCACTCACCTGCCGGGTGATCCACACGCCCGGCCATGCGCCGGGACATGTGATGTACTACTTCGAGAACGACCGCATCCTCGTCGGCGGCGACCTGATCATCGGCGGCGCGATCGGGCGATATGACCTGCCCGACTCGAACTATGAGGATCTCGCCGCCAGCGTTCGCAAGGTGATGAAATTGCCGGGGGAGACCAAACTCCTCCCCGGGCATGGCGAGCCGACCACACTGGGGCGCGAACTACAGACGAATCCATTTGTGCAGCAGATTATCGAGCATGAATGAACGCGTTTACGTGGCACTGGTTTTCAACCGGTGTGCTGACATTCGAAAACACGGGTTGAAAACCCGCGCCACGAAAAAGCGTCACTTCGATGACGCAAGTTCGTTGTCGAGCAAAGCAGATGCTTCGCGAGCGGCGTTACTCATGTTGGTCGCGAAAACGCCTGGGGATACGCGACCGGTCTGGCATCACTCGGCGACCGCGTCGGCGCCGATGGTGCCGGTAAGTGCTTCGATGTAGGCGGGCGACTTCACGCGACTAAGCTCTTTCTCCAGCCACGTCATGCGTTCGTCGCACATCGCGCAACTGTCAATGTCGTCACCCAGATGATCGCGGCGGGTCTTGATGTACGCGTGGTGTCGTTCGAGGTGCAGTTGGTCGATTCGCTGCTGTCTCTTTAGACGCTGCTGATACCAGTCGCTTTCGAGCAGGTAGCTGCGGGTGAACATCGTGCGCAGCTTCGGATCGTCGATCTTCATCTCGTTGTGCTGGCCGTCCACCATGATGTGGATGAGCGACTGCAGAGGCGGGCAGAGGTCGTCGACGGAGCCGTCTTCCATGTACATGCGTGCCACGCGCTGCTGCGCCTCGGCGATATTGTTCACACCATCGACAAACTGCTCGATGTCCTGGTCTTCCGGCCGAAGCATTTCAGGTGGGAACACCGCGACCGGGTTGTCGAACACGCGGCCGAAGAAATGGGCGACAAATCGCTCATTGACTCGCCAGCCCAGCCGCGACGCCAGCACCGGCTTGCCGTTGTGCATGAAGTCGGCCATGCGCTCGAGGCACTTGTGCTCGATCAGGTATTTCGCCGTGTGCTCGGCCGGACGCATGCGACACCATATTTCGGGAATCAGCAACGAAACATCGTGATCAACCCGGCAATTCGGCCCGACGTACCCCGACGCGGTGCAGAACCCATCGGCACCGGTAAGAATGAAGCTGACCAGCGCGTTGTTCAGATCGGCAGACGCGCGGATCGCGTTGAACGGTCCTTTTGTCAGGGCACCTTCGCTGCCAACACCTGTGGTCGACGGACTCTTGCCCGTCAGGGAGCAGATGAAGTCCATGAACAGTTCAGGCAGTTCCTGGTAATGGATCGGGTTGTACACCGCCAATGGCCGTATGCCCGGTTCGCCGGGATTGTTGCGACGTCCGCAAAGGACGCTGGTCACGGGAAATGTCACCGGCTCGCCCATCGGCACCCGGCGATAGAGCCGTGCGCTGATGCCGGCGAGCGTTGCCTCGCGCGGGCGCTGGTAGTCGGGACGCGTCTGCAAGTAGCGAGGATTCTTCGTCGGCTTGCCGTCGACGATGCGCGGCTTGGCCGAGCAGATCAGAAAGCTGTCGCGATCCAGTGAGGCGTCGCGCAGCGTGGTCTTCATCGGCTCGGAGAAGAACTCGAATTGCTGCACGTTCTCGACCATGGCTTTGGCGTCGCCGCCGGTGAGAGGCTGGTAGTTCGAGGCGAACAGGCCCTCCTGCGACATGTCGAACTCAGTCTGCCGATCCAGCCCGGGATGCACGGCGTCGTCAGGACGCTGAAACAACCGCGCTTCCGTATTCTCCAGCAGTTTTACGCTCGGTGCCTCGATGAACAACGGTCCGCCGACGACGTCATGCGTGGGCACGGTGATCGAGGCCGTGATGTCATCCTCGAACTGCACCTTCGACGCCGCGATAAAGTCCTGCCGCAGCTTGTACAGCCGCCAGTTCCCATCGGGAGAAAATCCGACGCGCAAATAGCTGCCGACGAGTTTTCGACCGTTGAGTTTGAGTTCATGCCCGGGCTGGCCGTTCACTTCGTCGACGCTGAAGTGCGATCGCCAATCTGCCCCCCATTTCGCGTCGTAAAAGCGTTTGATGATGAACGCGATGGCGCGGATGTGTCCGGGGATGGAGTCGAGCCACGCGTTGTACTCCGGCTTGTACTCGTCCGAATGCGACAGCAGTTTGATTACGCTTCCCAATGACCGCTGAGGCGAAAGCACCAGCCGCGATGGCTTGTTGGCGAACGCCGGCGGAGGCGGACTGCGGAAGCGGACGCTGTAGTCCTTCGTGAAGATCGCCTCGACGATGTCGAGATCCTTCTTGAAGTCGGCGACATAGATCGGCCCGTAGACGATCGATTCACCGATCGACTTGCTGATCTCGCTCTTTCCGCCGCCGCTCACGGTGCAGGGCTTGTGACAAACCGTCCCCTCGGCGCGCGTGCCGACCAGTCGCCAACTCGGCGCACCCGGATGTCGCTCGTAGCGCAGTTTGTAGCCGATCGGCAGCACGTACACCGTGTCGGGCAGCAGCTTGAGCGTGTTGGTGCGGCCGTCCTTGCGAAGCGTCACGGTCTGTGTCTTCGCATCGAATTCGGCAGCCTCATGGACGTAGATGATCGACGGGTCTTGTGTGTCGATCGCGTACCCTTCCACGTGTACATCAACGCGGTCGCCAAGCAGCGTCATCGCATTGACAAACGTATAACCCTGGTCGAGCACCTTCTGGTCGAGCTTGAAGTAATCGCCGTGGTTGAAGCTCGTCACCGCCAGCGCCCCGCCGGCGTGTTCTTCTTCGGACAGGCCCGAGAGATTGGCGCTGAAGCTGATCTGCGTCTTGACCTCTTTCTTGCAGTAGCCGAAGTAGTTGTCGGAGATGATCGTCACCATCACGCCGGCCTTGGAGCGGAGAGCGATCTTGAACGGCTGGCCGTTGTTGTATTTCTCGTCTTCCGTCGTCCAGCACATGCCTTCGCGCTTGGCGCGGTCGCCCGCCTCGGACACGTGTGGCAGGCCGAGGGCCTTCTTGTTGAGGCCGACGATGTGCGGCGCGAGGATGACGCACCCGGTGTGGCCGGTCCAATGCTCGGCGTCGAGTCCCGCATCGTTTTCGGGCAGATAGGGGTCGCCGGCGTTGCCGAAGATTGATTCGACGAAGTCGAGGTTGCACACCAGCCCGCCGGGCGCAAAAAAGCGTGTCTCCATCTGCTTGCGCGGACGCAGGCCGGGCACCTCGGGCGCGACCGTCGGGCGGAGCAGCAGCGTACACCACGTTTCGACAGGCTTGGCCTCGGTGCCGGTGAACGGCAGTTGCAGCAGATTGCCCGGCGGACGCAGCGCGGCTTCCAGCAGCCGCGCGTAGGTCACAATCGGCACGGCCAGCTTATCCCCCGGCACGGGCAGCCCGAAATCGGCAACATGAAATACCCCGGCCGTCGTGCGCCGATCGGATCGCGGGTTGTGCAGCACGCCCTGCTGCGTGCGATAGCTTTCGAGGATATCGTTCTTGAACTTGTCTGCGTGGATCGGGATCGAAAGCTCCCGCGCCAGACCATGTCGATCAAGAATCATTGCCTTCGTCGGCAGCGCGATCAACTTGTGATCGATGACCTCGGCAAACGTCTTATTGAGAAATCGCTGGATGCGCTCGTCGGCCGGACAAAGATAGTTGCGCAGCAGGCGCGCAAACTCCTTGTAATGCGCCAACAGGTCGCTGGCGAACGACACCAGGCTTGAATCCGCCGCCCCACCTGCGGGGGCGTGGTCAAGCGACGCGAGTTTGAGGTTGATGTAGCGGATAACGTCCCGGCGATCCGGCACAAAGTTCGTGCCGTCCGGGTTCAGGCCGAGTGTTCGTTGACGATCCATAGGTTTCTCAGTCGCAGTCAGAGTTGGTGCAGCATAGGATGAAGCGAACGTGACAGAAAATCCACCTCGCAATCCCGGAAACGTAACGAATCTTGCCGCACCTGACCGGGTCCGCTGGCTCGCAGTGCTGCGATCCCTGCTCAACGGGCCGGTGCAAAGCCCCACCATCGACCTTCGCGCAGCCTTGAAAATGGCCGAGGGACACAACCGTGCATTCGTCATCGCCTGCCTGCGCGGGGTTCATTCGGCGCGATCCGGGAGCGCAACCGGCATCGATTTTGGACTGCCGCGCATGCCCCTTCCCCTGCCGGCGTCACAGGGGAGCCGGGCATCGGAACTCGTCTGGCTCGCCTACCTGAAGTTCGTCATGGGTGACCCATCGGCCGCCGCATGGCTCGGGGCGGCGTGCGATGCGCTCGATCCGACCGCTTTGAAGACCACCGCTTCCGATAACCCGGAGCCGTGGTGGCAAAATGAAATGCTCATGTTGCACGCGCTGCACTCGTACGCGCTCATCCACCGCGACGGTCGTGCGATCGCGAAAACGCTCGCGTGTGCCGATTTCCACATTCGAGAGATCCAGCCCGATCATGCGACAAATGAACCGTGGGCCGCGCACGCGTACGCCAGCCACATTGATGGCCGGGTCACCGCCGAGACGCTGCTGCACAGCGCCCAGATCCAGAACGCCGGGAAGCTGACCGAAGTGTCGCGGCTCATCGTCTCCGACGCAGTCGCCGCGCTGGAAGCCGCCGCCAGTGCGTGATACGCTCGGCTTCATGCAAGAGCAGCAGCCAACCCCCGCGCCGCCGCGCACGATCGACGAGCAACTCCTCGGCATGCTGCGGTGCCCCATCACCATGAGCAAGCTACGCCTCGAAGGCGACGTCCTCGTCAGCGAAGTCGGCGGACTGCGCTACCCGGTTAAGGACGGCATCCCCGTCATGTTGCCCGAAGAGGCCCAGTTGCCTGAAGGCGTCGCCTCCCTCGACGATTTCCGAAAACGCTTCGGCCGACGTTGATGGAGACCGGATGACTCTCGGCATCATGCAGCGCGCGTGATGCAGCCGAACTCAAAGCTCGCGCAGGTGATAACTCTTGATCGTCGTCTGCTGGAAGTCCGGATATGCATTGAGATCGAGTTCCGACAGGTCCGTGCCGTCGAACTCCGCATCTTCCGAAATTCGCATCGCGCCGCGCTGACGGCAGACATTAAAGACGCCCCAAGTGACGGCCGCCGCGACCGCAGCGCCGGCGGAGGCAAGTGCGAGATTGGCGCCGAGCGAGCCGAATCGCTGTCCCGCCGTTGCGCCCGTTTGGAGCAGCGCCGCGGCGATGAGTCCGAGCAGCCCGCCGAAGAAGTACGACGTGATGCTGCCTGTGACGTCATCGATGCGAAGTCGTGTTTCGACAAGAATCACCAATGACGGCGCGACAGCCCCGGCAATCGTGCCTACCAGCACCGCTCCCCACGTCGGCCCGCCCGCCGCGCCTGCGGCACAAAGACCGGCGATCGCCGCGCTGATGGCCAGACCGGTATCGACTTTACCGAATCGCACCCGTCCGAACGTCGCACCCGCCACCGACGCGGCACTTGCGCCAAGCATCGCAGCACCCGAACTGCTGACGAGCGTAAACCCGAGCACCAGCACCAGCACGCCGAACAGTTGGAACGAAACATTGTGCCCCGGGACGAAATTGCACGACAGATCACGGTTGAATTTGCCCTTGCGTGGCCCCACCAGTAGCGCCGCGACCAGTGCGACCGCCCCGCCGATTACACTGCCCAGGCCGACGCCGGCATCAGCAGTCGCGATCTGCATCTTCATCGACAGCGCCACCGCAACGTAGCCGATTACCGGCACCACGAACGCCGCCAGCAGCGCCGAAACAATCAGCATCGGCATCAGCCGCGACCGCTCGGCGACCGCGCCGTGGAGAGCGCCGGTCGCGATGACCAGGGTCGGCAACAATCGAAACGCGACCGACGCCTCAGCGCTGATCCCGAACAGGTGCGACAAGTTGATGAACCGATCAGAAGCCACGGCAGGCACGAATACAGCGCCGACTGCCCAAAGCGACAGTGTGACGACGGCCAGGTCCAGCAGCATCCGCATCGCCGCCGCAGCGGCGTTCTTGCTGCGAACCGAGCCGACGATGAGCAACGCCTGTCCAAGACGAACCAGCAGCACCATGATCGCCGCAGATGCAACGACTGAGGACGTATCTATATCCGGCATGGCCGGTGTTCTATCGGATTCCTCGCCCGGCATCCATCGCTAAGCACGTCAGTGCGACAACTGCTCAATCAGATGCCACAATTCGGGCAGAATCAATTTGGTCATCGCCAACTCGACGGCGGTGGTCGATCCGGGCACCGCCAGCACGATTTTGCCGCGAGCAACTCCCCCGATCGCCCGGCTGAGCATCGCTCACCGGCGAACCGTCTCCCCACTCCGGTTGATGACAAAGCGGCTCGCGCCCTCAGGCAGCTCGATGTCGGTGCGATTCGGCGAATCGCGGCCGATTGCAAAGAGCTCCTCCAGCGTCTTGCGTCCGCGGTAGACACGCAGCACTGCGCTCACGCCCGGGTCGAATGTCCCTTTCACGTCCGCGCCGAGTTGCTCGCCGGGCAGGACGACGATGCCCTTCAGTCGCGCTGTCTCCGGAAACTTCAGCATCATCGCCAGATCCTCGGGAGGCAGCCACGCGGTTTCCATGGGCGGGCCGTTCTTCGTCAACCAGAGCGTCATCGGCTCGGCGTACTCGTTTTTCACCGTGACCGAGTAAGAACGTGTCGTCGAACAACCGACAACCGGAACCATCAGGAGCGAGAGAAGCAGGAGCGGTCGGAGCATCGCCGCATCTTAACCGGCGGCGATGAAACGCGAAGGCGCGGAGCGACGAAGAAACGGCGCGCGCCATCGGCTGCATCGTCGCCCGGGCGCGGTTCCATCAATCACGAGCTGCGGAGCGTCGCCTCGAATTGCTGCACCTGCGCCGCGGCAAGCGCCGCGTGCAGGTCATCGTCACCGGTGTATGGCCGGCTTGGAATGGCGCGGAAGGGAATGCTGACGCGAATCTCCTTTTCGTCGAACGGCCAGGGCTTCACGAGCAGCAAGTCGCGCGACGGTCGGTGCAGTTGCAGCGTCACCGTGCTGGCGCCTGGCCTGGTATGGAACGGGCTGGCGGCGTTGGGCGGGGGCTGGTTGCAGCAGATCGCCAGGCTCAAGCCGTCCATCGCCTGCAAGAGGCGGAAATTGAACTTCAACTGTTCTTCGGCCTCGTCGGTCCAGCCTTCCGCCATTCCAAGACGCAACGGCCTGTCGATGCGCAGGCCGAGTCTGGAGCGCAAGCCTTCGAGCAGCTCAATCACTGCGTGCTGGAACTTGTTGAGGTCGAACTGCTGCCGCATCTGCTGGACGTCGAACCGCGACGGCTGGTTCTGCGACACGCTGAGCGCCGACAGCCCCAATGCGTGCAGGCACGCTAGCAGCCCGGCGTATGCATCCACCGCAGCGGCGCCGCGGGCACTGGCGAGCCACACCTTGTGCGCGATCGCCCGTGGCGTTTCAAAGACATCCAGCGGGAGTCTGGCCGGCGAGAGCGTCGGCGCGTCATCGTGCAACGGCCAACCGCTGTCATGCTCGGCGATCCCGATAAGCACCGACTCGCGCGGCTCGGGCTTGGCGAACTGCGCATTACCGATCTGTCGAGCCAACTCGGCCGACAGCCGCGCGTGGTCGTCCTGTCGGAAAAGCCAAAACTGATCGCCTTCTAGCCGTCGAATCATTCGCAATCCAGTATACGGAGGTGAAGCCCTAACCGTCGAACGCGCGTTTTCTCCGCTCAGACTTGACGGCGCGCCTGCGAGCTTTCATACTACGCGCCTCGCTAAACGGCCCCATCGTCTAGCGGCCCAGGACACTGCCCTCTCACGGCGGCGACAGGGGTTCAAATCCCCTTGGGGTCATTGAAAAAGCCCGGATTTTCCGGGCTTTTTTCATTGATCAAAAAAATTTCGGACGCAGTTTCGGGTGCCTAAAAGGACTCACATGAGTGATGACCTGTCCGCAAAGCGGCCCTTCACCCACGACGGCTCGATCTACAAGGCAGACCTGCAAATCGCCCTGCGTGATCGCCGTGGCTTGGAGCTGGCGATGTGGGCGGAGTTCGTGGACCGGATGAAGCGGGACACCCGCCGGGCAACCAATGAGCCTTTGCCCAATCCGATCAAGCATCCATGCCACGCTCCTTTGCAAATTTCTGGGTATTATCGGCCAAAGATCAAAAAAATGTGGCGAAAGAAAAGCATTTTAGGGGGGGGGGCAGCACAAACGCTGCTCTCGCCTATGTGAAGGAGTTGGAAACCGATGTGGTCATCATACTGACAAGTGAGGAGGTTCCCCTTCTCGACGGTGACGAAATACCAATTGGATGTTTACGGGAAAACGAAGGCCCAACGTAAGGCAGCCACACGCGGCTCTAACCGACGGAATCGACTCGGGCGTGCGCAGTAAGACGTGGTGCTGCGCCGCGGGCAATCCTTCGATGTCCAAACGGTGATTGGCAGACCTTAGCGTCACAACATCGCCACCGGCCATGTCGATGTTTTCTCCCGCATCGAGGATCGCGGCAGCGTTCGAGCGGGTTTCGATTGTGACGCCGGCGCGCACCCAGATCTTCAATGCGCCGTATAACGCCTCAGGCGTTTCGCTGCGGATGTGCAGTTTCACAGTGTCGTCGTCGCAAGTGACGTCGATGTCGTGCCGCCAATTCAGTGGCATTTCAACGACGGGCGAGTCGGGCCGGAAGTGCAACGGGTGCGACCAACTCGGCATGTGGCCGGACAATCGATAACGTCCACTGCTGATCGGCAACAGGGAGGACGGCTGAACGCACCGCATCGTCGCGCCGGCAAGTTGCACACTTTGCACGACCACGTCCCCGGCGTGGACGTGGATCCAGTCCTCGCTGCGCTTGGGGCCACCCCATTGATCGCGCACGGTGTCGAAGAAATGCCCGCCGGAGTCGGCCGCGAGAGTCACGGCGATGTCATCCCTTCGCCATCGCGCCGAGGCCGTCGCGGGAAACGTCCGCTCGTATCGGGCGGGAAGTGGTTCGAGCACGGGCAACGGGCCGGGATGGCGATCCAATTCGTAAAGTGACGGCATCATGGTGTCGGCGACGCCTACGCCGTTCTGCAACGCATGCGCCGCAAGCGTCGCAATCTGCCCGTCGCCGGTGACCATCGCCGCGCGGCGTGCGATCGCATAGTTTGATGGCGCGCATCCGGCCTTGCCGCGATCCTGGCGATGACTGGTGCTGGCGTCGGCCTCGCCGTTGGGCTGTATCTGCAACAGCATGTAGCGCAGGTTGCGGACGACGTGGTCGACGAAGTCGGGCCGGTTCAGATGATCTGCCATCACGATCATGCCGTGGTTAGCCACCATGTTGTAGCCGGTGCTCCGCTCGACGTGCCAGCAACCGTCGGCGTCGCAATCGATCCCGTCCGCCAAGTAGTGGTTGATCTTGGCGACCCAGCGGTCATCCGGCCAGAGCGAATGCACCGCCGCAAGTGGCGCGCATGCTGCGGCCCAGCGGTGATTGGCGGTGTAAGCCGATCCCGCGAGAACGGCCTCTGCCGCGCGTCGAATAAACCACTCCAACTGCGACCCAACACGGTCGTAAAGATTGTCTGACTTGGCGCGCAGTCGCCGATACCCTTCGACGAGGCTCGGCAGCGGGAATCCCGCCTCATTGGGTGAGTAGACGCCGGACAAGTCCAGTTGTCCATCGGCGCGCTGACGTTTCAGAAGGAACATGACCGCCCGCTCGATCGTCGCATCCATCGCGCCTGGGAAATCGTTGAACCGATCTCGCCACGACCGCGCGGCCAGCAGTCCGCCGAGGGTGTATGCCGCATGCCGCCCGTCGCACCACCCGCGGTTCAAATCGTCGAACCCGCCGTGGTCGCCCGAGCCGTCCGTACACTGCGTCGGCAACACCTTCCGCACCCAGGCCAACCACGCGGTCATCACGACCGCCACCTCCTCCGTCGCGCGATGATCACCTGCCCCGCCGTCCGTCATCAAGGAAGCTACGATGCGCAATCTTGATGATGCGACGTCTGAACTAGTCCGGTCGATCGCGTGGTGCATGCCGCTCATTCCTTCTTCTCCGCAACTTAAATAACAGATGACCCGGTCAAACCAAAGCTCTTCGGGCGGCTCTTTAGAGTCACCGCCCCACTTGAAGGCGACGTTCGTGAAGTCCATACCCGGATCGTCCCGGCTGGCCCCACTTCAACCGCACTTCGACATTGACCGACGCCCGCAGGTTGTTTCAATCCCGCCGGAGTAAGTGCAATGATCCTCAAGCGCGGGCGCGACGCCTTAACGCAAGTAACACTGCGCCGGCGACTATCGCGAGAACGGAAGTGGGCTCAGGCACCAGTGCCACAGTGGCGGTGAGCACCACGGTATCAACACGGTGGTTTCTATCTGCATTGGTGGAAGTGTCTGTAAAATACACGCGGAAGGTCGTTGTATTCTGCAGATTCTGGAAGGACGGGTCGGTCAGAGTAAAGGAGTAGTTCGTGAAGGTTGCAGTAACTAGCTGGGAGTTGATATCAGTGGCGTAACTATCAATACTGGAACGAAGGGTCAGTGCCTGACTATTACCGTTATTGCTTGTGCGATAGCGAAAGGCGAAGGATTCAAGGTCAAGTTCATAAGTCGCACTCGGGGTGACGCTAAACTCGGCAAATTTCGTCGCACTTAAAGCTACAGTCGTTTCAGTCGAAGCATGGCTTACGACCAGCCCACCCTGGAACGATCCGGTGCCGTCAAAGCCAAAGGTGGTCGAGTCATCGTAAATGCCGGTAGGTCTAAGAGTTGAGCCTGATGGCTGGATCGCTGTACTAAGAACGAAATTCGTCGCGCTCGAAAGAGAATTCGAGTCGACAGACGCGATAGTGTAAACCGGACCGCTGGGTTCAGAAGCGGCCTCAAAGTCATATTGGGCAATGACCGCGGCATGCGCGGAGGTCGAGAAAATAACGGCCGCCGTGGCGGCGGTAAGTAGAGCGAGGCGTTGCATAATCACTCTCCTGAATGAAAGGTTAGAAACAGAAAAATTGTGAACGAGCACTTAATCTCCAGTTAAAAGCGCGGGCTACTGCAGCAGCAGAAATCCCATGAGGTCGGCCGACTTGCCTGCGGCAATCCCGTTGAACCATTTGGCAATTCGGGCGCGGCCGCGGCCGTCGTCCTCATTAATCAAAAAGGTCGCCCGAAGCAGGGTGTTGGGCGCGTAAACAATGCCCAGCGATTCGAAGGTCAGGTAAGTCTCATAGATGGTGTGATTCCCTTTCCGGCGTACTTTGACGGGGGCCTTAAGGGGCGACTTGACCAGGCTGGGGTCGGGCGACATCCAGCACCAGCCGAAACCGCCGTTGGTTTCTGTCAGACCGATCTCGGTGTGGGCGTTACCTGCGACGATCGCAACCTGCACGCTGTCGCTTTTCCAGAGTTTTTCATCGGCCGGGCCGGGGATGTGGGTCTGGTCTTGGACATCGAACGCCAG
>JBBRFH010000041.1:0-17013 GCA_038224615.1 Tepidisphaerales bacterium
CGGCAGTGGTACGACGAGGAGACCTTCCGCGGCCTCATGCGCATCCGCGGTATCGAGTGCAACTCACCGACGAAATATGCTGAAGCATTCTATTGCCGCAAGATGTTGATTTGATTGAGGGAGGCAGGCAATGAGGGAGGAAGGCAATGAGGGAATGAGGGGTGCGCTTTACCCTCATTGCCTCTGTGCCTCTGTGCCTCTGTGCCTCTCTGCCTCATTGCCTCTCTCCCCTATTGCCTCTCTCTCTCACAACACCACCATCTCCGGATGCAGTCCCATTTCCGCTAGTGACTTGGCGATCTCGTCGCGGTAGATCGGGTTCATGATGACCACCAGGTCGGGTTTGATGCCGATCAGCGTCTTTGGCGAGACGATCTTGAGCGGCGTGCCGGGCAGGTACGATCCCTGTTTCGCCGGGTTGATGTCGACGATGGCCGCGAACTGATCGGCGATGCCGAGCGTGGTGAGAAAGCCGACGGCTTTCGATCCCGACCCCCAGATGACGCGCGTGCTGTGCTTCGGATCGGTGCAGCGCTCGACCCATGCGTTCATCACCGCGCCGCAGGTACGGACGAATTCCTGTGTGCGACGCAGTTCGCTGAGTGTGGGCATGTCGCGGCGCTGTCCGCCGGTCGCCTTGGCTTCGATCACGAGGTACTGGTCGTCGAACTCGAGCGACGTGCGCAGCGTCTCGAAGCCGGCACGTTGGAACACGCGGTGGAGCGATTCGGGCGTGAAGTAGCTGACGTGCTCGAAGTAGATGTCCCAGAACGCGCCCTCGCGCATGACGCGGACGGTATCGGGGACTTCAAACGCGACGATGGCATCGCCGCAGACTTCGCGCAGGCTGGTCAGGAAGTTCAGCGGCTCGGCGATGTGTTCGAGCGTGTGGCGACAGCAGATGAAATCGCATGACATGCCGGTGGCGGCGTAGTCTTCAAATCGGCCGGGGATGAAGGTGACGTTCGGCGCATAGCCTACCTTGCGGCGGACGATCGGGTCGAACCCGACGCCTGCCGAACCGCTCATCTCGCAGATGAGATCGAGGAATTCACCCTGCCCGCAGCCGATCTCGATGATGCGCTTGCCTTTGAGGTCGTAGCGGTCGATCCACTCCTGCGCCAGTTGCCTGGCGAACTTGCCGAACGTCGGCGACGCCGCCTGGCTCGCCTCGTACTTTTCGGTCATCTCCAACTTCGATTCATCGAAAGTGACGTTGGTGATGAAGGCGCAATTTTCGCAGACCGCCAGGTGCAGTTCCCCGCGCGGGAAGTCGGCGGCGGCGCGCGACGACTCGACCAGCAGATTGCTCTGCACCGGGATGGCGTTGGCGTGGTAGAAGCTGCGGCCCATCACCGCGCCGCACGCCGGGCAGCCGCATTGCGGAATGGGAATGGTGAGCAGACTGATGTGGGCAGGAAGTGTGGACGTCATGCGACTACTTACCACAAGGCATTCTGTTACAGATGAACGCAAACCAACGACACGACGTGATCTTGGCTCATCATCGCAAGGTGCAGCGCCGCGATCAACTCCTTCGTGCGAATGGCGCAGTTTGGGCGATGAATTCCCCGGCGGGTCGGCCAACTATGCAGTCGGTACGGCCTTGGGCTGCATCGGGCGGGGGTCGACGGGGAGCCGGGTGGTGTTCAAATCGGCCCACATCGCGGCCTCGCCATCCAGCGGGCTGCGGATGTTATAGGCCTGGTAGCCGATCATCTCCGCGATCCGAATCACCAGGTCCACCAATCGTTCGCCGGCCGTCCAGTGATCGCCGATGCAGATGTGCGAATCGTCGATATTCGGATGAAAAATGGGGGTGATCATCTTGCAGACGGGGGGCACACGCGGGTACTCCGCCCCGAGTTGCACCTCCGCGACGTGCTGCTTCAGCGGGGTGGGGCGGCCTTTCTTGTCGCGGGTCAGGCCGTTTACCGTGAACGCGATGCGGTAGCGCTCGGGGGGATCGCCGTGGGTCGATTCGATTCGGATGCGCTCGGAATCGGCAAACGCCTTCTGCATCAACTCGGCATCGGAGATCAGCCGTCTGACGCGCAGCGGGGGGCGCGCTGGCAGCGGGGCTGCGGGCTGCATCGACGGGTCGGTCCGCGTCGGAACGGTGATGTCACTGCCGCACCCTTTGCAGCGGGCACGCTTGCCGGCATAGCCGTCGGGCACGCTAAACGACTTCTGACATTTCAGGCACCGGAACGCGATCATCAGACGGGAAGATTACCACCAAAACAGCGGCTGTCCCAACCACCAGAAGCGTGAAATCATCACGCCTGCCGCCGCCCCGAGTCCACCGATGAGGACGCCGGCGGCGAGGACGGCCTTATTGTCGGCGCGACTGACGAGCAGGCGGGCGAGCGCGATCAGCGCCACCAGCGCCGCCGGCGCACCGAACGCCAGCAGCCCGAGCAATGAACCGACAACCGCCATCGCCAGCAGCATGTACGACCACGCGACACCCGGCGGCGCCGCGACCGCCTCGTCCTCGACGATGACCGCCGGTTGCGCCACCGCGGGCGCTGCAGGCCGCGCGGTCGGCGTTGCGGTGTGGGATCGGATGGGGTTGGCGACCAGGGCATTGCCGTTCGGCGCGACGCCCGCAGCAACGCCCGCCAGTGGCGCCGGTTCGATGACTGGCGCAGTCGCCCGCTTCACCGGCTTCATGGCGTTCACCTTGGCGCAGCCGTACGTCGCGCAGCCCAGGTTTTCCTTCCAGCAGTCGAGGTGATAGTGGACGTGGCACTCCGGGCAGACGTGCGCCTTCTCCTGCAGTTCGATAGGCCACTGGCAGACGGCGCAGATCGACCGCTCGTCCTCTTCGCCTTTGGGCGCCGTCACCATCACGCCGGATACGGTGCTCGACGAGTCGTCCGGTGGTTTCTGGGTGACAGGGTCGGGGACCTCGACGTTCGTGCTGCACGCGCCGCAGACGACCGACATGCCGACCGTGTCCGATGCCGACCACAGTCGCTGGCCGCACGCGCAAGTGAAGATCACGCCGCGGTCGCGGTTGCTGATCGAGCGCGGCAGCTTCTTGGGCATCGCCGTGAAGAACCATGCCCGCACATGCCCGATGCGCAGGCGGGCGCCGTCGATCAACTGTTCGGATTCCGCCACCGCCTTCCCATTCACGCGCGTGCCATTGCGGGAGTTGAAATCGGTAATGAGATAAGCGCCTTGCTCGACCTCGATGCGCGCGTGGGCGCGCGACACCGTGGGATGGCCGACGACGATGTCGTTCTTGCCATCGCGCCCGATCGTCATCACGCCCGTTTCGATCTCGAACGTGCGGACTTCGCCCAAATCAATGAAAAGAATGCCCATGAGTCGTGGCGTGGGCATCTTGCCCACGCGCATTTTCCGATCGAATCGCACATGCTGAAGCGCGTGGGCGAGACGCCCACGCCACGGTAGACATTACACCGTCTTTGCCTTCGCTTGGAAATGGAACACGGTCCCGCCGACCCGGATTTTGTCGCCGTTACGCAGGCGTTGGCGGGAGATTTCCTTGTCGTTGATGTAGGTACGCGAGCCGAGGGGAAGGTCCTCGATCTCGTAGCCGTTCCCGACGATGTGGATCGCCGCGTGGCGTTTGCCGACGTAGGGATCGTTGAAGAGGTAGATATGGCTCATCGGGTGGGCGCCGATGAACGTGGGATTACGGTAGAGCACGAACTGTTTTCCGGCGATCAGGCCGGCCTCGACCTTGAGCCAGCCGGATTTGACCACGTTCTCGATCACGCCACAGGCGAACCCCGCGACCAGGCCGACGCAGGTGATGGCGACCAGCCGGCTGATGTGTTCGTTGCCGAGATATTCTTCGAGGGGGACGAACAGCAGTCCCCCGATGACCCCGCCGATCACGCCGCCGAGCGCGCCGATGAGCAGGCGCTTGCCGTTGCGCAGGATCAGTCCGGGCGTCGCCGCGAAAAACAGGCCTAGCAGGCCCCAGCAGATCGCCTGGGTCCCCATCCGCCAGGCCAGCGACTGCATCGATTCGATCGGGATCATCTCTTCCTGGATGCGGTCGACCACCAACGCCACAAAAACTCCGCCCACCGCGCCGACGACCGCGCCGATGCTTCCGTGGACGATCGCGCCGTTGAGATTGCGCTCGATGACCGAATCCGCCATCGCCAGCATCGCCGCGATCGCGACGCCGCTGATACCAAAAAAGAGGAGGTTGGCGATGAAGTCCTTGTTGCGCTCGATGTCGAGTTGCTGCCTGGTCGCGTCCGCCTTCTGCTCGTCGGTCATGCTGTTATCGATCAGGATCTGGAAATAAGGATTCCGCGCTCCCTGCAGCCGGGTCCGGCGCGTGCGGTCTTCGATCTGCGCGGGCGTGGACTGGATTTTCTCTGCGGCGCGGACGATCTCCTCATATTCCTTGAACAGGTCGATCGCCTGTCGCTGCTGGTTGGTGCGATAGTGCAGGATCTCGCCGAATCCCCAGCCCAGCAGTCCGCCCAGCGCCCCGAAAAGGCTGAGGTAAACGATCGTGTTGTAGAGAAAACCCAACCGTCGCTGCTGCTTCGGCACGGCGATGTGGGTCGCCTGGTAGTGCGACTGGGTGCTCGATATCGCATCCTGCGCCTCGAGCTTTTCGTCGACCTGCTTACTGCTGAGGTCGTCCCAGGAGATTTTCAGTTTCTCGTCGTCAGACATACGGCAGTCTTCGTACTGTGGGCATCTTGCCCACAGCTTTTTGTTTCAAAGCAAAGCGTGGGCAGGATGCCCACACTACAAGCAATTACCACTCAATCGGCAAACGGACGCGGGCGCCGTGATTGGTCAGCCAGATCAGTCCGAACCACGTCAGCAGGAAAACGAGCATGAACGCGACGATGATCGTCAACACGGTCCGCAGGCTGCTGCGCGGCACAGCCGCCAGCTCACCCTCTGCGGGGGACGGCGTGAGCGCAACGTCCTCCTCGATGAGGAACTCCGTCCGCTCGCTCTTGCCGGATTTCCAGATAAACGCGCCGTCGGCCCCTGCGATCGGGTCGTAGACCCATGCGACCTGCCACGGGAGATTGAAAAAATTGTCCTGGATGAACAGGTCCATCCCCGACAGGAACACGCCGAAACCCGGATGCGTGTGGTACCAGCCCACAACCTTCAGTCCGCTGTAATTTTTCTCCATCTGCACTTGGATCGCGTTCCACGTGTCGGCGGTGAAGGTGACCTGCGTCTGCTTGCTGGCGGCCTTGTCGCCGGGAATGTGGGCGCTGATCAGGATGTACGGACTGATGCGATCGTGGTGCAAATTTCCGACGATCACGCCGCAGATTTCGACCGACGTGTCGGATTTGCCGTGGGCGTGGATCGAGTTGAGGACCGATCGCTGGATGACGACGGCGAACCCCGGCTCGCGCGGGCCGGTCAGGTGCGTGAGCTGGCGGACGGGTTGCCCGTCCGGCTCGATCCGGCCGACATCCAGTGCCGAGCGGTCAGCCGTGGCGACGTCGGCACCATCGGGCGCGGCGGACGGTGCGGAGGGGGCGGTCAGGTCCATTCCAGGCCCTCATCCAGATTGATACACGGCCCGAGCACATCGGCGGCGTCGCCGCGAATCTCGAATCCGATCTCCCGGTCCTTGGTACGCGCGGTGATGATATCAAATCGCGGAATTCCTGCCTGCGAAAGCGTGCGCCCCAGAAACGCCTCGTCGCCGAGGATCGTGTCGAACGTAACCACCTCACGGTGCGGGTGGTTGCAGTGCGGGCAGACCGCATCGCTGGTGCGCAGCGCCGAGAGCGACCGAAAAACATCGTCGGTGTGACCGCAGTGTTTGCACAGGATTTTCTGAGCGATGTCGCGCCCGAAATCGAGCACCGCGTCCGCGCCGAGTTTGCCGCGCGCCTGCTCCAGCAGCGCCGCCAGCGTCAGTTCGTCGGAGCGCATGTCAAGTTCGACGATCGCGCCGAGCGTATCGTGCGACTGGCACTCGGGGTTGCGCTGGTAGTCGACGACGTAGCTGTCGGCAGAATCGCCGGCAAAGACGAACCCGCGGCCGGCGAGGGTGGGCATGTTGTGCAGGAGCTTGAGCGTCTCCTGCACCTGAACGCCGGCGATGATCGAAGCGATCGTCGGCGTGGTCGGCACCCGCCCGCCTTCCATTTCTGCGCGGGTCAGCAGATTGCAGCTTCGGCGGAATGCCAGCAGCTTCCAGTCGCGCTCGCTCATCGTACATTCGTAGCAGGGGTTCTGCTGCTCGACGTCGGGCGCGAAGACGCGGGCGACGCCTTGGATCACTTCGATCGCCCCGTCCACCCACGGTCGGCCGACGCGCCAGCACTGACGGTTGATCGACAGGCGGGCCTCGCGGTTATCAAGCCCGCCGATGACCACATCCGCCCAGCGATAAACACCCGCGCCCAGGTCGTTGATGATGTCGCCGTGGAAGGGGTGGACGTTCATCTCCGGGTAGATGCCCCGCGCCGCAGCAGCGGCGACGGCCTCTTTCGGCTTGCCTCGGTCTTCGGCGCGGTAGAGGACGGATCGGCTCAGGTTCGAGTTCTCGATCGTGTCCTTGTCGGCGATGACCACGTTGCCGACGCCGAGGAGCGCGAGGTTCTTGATAATTTCATTGCCCAGCGCCCCCGCGCCCACGACCAACACCCGGGCCGCAGACAGCTTGGACTGGTCCCACCACCCGATCAGCTTGAACCGATCAAACCGCCCATCGTCAGGCGTCAGGTCAGCGGCGGAGATTTGAAGGGGATCGGACATGCAGAATGACCAATGCCTAATGACCAATGACCAATTCAGGTGCTGGAAGCCCATTGGTCATTGGGCAATGGTCATTGGGCATTCCTCCGGCGGTGATCTCCGGGAGCAGGCGGAGCACGTCGCCGCTCTTAACACCAACTTCAGCAAGAGTTTGCGAATCCAGAAGCTGCTTGCCGGTGGCGCGATGCTGGCACTTGTAGCTCAGCAGTTGCCCGTCCGGGCCGTGCTGGGGGAAGTTCATCCGGTCGATCAGGACCGCCAGAATCCGCTGCAACGGCGCATCGTCGGGCATTTCGACTGAACGTTTTTTGTTCCCGGTGGCATCCCAAACTTCAACGGTAACGAGTCCCATAACATGCGGTCCTTGGTTTGCTATTGAGGTCATCGGAACAAGGTCGATCAATCCGATGACGCAATGAAGCAACTTTAGCGGGCGTTGAACGCAAGCAAAAGGCGCCAATTGCCGAAATGGGATAAGCCGAGAAGTCGGTAATATTGTCGCGGCTCGATCCCGAGTGGGATCGGCCAAGCCGCAAAGTTGCACCAGAGTGCCAGTTCAATCGACGTTGTGATAGGGAAGAACCCTATTTTCGACCCTTTTCCCGGCTGCGGATGGCTATTATGCCGCTGCACATCGTGGAAGAGTGGGGTCGTAGGAGATGTGGTAGCGTGAATTCAGATCAGGCGATTCATTCGGCAATCTCACAAACTTCGCTCGAAAAGGCGGCGCGCTCCGAGTCGATTCTGGAAATCGCCTGGCGCCGCAAAGGACAAGTCTTCCTCGTCCTCTTTGTATGCGTGATGGTCGCCGCCGGCGTGCTGGCGACGATTCCTAAGCGGGTGTCTGCCCAGTCCCGCGTGCTGGTGACGCGAAACCTCCCGCCCAACGCCAATTCCGGCCAGGCCGAACTCAGCAGCTTCCTCAGCACCCAGGCCGAACTGGTGAAGTCGGCAACCGTCCTCACCCGCGCGCTCGACGGCCCGGGCATCGAATCGCTCGAATTCTTCCAAGGGGCCGATAACCAGAGCAACTATCTCAAGGAGCGGCTCGAGGTCGTCCCCGTCACCGACTCCAGCGTCCTGCGCATTCGACTCGCCAGTTCGCAGCCGGAAGAGGCGATCAAGCTCGTCGATGCCGTCGTCAAGTCGTACGTCGCGTTCGTCTCCGATCAGAAAAAAAACGTCGCCCTCGACGCCTACGGCAAGATCGCCTCCGACCGCGCCGCGCTCGACGAAAAGCGCAGCGACGCCAAGAAACTGCTTCTGAATCTCCAGGCAGAAACCCAGTCCGTTCAGCCCGGCGCCAACGGCGGGGCGAGTGTCGCGGTGGAAAAACTCAAAGTCCTCTCCGGGGCCTACACCCAGGCGCAGCTCGAGTCCGTAAACGTCAGGTCGCAATACGAGGAAGCGCTCAAGGCGATCGGCATGAAGTTGGATACGCTCGACGCGTCCAAGCTCGAGAACGCGACCGCCGTCAGCCCGCAAAGTCTGAACATGCTGCGCAACAACCTCGCGGCCCTCAACCAACAGCTCATCGAGGCCAAGCGCCAGTTCGTTCCGACCCACCCGGCCGTTCGCACCATCCAGGCGCAGATCAAGGACCTGCAGCTTTCGCAGGCCGCCACGCTCCGGAGCATCTTTGAGACCGCCAAGAGCAAGGAAGAAGAGGCCCGCAAGCTGTATGTGAGTCAGAACGACCTCACCCAGCAGATCGACGCCAAGTCCGCCGAAATGGCGATCCTCGCCGACCGCGTAAAGACGCTCGATCAGCAGTTGTCCGTTCTGGACGACAAGCTGCAGCAGTTGTCGGTCACCGAGACAGTCGGGTTTGAAGCCAAGGAACTGGACGAAAGCGCCGTCATCGATCCGACCAGTGCTTCGCCCAATAGCTGGCGTATGCTGGCGTTCGCCACCATCATCGGGCTGTGCCTCGGCACGCTGTCGGCGCTGGTGCGTGAGTGGGTAAGCCCGTCGCTGGGATCGGTGCATCGCATTGCCGACCAGGTCGGTGTGCCGGTGCTCGGCACGCTTCCCCGCGTCGCCGGCCGGACCGGGCGCGACATGGCGATGCTCACGCACGACCAGTCGGACTCCGAGGCCGCCGAGGCGTTCCGTTCGATCCGCACCTCGATGCTCTTCGGCGCCGGGCAGTGCCACACGATCACCGTCACCTCGCCGGCCCCTAAGGACGGCAAGACGACGCTGGCGGCTAACCTCGCGATCTCGCTTGCCCAGTCGGGCAAACGGGTCGCGCTCGTGGATGCCAACTTCCGCGAGCCGATCCTGCACACCTACTTCACGGTCGACAACAATGTCGGCCTCACGAGTGTATTAGGCGGTGACGAGGTCGAGTCGGCGATGCGCCGCACGGCGATCGAGCACCTCGACGTGCTCACCGCAGGGCCTAAGTCCACCGATGCTTCCGAGCAGCTCAATAGCTCACGTTTCGGCGACCTGCTGCGGGATCTCAACCTCCGCTACGATCACGTTATTTTTGATACCTCCAGCGTCAGCGGCAGCAACGATGCCCGCATCATCGCCGCCGGTTGTGACCAGACGATTCTCGTCGTGCGCGGGGAGCGGACCAACCGCTTTGCCACGACGACTGCCCGCGACGCGCTGTTGAGCGTCGGGGCCTCGCTGATGGGCATCGTGCTTAACGACTCGGCCAAGCCGATCCAGGCCTACCCGCCTGGTGTCGAACGCCGCGCCGGCGAGACGACGCCCGCCTCCCCGTCCGATCGCTCGGCCGAACTCGCCAAGCGCATGAAAGCCGGACGGTAAGACTGGGGTCGTTGTAAGGACTGTCCCGGGGCGATTTGCCGCAGGGGCAGGAATGTTGAATGTTGTGTTCGATTCAGGTCCAGCCGGATGGAGACTGGTTGGGCTTGATAAGTTTGAGGTGTGCCAGAGAAAATGTGCCACGTCGTTTAGTGCAGCGCGTCAGAAGGGAAGACGCGCGCGGTCCTGGGTGTTTCCTGTGACTGCATTTACTCGCCCGCCTCAGTAAGACGTCGCCGAACGTCCGATAGTTCGGCGACTGACAAAGCTGCCGCGCGCATCCGCCGATACGTGATGTGGGACACCCGCCAGTGTCCCCCGTTGTGAAGCGACGGATGCCCCTTACACGGGACGGTACGCATTGTTTGTACGGGAGAAAATGCCATGACGACTCAAGTCAAACGCGCGATCAAAGGCTTACGCAGTTTTAGTTCCACGGCGCGCGATCAGGCGTCGACCCAGCCCGGCCCGACTCCGGCGGCGGTCGAACACCGGCGGCTGCACGAGATCTACTTTCCCCAGCACCTCAACGGCGTGATCCGCCGAGAGCGCGCCCGCGCCGACCGGCAGAAGGGGCAGTTCTCGCTGGTGATGTTCCGCCTTGTGCCCGTCCGCGGTCGCTGGGCCACGCTGCGCCTCAGCCGCATCGTGCTCAACGAGGTCCGCACCACCGACGAGGTAGGCCAATACGACCGCAACACCGTCTGCGCCATCCTCCCCGAGACCACACCCGAGGGCGCCTGGAAGTTGATCGAGCGCGTCCACGACCGCGCCGCCGACAAGAACATGGTCATCGAACCGGTGATCTATACCTACCCGTCGAGCTGGTTCGACCGTCATCACGACGATCACGATAAGCACAACGGCAACGGTCCCCGCGATGGCGGCGGCAATGGCGGCGGCATCCCGGACCGCCTGCGCCTCGTCACCGATGCCGACTACCAGGAGCCGCAGAACACCGATACCGCCAGCCGCTACGACACGCTCCCCCTCGAGGCACTGCTCATCCAGCCGCCGAGCTTCTTGAAGCGCGCAATCGACATTGTCATCGCCGGTGCCGTGCTCACGCTGGCGATGCCTGCGATGGCGATTATCGCGGCGTTGATCAAGTACACCAGCGACGGCCCGATCATCTTCAGGCAGTGGCGCTCCGGCATGGGCGGGCGTCCTTTCGAGATCTATAAGTTCCGAACGATGTGCGCCGGCGCCGACGCCATGAAAGCCCAACTCCGCGCCCAGTCCGAGCAGGATGGGCCGGCGTTCAAGATGACGCGAGACCCGCGCATCACCAGCATCGGACACTTCCTCCGCAAAACCAGCCTCGACGAACTCCCCCAGCTCATCAATGTCATCAAAGGCGACATGAGCCTCGTCGGCCCGCGCCCACTCCCGCTCGACGAGCAGGCCCAGTGCGACCAATGGCACCGCGGGCGCCTCGACGTCATGCCCGGCCTGACCTGCATCTGGCAAGTCCACGGGCGATCACGCGTGACGTTTGAAGAGTGGATGCGGATGGACCTGAAGTACGTCAAACGCTCGCAGGTCTTCCATGACCTCAAACTGATGTTCCAGACCATTCCCGCCGTCCTGCTGCGAAGAGGCGCGAAGTAGACACAACGGAAACCGAGCGTTAGCGATCTTTGTCATCCTGAGCTGGCGCTCAGGATCACAGAGCCGGCAACATTTCGAGAATGGCTTGCGCCCTTCAAATGTCATACGCGAACTGCTCTTCATGCTGTAGTTCGGTGGTATCGATCGACGCCCCCAGCAGCACGCGGGCCCGCGTGAGCGCTTTTTGTGCGCCGACGAAAATCCCCCGCTCGGCCGGGAAGATGTTCTCGCGGCCGATGACCTGGTCCAGCCCGTAGCCTTCGATTGTCCGCATCACCTCCGGCCGCACCCCGCACAGCAGCAGCCAGCCTTGATGGCGATGGGTGTCCAGCGCGAACCGTTCCAGCACGTCGAGCACGGTGCCGTCGATCGAGTGGCAGCGCTTGAGGCGCAGGATCACCACGCGCACGCCTGATTTCCGCGCCGCCGCAAGCTGGTCCTGCAATTGGTCGGCGATCGCGAAATACAGCTCGCCTTCGAGTTGCAGGAAGACCACGCGGCGCTCGCCTTCGCGGTTGTAGATGTTGCGCTCGACGAACGCGCCTGTTTCCGTCTGCTCCATCTCGGCGATGTGCAGCCGCGAGCTGGTGCGGAGGAAGAACGCGATATTGACGAAGATGCCGATGAAGATCGCGTACTCCAGCCGCGTGAACAGCACCGCCAGGAACGTGACGACAAAGACGACGGCATCCGACCGATCCGCCCGCCACATTCGGCGGAAAAATTTCGCGTCGATGAGGCCGATCGCAATCGTGATCAACACGCCCGCGAGCGCCGCCAGCGGCAGGTTCTTCGCGTAGTCGGCCATCGCGAAGAACAGCACGCCGACGAAGATCGCATTCATTACCGCGGCGAAGCGCGTCTGCGCGCCGGCGTCGTAATCCAGCGCCGACCGCGTGAAGCTCGCTGAACCGGGGATGCACTGAAAGAAGCTGGTTACCGTGTTTTTGAAGCCCTGCGCAAAGAACTCCTGGTTGGCGATAATTCGCTCGCCGGAGCGGGCGGCGATGGTCTTGGCGATCGCCACCGATTCGATCCCACCCAGCAGCGCCAGCGCCATCGCGCCGGGGATGAGTGCGTACGCCGTCTCCGCGCCCAGCCCGCCGGTGCTGGGCAGGTTGAAGTGCGGGAGCGTGTGTGGGAGATCGTGCAGAATCGGAAGTCGGTCCTGCCAGCCCATCCCCATCACGATCGCCGTCGACGCGACCACCGCGATGAGCGGGCCGGGGATGAAGCGGTTGATGCGCTTGGCACCCCAGGCGATCGCGATCACGCCGAGTGTGGTCGCAAGGGCGTACCCGTTGGTCTCATTCAGATGCGGGCCGAGCCGCTCGAATGCTCCGAGAATGCCCGGCAGGTGCGCTTTCTCCATCGGATTCAGTCCCAGCATCGGCGCGAGCTGCCCGACGATGATCAGCACGCCTGCGCCGGCGCTGATGCCGACAATCACCGAACGCGAGATGAACTGGACCAATTCGCCAAACCGGAACGCCCAGAACGAGAGCTGGATCAGCCCCTTGAAAAGGGTGAGCAGAAAGACGATCTGCAGATAGGTCTGTGGATTCGCGTGCGGATCGACCAACGGCATGGCGGCCGACGCGATCAGCAGGGACTGGGTGTTGGTGGGCCCGGTCGTCAGGTGGTCGGACGACGACAGCAGCGCCCCGAGCACGCCCTGGATAATCGAAGAGTAAATCCCGTACTGCGGCGGCACGCCGGCGATGAGCGCGTACGCCATCGCCTGCGGCAGTTCAACGACCGAAACAGTAAGCCCGGCGACGAGATCACGCCGGAACTTGGACGCGTTGTAGTGCCGAACCGTGTGCAGCAAGGGGCCAAGCGGAGTTCGATACGTTGCTGAAGGGGCGGTCATCTCCGATCGACAGTAGTGAATCGACGCCGCAAATTAAAGCAGGCGCCCTTCAGAAAAATCGCCCCCAAACCCCCACAAATCCGGCGGATTTTGGGTGGCAATGAGGAAGGAAGATGACCGCGGGCTTTTCCCCGTGCGGGCGATTTGCACAACAAGTCTGGTCTCTGTCGCGAAGGCGCAAACAACGACCGCATTGGGGCGCTGCAAACGGTAGTCGCTTACGCCTTCGCGGGCTTGAATGTGCGAAGTACCCAAGGTGACGAGACCGGAAATCCGCGCAACGCATCGGAGGACAAATCCGGAAAATTTTCGCGCATTTCCCGGAGCATTTCGCACCGGCGTTGCGCGATTAACTCCGGTTTGGCGCAACAGCCCTGTACTTATGAAGGGACACATGCGCGTCCACCCGACATGCTGCGCGACGGGTGAAGGCCGGTGAAATAATGCCTGATACCGCATGTCGCAAAATGTTACACCGGCGGCCGGGATCGGATTGCGGGGACAGTCATTTTGACAGGCGCGTTAGGGATTTTTACACTGCCCGATTCCCTTTTGCGGGACGAACATGATGAACGAAGCCATTGTCAAAGCCGCCGGTCTTGTTGAAGCACTGTCTTACATCCAGCGCTTCCACGACAAAACTGTCGTCGTGAAGATCGGCGGATCGATCATGGACGACGAGGCGGCGCTGACGACGATTCTCAACGACATCGTCTTCATGAACTACGTCGGCATGCAGCCGGTCCTCGTCCACGGCGGGGGGAAGGCGATCAACGAGGCGATGGAAAAAGCCGGGCTAACCCCGCAGATGGTGATGGGCCGGCGCTACACCGACGAGCGCACGCTGGCGATCGCCGAGCAGGTGCTGTGCAACCAGATCAATCGGCAGATCGTCAACTTCATCAACAGCCAGGGGTGCGAGGCGATGGGCCTGCACTCGCTCACCTCGGTCGTGCTGTTCGCCGAGCGGGCGTACGTCAATTCGCCGGACGGTCGGCGCATCGACCTCGGCCACGTCGGTGAAGTGAACTGGGTGAACGCGCGGCTGCTGGAACTGCTGGTGCGCGCCGACGCGATCCCGTGCATCGCGACGATCGCGCGCGATAACGCCGGCGGGAAGCTGAACGTCAACGCCGACACCGCCGCCGGCGCCGTCGCCGCCGCGATGAAGGCCGAGAAACTCGTCGTCGTCTCCGACACCCACGGCATCCGCGCCGACGTCAACGACCCCGAGAGTCGCATCAGCCACCTGACAACCGCGCAGATCGACGACATGGTCAAGACCGGCGCCATCGGTGCCGGCATGCTCCCCAAGGTCGAAGCCTGCATCACAGCGCTCAAGGGAGGCGTCAACAAAGCCCACATCATCGACGGCCGCATCCCGCACTCGCTGCTGTTGGAGATCTATACGGAGTCGGGAATTGGGACGGAGATTGTGCTGTAAGCGTTGCTGTTACTGGTTCCTTGTTATTTGTTACTTGTTACTTGGCGGGGTTTGTCATGGCGAAGGGCTTTGAAGAACTCGACGTTTATAGACTCTCAGAAGATTTGGCCGATCGCGTCTGGATGCTCGTCAGGGATTGGGATCAGTTCGCTCGCTTCGCAGCCGGTGGGCAGGTCGTTCGCAGTGTGGACAGCATTGGCGCCAATATTGCCGAAGGATCGGGCCGTGGCACCTATAAGGACAATTGCCACTTCGCTAAGATCGCCCGTGGCTCGCTCTACGAAACCCGGCATTTTCTCCGTCGCGCATTCCAACGCGGCCTACTGACGAAGCAGCAGATCGCCGAACTCCAGCCGATCGTCCAGGAACTCGGCCCGCGCCTAAACGCCTACATCAAGGTGCTCTCATCCAACGCCGCCCGCAACACCAAAACAAAGCGCGACAAGTAACAAGTAACCAGTAACGAATGACCAATGACCAATGACAAGTAACCAGTAACAAATAACAAGTAACCTGCAACAGGTCACCCCCCCCCATGAAACACTTCATCTCCATCGCCGAGCACGACACCGAGTGGTTGAAGCACACGCTGCAGGTCGGCGCACGCTTGAAGAAGCAGCTCAACGACACCGGCCGCAACGATGATCTGTTCGCCGGGCAGACGGCGGCGCTGATCTTTGAGAAGCCGTCGCTGCGCACCAAGGTCTCATTCGCCCAGGCGATGTACCAGTGCGCCGGCACGACGGTCGTGCTCACCGGCGATGAGATCGGCCTGGGTACGCGCGAACCGGTCAGGGACGTGGCGCGGGTGCTGGCGTCGATGTGCGATGTGATCGTCGCCCGCGTGTTCGCGCACGAGAAGCTGATCGAGCTGCAGCACTTTTCGTCGGTGCCGGTTGTCAATGCACTCAGCGACTACTCGCACCCATGCCAGGCGATGAGCGACATGCTCACGCTGCAGGAGCACTTCGGCCGGCTGGAAGGGTTGACCCTCGCGTACGTCGGCGACGGCAACAACGTCGCGCGGTCGCTGGCGGTCGCGTGCGGCAAACTCGGGCTTCGCTTCGTCTGCGCCACGCCCGGCGGGTACGAGCTTCCCGCGGACGACATGGACCGCATCATGGCCCAGGTGCCGGGCATGGACTTCGAGACGACGCACGATCCCATCGAGGCCGTTCGCGACGCCGACGCCGTCTACACCGACACCTGGACCAGCATGGGTCAGGAGGCCGAGAAGCAGAAGCGGACCAAGGATTTCGCCGGCTTCCAAATCAATGCCGGTCTGCTCGCCCACGCTTCCAAACACTGCCGGGTGCTTCACTGCCTGCCCGCGTACCGCGAGCTTGAGATCACCGATGAAGTGATGGAAGGCCCGGCGTCGCTTGTCTTCCCGCAAGCGGAAAACCGTTTGCACTACCAGAAAGCGCTGATCGCGGTGCTGCTGGGGAAGGCGTAGTTCGTCACAAGTGAATTTGAACAAACAAACCCACCTGCCTAAATGACAGTCGGCGAGGTTCGTAAGCCGGATTTTTGCCCCGAGACGGAAGTTGACGTCTATACAGAGCTTGCGCTACGAAACGCTACGCTTTCGAGAGTTGCGCGATCGTCGCGCGGAAGTCTTTCGGCATCGTCGCTTCGAGGGTGATCGTATGTCCCTGTGGGTGTACGAACGTGAGCTTGTGGGCGTGGAGCGTCAGCCGCGCCATGAGGGGGCGTTCGTCTTCGCCTTTGGTCGGGCGATAATGCCGCTTGTGTTGGCTGAGCAGGATCGGGTCGCCACTGGCGTAGACAGGGTCGATCGCCAGCGTGTGGCCGATGTGCGCCATGTGGACGCGGATTTGATGGGTCTTGCCGGTCTTGGGAAAAACGCGCACGACGGTGAACCGCTTCAGGCGTTGTTCCACGCGCCACGCCGTGATCGCCGGGCGGCCGCCTTTTTTGGCGATCGCCATGCGTTCGCGGTCGGTCGGGTGAGGCCAGAGCGGGGCGTTGATGGTCCCCTCGTCTTCGACGACCTTTCCGTTCACCATCGCGACGTATTCCTTGGCGACGGCGTTGTTCTGGAACTGGTGCGAAAGCCCGCGCTGAGCGCCGACGTGCCTGGCGAACAGCAGGACGCCGGTGGTGTCCTTGTCGAGGCGGTGGACGACGCGGAGCCGCGGGTCGGTCTTGCCGGTGAAGGGAAGCCCGAGCTGGCGGGCGAGGCGCTCGATGACGCTGTCGGTTTCCCCCCGGCCGGGGATCGCCGCGAGACCCGCGGGCTTGTTGATCGCGACGATGTCGTCGTCCTCGTAAAGGATTTCGAGCGTGGTCGAATCCTTCAGCTTTCGCTCCATCTTCGCGAGGCTTACCGGGTTGGCGCTCTTGGACATCAACAACCTTTACTGCGCCACGGCGCTGGGTTTTTCGTACTTCTTCAGCGCTTCGGTGATCTTCGGCTGTGTGCTGTTGAGGGCCAGGCTTTTTTTCAACAACAAGACGGCATCGGTGCGAAATTTGTCTTCCTGGAACTGGCTCAATTCGTACTGTTTGACGAGCACCAGAGCCTTGCCGTTGAGCG
>JBBRFH010000042.1:0-16942 GCA_038224615.1 Tepidisphaerales bacterium
TCCGCTGAAGTGCGGCGCTAGGCAACCGCGACGAGCTTGCGGGCGATGTCGACGGCGCTCGCGGCGTCGGCGGCAAAGCCGTCGGCGCCGATTTCGGTCGCGAACGATTGTGTGATCGGCGCGCCGCCGATGACCACCTTCAATCCGTTTACACCCGACGCCTTGATCGCGGCGACGGTCTGCTTCATCGCGGGCATCGTCGTCGTCAGCAGGGCTGACAGGCCGATCAACTTCGCGTCATGCTGCTTCGCGGCGGCGATGAATTTTTCCGCCGAGACGTTCGTGCCGAGGTCGATGACGCCGAAGTTGGCGCCCTTCCACATCATCGCGACGAGGTTCTTGCCGATGTCGTGCAGATCGCCTTGCACGGTGCCGATGACGGCGGTGAATGCGGGCTTGATGCCGGCTTTCACCAGCGACGGTTCAAGCACGGCCATGGCTTCTTTCATGGCACGGCTGGCGATGAGCATTTCGGGAACGAATATCTCATTGGCCTGGAAGCGTCGGCCGACGTCGTCCATACCGGCTACCAATCCATCCAGAATAGCCTGCGCCGGCATCTGGGCTTCCATGGCTTCGGTCGTCAGCCGCTTGGCCTCCGCACGATTGCCCTTCTTGATTGCTTCAGTCAGTTGCACGAGCACACTCATCTTTCACTCCAGTTTTAAGTTTACCTTTTTGCCAAAAAAGGATAAAAAGAGTTTATGGTCCTCGTTTTCTGAAGCAAGTGGGAGTTCCCGTATCAGGACAGAATTGCCAAGAAGTACATGCAAGTAGCCGAAACAGATAAATCCGCGTCTTGCCGGCCCTCCGATGGAAAGCCTCCTTTGATTGTGGTGATCACCTGCGACGTGATCAGCGAAGAGGTTGCCGAGATCGCGCGCGGGGAGCCGCGCGTGCTGCACATCGAAGTGCTTCGCCAAGGCTTGCACAATGCACCGCCGCTGTTGCGCGCTGAGTTGCAGATCGCCGTTGATCGTGTCGAGGCCGCCATGCCCGAGGCGACCGCCATTGTGCTTGGCTACGGGCTTTGCTCGCGCGGGGTCGAGGGAGTCGTCACGAAGCGCTGCACGCTCGTGTTGCCGCGGGCGCATGACTGCATCACGCTGCTGCTGGGTGACAAGGATCGCTACGCCGAGTACGTCGCGGCACACCCGGGCACCTATTGGTACTCGCCCGGCTGGAACCGCTGCCATGTCCCGCCCGGGCGCGAGCGGTACGACAAGCTCTACAAGACCTATCTCGAAAAGTTCGGCGAAGACGATGCGAAGTTTCTCATGGAAACCGAGCAGGCATGGTTCACTTCCTACGACCGCGCGACTTACGTCGACCTCGGCACGCCCGGCGCGACTGACAGCGATGTCGCCTATACCCAGGCGTGCGCCCAGTGGCTCGGCTGGAAGTTCGATCGGCAGAAGGGGAGCCGAACGCTCCTGCGTGACTTGATCACGGGCAATTGGGACGACGAGCGGTTCCTCGTCCTGGCGCCCGGCCAGACACCGCAAATGACTGCCGACCAGCAGGTCGTCACCGCCGTCACGCTAAACGGGAAAGAGATCGCCGTCTGATGAAAAAGCCGTTGCCTGTTGCTGTCGATCATCCCTGTCGTCTTGAAGTTGAAGCCTCGGGCGAACGCCACGTACTTCTGCCCGCACCCGACGAGCAGTCCGTGGTGCTGAGTGAATTGCTGCGCCGCGCGGGCCTTCCCTTGAACACGCGTTGCGCGGGCCGTGGCTTGTGCGACGGCTGCATGGTGGAACTGACGGGCGGACGGGTGGTCCACGCGCGTTCGGGCGATGCAGTGGACGCGAGCGAGTCAGTTGAGCCCCCGCAGCTCCGCGCGTGCGAGCATCGGCTTGACGGCACGAGCGCGGTCCTTCGCGTGCCATTGCGATCCTCGTTGGGTCATCAGCCGCAGATCGTGAGCGACTACCAGGTCCGCGTGTCTTGTGCGCACAATCCATTGGTTTCCGTGAACGGTTCGGCGTTGCCTGTGCTCGGTGCGGCTGTCGATATCGGCACGACGACGGTCGCGCTCATGCTGCTTGACCTCTCCGACGGTCGTGTGTTGGCGCGGACTTCAAAGTTCAACGAGCAGATGCATCTCGGCGACGACGTACTCACCCGCATCAACTTGTGCTCCACCGACGCCACGATGCTGCCCCAGATGCAGCAGGCAGTTGCCCGTCAAACGATCCTGCCGTTATTGGAGCAAGCGCTTGAGCAGAGCGGTCATTCGATGGACGCCGTCCGCTGCCTCACGCTGGCGGGCAACACGACGATGCTGCACCTGCTGGCCGGCGTCGATCCGACGTCGATGGGTTTCGCGCCCTTCACACCGACTTTTCTGGAGCATCGCTCGATCGACGCCGGAGCGATCTTCGGCGAGTCTGTCGCGATCAACCCGAAGACGCCGTGTCATTTGCTGCCCGGCGCAGCGGCTTACGTCGGCGCGGACCTTACTGCGGGCATCGTCGCGACCGGGCTGCTCTACGAGCCTGGTCCCAGCCTGCTCGTCGATGTCGGTACCAATGGCGAGATCATTCTCAAGGTCGGGGATCGACTGCTTGGCTGCGCCACCGCCGCCGGTCCGGCGTTTGAAGGCGCGCGGCTAAGTTCCGGCATGCGTGCCGCCGACGGCGCGGTCAGCCATGTCCGCATCGATCCGTCGACGATGACGCTGCACTGCGAGATCATCGGAGGCGGCAAGACGCCGGCGATTGGCGTGTGCGGCTCGGCGTACGTGGATTTCCTTGCCACCGCCCGAGCCGCCGGGGTGCTTGGGACGACCGGGCGATTCGATCGCGAGGCGGCCGGCGCGCTGCGTGATCACCTCATCCCCTGGAGCAACGGGCGCGACATCGCGTTCCGACTGGCCGAGGGACCGGGCAAGCAGCCCGTCGCCGTGTCGCAACACGATGTCGCGTCGCTGCTGCAGGCCAAAGCCGCCATCGCTGCGGGGATTCTGACGTTGCTCGGACAAGCGAATCTCACGCCTGCTGAGATCAAGACGGTCTATCTCGCCGGCGGGTTCGGCACGCACATGGACCGTGCTGCGGCGATTGCGTGCGGGCTGTTGCCGGGATTCACACCCGAGCAGATCTGCCCCGTTGGCAACACCTCCCTGGCCGGCGCGATGCTGTGCCTGATGGACGCCTCGATGCTCGCCGAAACGTGCGCCGCCGCACGCCGCGTGAGCGTGGTCGAGCTGAATCTCGATCCAAACTTCGAGTCGTGCTACATCGATCAGCTTTCGCTGGCGTGATCGGCACACTGATACATCGTGCGACACCCTGTGCAGGTGCATAAACGCGCCAACCCCAGTTCCGGCCGTCGCTTACGCTTTTACACGCGCGTGATGTAGCAATGTGACACCTGATACATTTGATACATTCTCCCCACCAATCCGGCCGGGAATGCAGGGACCTTTTTCCAATCCGACTGATTCACATGTCAAAGAACGCGTGCGCGCAACGCCACAGGCGAGCGCGGTGTGGCGCGCACGAAACGACCCCTAACTAATACCAACTTCCGTCGCAAAAGTCGGCGGGAAATTGTCGCAGGGGAGCAACAAAAAAAGAAAGCCCCGGCCATGCTTGGCCGGGGCGTTTCGGATGCGATGGATAGCTCGAAGGAGCGTCTGGATTAACGCTTCGAGAACTGGAACTTTCGGCGGGCACCGCGCTGGCCGTATTTTTTACGGTCCTTCATGCGACTGTCGCGCGTGAGGAAGTTGGCGTTGCGGAGGGCGGTTTCGGTGTTCGGGTCGTACTTGACCAGGGCGCGGGCGATGCCGAGGAGGATCGCGCCGGTCTGCCCCGTCGGGCCGCCACCCAGCGTCGACACGAAGATGTCGACCTTACCGCCGGTGTTGGTCACTTCGAGCGGGCCGAAGATGCTCTTGCGATCACGCTCGTTGGTGAGGTAATCGTTCAGCTCTCGCTTGTTGATCTCGATCTTGCCCGAGCCCGGGGCGATACGCACGCGGGCGACGGCGGTCTTGCGACGGCCGGTGCCCCAGATGTACGTCTTTTTCTTGTCCGAGGTCTGCGGGGCTTCGAGGGTGGCGGTGTCAGTCATTGGGATCTCGATTTGCAAAGGTCAATCTGCGATTTGCAAATCAACCCGTCGATTGCAGTTCTGCTTCGTATTCAAATTGCAAATTGCCAATCGCAAATTGCAAATCTCACTCAGTTCAACACCAGCGGCGCCGGCTGCTGGGCGGAGTGCGGGTGCTTGTCGCCTTTGTAGATCTTGACCTTCAGGAGCATGTCGCGGCCCATCTTATTCTTGGGCAGCATGCGCTTGACGGCCAACTGGAGCACGCGCTCCGGGTGCAGTTCGTTCATCATCTTGTAGCTGAACGTCTTACGGCCGCCGGGGTAGCGGACGTAGCGGTCGTACTCGATGTGGTCTTCCTTGCGGCCGGTGACCTTGATCTGCTCGGCGTTGAGCACGATGACGAAATCGCCGCTGGCGGTCTGCGGGGTGTAGGTCACCTTGTGCTTGCCTTGGACGATCGTGGACAGTTTGGCCGCCAGACGACCCAGGACCATGCCCTTGGCGTCAACGACGTGCCACTTCGGCTGAAGTTCGCCTGGCTTGGCGAGATACGTGCTCATCGCAATTTCCTTACGTGCAACGCTTCTATAGAACAAAACACCTCGTCCCGAGGGCGGAACGAAGCGAGCCGGGTAATGTAGCGACCGGTCATGGGGCTGTCAAAGGCTGTGTTCGCACGATCCGCGGCTTTTCTCATCTCCCACCCCGCGACCCGCCAAAAGGACCGATTCGTTCGTCCTTTCGTCCACAAAATGCGACCCAAGGATCGGTCCGCGCCTGCCCGCGCAACCCGCCCCCGCGATGGCGCAAGCGACTCGCGCTCCCGACCCGCGCTCGCGCGGCGCTTGCGCCTTCCCGGAATTTTTGCGAATTTCAACACGCCTCCATGGGCAAACGATCTGAACGTCGGGCGTCCGCGTGGCACGGCGATCAGGCTTTCACGACAGCCCTCGCGGCGTTCGTTATGATGCGCTGACGATCGCCGTGTCGTAGCCCCGGTGGTCGGGAAGCCTGCGCGAGGCAAGGACCTGTAGCCGATGAAGAAATGGATCGTGCGCCTACGGGCGCGACACGACATCGGCGGACGATGCCTGCAGGCACTGCTGGTGGCGTTGGCGTATTACCTCGTCGGCCGCTTGGCGATGCTGCAGGTGATCCCGCCCGCCAATGCCGCGTTGGTCTGGCCGTCGGCGGGGCTGGCGCTGGTGGGGGCGCTCCTGTTTCGCGGGCCTGCGGTGGTGGGGACGTGGGCCGGATCGTTCGCGATCTCCCTTCACCTGTATTACACGAGCGACCAGCCGCTGCGCGGCGTCGAGTACGCGGCGATCTGCGCCGTCGGCACGGCGCTGCAGGCGTGGCTCGGCGCAGGGCTGATCCGCAAGTACGTCGGTTTCCCAACGCCGCTGGTGCGCGACCGCGACATCGTCAAGTTTCTGCTGCTGGGCGGGCCGGTGTCATGCGTGGTCAACGCGTGCGTCCGCGTGCTGGTGCTCTACTTCGGTGGGACGATCACGCCCGAGGGGATGGGCTACCTCTGGTTTGCCTGGTGGGTCGGGCATACGACCGGGGTGCTGATCTTCACGCCGCTGTCGCTGATGTGGATGGTCGACTCGGTCAGCGTCTGGCGGTCGCGCCGGCTTTCCGTCGGCATGCCGCTGCTGGGTACGTTTGCCGTGGCGGTGGGGGCGTTCGTCCTCGCCAGCAAGGCTGAGCATCGGCAGGCCCATCTCGAGCTCGATCGCCGCGTCGACAGCATTGCCACCGCCATCCGGTCGCGGTTGGAACTCTCGATCAATGTGCTTCAGTCGCTGAGCAGCTTCTACGCCAGCTCCGACACGGTGGAGCGCGATGAGTTTCATACGTTCGTGTCCGGCGTGATCCGCGGCCAACCGGGCGTGTATGCGATTTCGTGGCTGCGCTACGTCAAGGGGGACGCGGGACGGGAAGCGTTCGAGCGATCGCTGCGTGCCGACAACATGCTGAATGCGCAGATCGTCGAGGAGGCGGCGGACGGCCGGTTGCTGCCGGCGCCGCGCCGCGAGGAGTATTTGGCGCTGGAGTTCATCGAGCCGTCCGGCGGCCGCGAGGGTCGGATCGGGTTCAACGCGCAGTCGCGTCAGGTGAATGTGCCGATGCAGGATCGCGCCTGCGTCGCTGGCGAGGCGTCAATGACCGGGCGCTTCCAGTTGCTAAACGAACCGGGATCTCCGTACACCATTTCCGTCTACGAGCCGGTGTACCGCAACGGCGCCCGGACAACGACGGAACAGGAACGCCGCGCCCATCTCACGGGCTTGCTTTCGGCGTCGTACCGGATCAGTGACCTGCTTAGCGCGGCGCTGGTCAACGTCGAGCACGACGGCGTTGACTTGGAAGTGATCGACGAGTCGGCTACCGACCCGTCCGAGCGAGAATTGGTGGCGATGACATCCCCGCATGCACCGCTGCACGGGGCGAGCCGCCGTGACGCGATTCAGCAAACCACGGTTATCGACATTGCCGGCCGACGTTGGGCGATTCGCGGTGTGCAGAGCGAGGCGAGCCTGCTCGGACGCCACGGCGCGACGTCGTGGCTGGCGCTGCTGGGGGGCCTGCTGTTCACGAGCCTGCTGGGAGGCTTCCTGATGATCCTCACCGGCCGAGCCGCCCAGGTGGAAGCGCTTGTCGATGAGCGGACGGCGGCGCTGTCATTGGTCAACGCCGACCTCTCGCGCGAGCAGGCGCGCACCGCGCACATGGTCGAGGAACTGCGGGCGTCCAAGGAAATCGCCGAGGTTGCCACGCGCGCCAAGAGCGAGTTCCTGGCGAACATGAGCCACGAAATCCGCACGCCCATGACGGCGATTCTCGGCTTCACCGGGCTGCTGGCGCAGGAGGCGTTTGAATCTCCCGACGCCCGCGAGAAAGCCATCGCCGCCATCCAGCGCAACGGCGAGCACCTGCTGACGATCATCAACGACATCCTCGATCTCTCCAAGATCGAGGCCGGCAAGCTGTCGATCGAACAGATTCCGATCCGCCCGGACGAACTGCTTTACGACGTCCGGCGGACGTTTACCGACGTCGCCAGGAGCAAGGGGATTGAGCTTACTGTCGTCCTCCCGACTGACCCGGTGCCGGCGGTCATTGGCGACCCGGTCCGCGTGCGGCAGGTCGTGATGAACCTGGTCAGCAACTCCATCAAGTTCACCATGCGCGGGACCGTGACGCTGACGCTCTCGTACGATGCTGTGAAGCGTGACGTGACGATCACGGTCGCCGACAGCGGCATCGGCATGACCGGGGAGCAGGTCTCGGCGCTGTTCCAGCCGTTCAGCCAGGCGGAGGCGTCGACGGCGCGGCGCTTCGGCGGCACGGGGCTGGGGCTGCGGATCAGCAAGCGCCTCGCCGAGATGATGGGCGGCGACCTCAACGTGCAATCGGCGCCGGGGCGTGGGACGGTCTTCACCTACCAGCTTTTCGACCGCAAAATTGTCGACTACTCCGCCGACGAAACCAGCGGCGCCGCGGCCACGCCGGCGCTGGGCAGCAAGCCGCTGCAGGGCTTGCACATTCTGGCGGTCGACGACAGCCCTGACAACCGCGTGCTGGTCGAGATGCTGCTCCGCCGCGCCGGTGCGGAGGTGACGCTGCTCGAGCTGGGCACCCAGGCGATCGACTGGGTGCAGCAACGCCTGCAGACCGGCAAACCGATCGGCGGACACCACAATGCACTCGGCATCGACTTGATCCTCATGGACATGCAGATGCCCGGCCTCGACGGCCCGGAGACTGTCCGCAGACTCCGCGCGATGCGCGCCCCGGTCGCCATTGTTGCCCTGACTGCCAACGCGATGGAGAGCGACCGGATCCGCTGCTTCGACGCCGGCTTCGACGACTTCATCGCCAAGCCCATCAACCCCGGCCTCCTGTTTGAGAAATGCGCCAAGTGGGCGGCGTATTCACGGTCGTATGTGGACGGGTGACGGTGTGTTATCGCAAGTGGTTCCGGCGCTGACGCGGTATCAGTGCACGACATACGCGGACACCAGCGTTCGACTCGCGCGCCAGCGCAGCACGACGGGCACGCCGCTGGTGCAGGCGTGCCCGTCGTTTCTGAAACTCTCGAACGCGGTCGATGGACCGGACGATCAATCCGAATTCGGAGGGGTCGTTGGGTTGCGATCACGTTCGTAAACATCGCGCATCGCCTGGCTGGCGTGCTGCCAGTCGAGACGGCTGCCGCCACGCTCGCGTTCCCAACGGGCGCGCAACTCGGCTTCGGATTCATCGTAGGTGCTGGTTGGTGACGTGTTGTACGACTCGATGGCGGTGCGATAGGCGGGGCGGTAGTCGGCGTCGTAGTCGTAGTTGCTGCTGTAGTAGGGGCGATTGCGAACCGCGTTGCGCCAGTAAGCATCTTCGTCGGTCGGATCGATCGCCTCGGCGACGCCTTTGCCGACCAAGCCGCCGGCGACTGCGCCAGCAATTGCTCCGATGACACCACCGATGGCGGTGCCCACACCCGGCGCGACTGAACCCGCCGTCGCGCCGATTGCCGCCGCCGCCGCGATACCGCCGATCGTGCCCGCCGCACCACCTGCGGCGGCGCCGATGCCGGTGCCGACCGGGTGCGAACCGGGCGCGCCGGTGATGGCGTCGGGGTTCGCATCGCGCGACTTCACGTCACGGCCGGGGTTGGATAAATCGTCGTTGCGATTGGTGAGCGCCTCGCGATTGATGTCGAGATCGTCCTCAACAGGGATGTCGCGGTTCAGATCGTTCGGCGTGACTTGGTTCTGAGACTTGGTGGCCATAGTGTGCCTCCGGTTTCTTGGGTGACTCATTTTTTCGAGGATCGTCGCACTTCGGTGCGTTCGCTCGATGACTGATTCTTAGAACCAGTCGCGCTCCGTTTCGCCCGTAAAATAAAACTAATGGGCGGTTTAGGCGCTTTGTGCTGCCGTTGGTCGCCGATCGCGTTGACGCTACGATTGCCGACATGCCGTGGAAGGTCACCGAAACGCAGCCGACACCGAACCCGAACGCATTGAAATACCTGCTCGATGCGCCGATCAGCGTGTCACCCGCCAGCTTCTTCAATGCTGACGCGGGGAAAGACCATCCGATCGCATCCCATCTGTTTGCGATCGAGGGCGTCACCAGCGTGCTGCTGCTGAACGACTTCGTCACCATCAACAAGGCGCCCACCGCCGCGTGGAAAGCCATCACGCCGGCGGTATTGAAAGTGCTCGCCAGCGCGTAATGCGGCCGATTCTCGGACGTGAATCGCCCCAGTATGCGGACGTTGGAGTTTATCGGCCGACGACTCTGCGGGTCTTGCCGGTTGGGTAATGGCGGGGCACTGGAAAATTCGCGCCATGAACACGGTTCGGGGGGTTTTTCATTTCCACATCATCCGCGCGTTACGCACGTCAGGGACATGAAAGTCGCTGAACACGACAACCTCAACGCGGATGACCAAACCCAGACCCCGGCCTCGGTGCCGGAGGCCCATGCGGCCTCAGTCGCCACCGAAGCGGTCACGGAAACCCCCCTCGTCGAAACCCTGGAGAAGCGCGAGCTGATGTCCGTCTCGCTTCACAACGGTGTTCTCGGCGTCAGCGGGTTCTCCAATGCATCGAACTCCATCCACCTGCGAGCCCAGGGGCACAACGTCCACGCCATGGTCAATGGCGAAAACGAAGGCTCGTTCAAGCTCGCCGATGTCAAATCGGTGCAGATCGTCGGTGGCGACGCCAACGACTACATCGAGGTCGACTCCAGTATCGCCGTCCCGGTTTCGATCAAGGGCCTCGCCGGCGATGATCGCATTATCGCCGGTGCCGGCCGTGATACGATCGAAGGCGGCACCGGCAACGACACCATCTATGGTGGTCGCGGCAACGACGTCATCAACGGCAACACCGGCAATGACCGTTTGTACGGCGGCGCCGGTCACGACATCATCGCCGGCGCTTCGGGCGCAGACGTGTCGTACGGCGACTCGGGCAACGACCAGTTCCTGAAGGTGCAGACGATCGACAAGGTTTACGGCGGGCGCGGTCGCGACAGCATGACGACCGACGGCCGGCACTCGACCCCGACGGTCGGCAACACGCCGTCCTCCGCGCCTTTCATCCAGAGCTTTTCTCTCATTGATGTCGCGACCGGCAAGCCGGTCAACGCCTACAGCTCGATTCAGAGCGGCGCGGTATTGAACCTCGCCGACCTGCCCTCCAAGCTCACCATCGCGGCGAACGTCGCGAACGGCTCGAGCAAGGTGCGCTTCGACTACGACGGCAAGAAGGCCTACCGAATCGAAGGCAATGCCCCTTACGCGCTGGCGAGCGACAACAAGGGCAGCTTCAACTCGATGACCTTCACCAAGGGCTCGCACACCCTTGCCGCCAGCACGATGAACGGCAATATCGCCGCCGGCACGGCGCGAATCCGGTTCACGGTCATCCGCGATGCGTCGGTGGGCGCTGAAACGCCGACCGACTCGACTCCCGAGCCGACTCCGACTCCGACTCCCGAGCCGACCCCGCAGCCCACCCCGGAGCCGACCCCGGAACCGACGCCGAGCGACGGGACCACACCGGTCGCGCACATCAACGCGATCAGCACCCAGGTTCCCGCCGGTCATGCGATCAACGTGGATGCAATCGCCACCGACCTCAACGCCGGCCAGTGGCAGGAAGGCGACTACCAGTGGGATTTCGGCGACAAGGGCTCGGCGTACAACTACATGAAGGGCTTCAGCGCCGCCCACAGCTACGCCGACGCGGGCACCTACAAGGTGACGCTGACCGTGACCAACAAGCTCGGCAAGACCGACAACGTGACCATCAACGTCAACGTCACGCCGGCGAGCCGTCGCGTGATCTATGTCAGCAACGACGGGTCAGACAGCAACAGCGGTCTGTCGGCGTCGAGCGCCATCAAGAGCGTCTCCAAGGCGCTGTCGATGCTCGACACCAACACCGAGATCCTGTTTGCCCGCGGCGATACGTTCACGATGAGCAAGTCGTTCGAGATCAACCGTGACAACGTGCTGATCGGCGCCTACGGCATCGGCGAAAAGCCGATGCTGATCTGGAACGGCCTGCGCGACAGCTCGGCGATGTTCAGCACCGGCACCAAGAGCCAGAACATCACCGTGAAGGATTTGTCGCTGGACTCGATCTACAACAAGGACACCAACGACCAGGGTGCCCCGCTGGGCATCCGCCCGGGTGGCAGCAACATCACGTTCCAGCGCAACACGCTGCTCAACCTGATGCACGGCGCGAACCTCAACACTCGACCCGACGGCTTCCTGTTCCTTGGCAACCAGTCGCCGCTGAAGACCGGTCTGCGCAAGTACTTTGTCTGGGCCGAGGGTTCGCATGTGACGATCGTCGGCAACTATGCCGCCAACAGTACGCGTGAGCACATCGTGCGCGTCAACTACTGCAACATGATCAATGTCAGCTACAACGACTTCACCAACCTGAACCGTCAGGCGGATGGGGACAAGTACGACATCCAGAAGACCGCGCTGAACATGCAGTCGGGCAGCTTTGCCTACATGGGCTTCAACAAGCTGCAGGCCGCGTGGCAGGTGGGTCCGCTGGGCAAGGAGAAGGGCGTCGAGGACGTCAGCCGGCGGTTCAAGTACGCGATCGGCGAGTTCAACGAGCTGTCGAACGACTCGATGGAGATCAACCACGGCGCTGAGCACGTCATGCTCCGCAACAACGTGTTCCACAACACCGGCCGGACGGCGATCAACGTCGACGGGTACGCCAGCGCCCCGTACAACCGTGGCGTGGTCGACCTGACCGTAATGAACAACACCGCCGAAAACGGCGCCACCCGCGGCGCGTTCATGCGGGTGTGGGGCCACGTCGACGGCATCAAGCTGCTGAGCAACTTGTACGTCGCCCCCAAGCTGACCGTCGGTTCCTATGAGACCGCCGCCGTGCGTGTCGACGAGGGTAACATGAGCAGTTTCGACGAAATCAACGGCAACATCTGGCCGGAGGCCGACAAGACTCTGAACTGGGTCGGCGAGCAGGCGATGTTCTTCCTGGGCAGCAGCTACGGCAACGTCAGCGGCTTCCAGACGCTCGGTGAATGGAACGCCAAGGGCGTCGTCGGCACCGACATCCAGGACAACATCAACCTGGACAACACGTTCAGCATCGTCAGCAACGGCAAGCCTGTCGGCTCACGAATGGCGGCCTGATCACTTATCGTGATTCGTCGCCAATGGCGTAACACGCTTCGGGATGCTCGGCATCCCGGGGCGTTTGCGTTTGCCCATGGTCCACTACAATCGGCCGACTATGAGTTCGAGCAGTACCGCCCACGGAACGCACAGCTATTACGACTGGCAGGTTTCAACGCTGATGCTGGCGTATGACGTCAGCGATCCGATCCCGCGCAGCGAGGACAAACGTATCGCAGACCGTCAGGAGGCGGTGGCGCGCGAGATCCATGACATGGCGCACGTCACCATCCCGCAGGCCTATCGCGACAATCCGGAAATGGAGTTTCCCCCCGCGGTGGTGACGCTGCTGACCAAAGCCACACTCCGGCGCGCCGCGCAGATTGTCGGGATCGCGTAGCGATTCCGCACGGAAACGCCCACGTCACCCGCATTCCAGTGGTCGCAGCCGGATCGCGCTACTCGCGACGTGTCTTGCGCTTGCGCACCTTCGTCGGCGAGATCTTCGCCGCCTGCAGCGCCTCGTCGTAGGAGCCAAAATAGCGCAGCGCCGCGGCGTGGAGCCCGGGATCCTCGCGCTGCACCGCGCCGCTGTTGAGCGCCTCGGCATCGGCGTTGCGAGCCTTGAGCTCGTACACGATCGAGTTGCGATTCCATTTCCGGTAACGCGAGACATCGTCCGAATCGAGACCCGCGGCGTGCAGCGCGCGGTGCCAGCCTCCGAACAGGCGTCCCTGGATTGCGGCAAAGGCGGCCTTGCCCAGATCATCGCGGCGCTTGGTCACCGATGCCCAGTTCAGATCATGCCCTTTGCGCCTGGCACCCTTGATGGCAGCGATCACCCGCTGCTTGGTCCAGCGCGGTCGCCGGGCGATGTCCTCGTAATTGAGGCCTGCCTTTTCGACCGCGAGGCGGTACGATCTGAAGTGATACGCCGCCGCCGAGACAAGCGCTTGGTTTTTCTTGGCCAGGTTGTTGTAAGAGAGGTCCCGCCCCTTCTTGTACAACGATTTTAGTTCCGAAAGAATTCGCTCTTTGGTCCAGATCATCGTAGTGCATTTGTAGTAAATACATCGATTGCGATCAAGGGATGAAATCTATCGAGCAAAAACTTCATGGAATTTTGTGCGTCGACAAGCCCGTCGGCGTGACGTCGGCGGCGGTGGTGGGGCGGGTGAAACGGCTGCTCCCGCGCGGTGCCCGGGTCGGCCACGCCGGAACGCTCGACCCCTTTGCGACCGGTGTCCTGCTGCTGCTGGTCGGCCGCGCCACCAAGCAGTGCGAGGCGCTGATGGGCAGCCCCAAGCAGTACGTCGCCACGGTCAAACTCGGTGCGACGACCGCATCCGACGATACCGAATCGCCCGAGCAGCCGCTACCAAATGCCGCACCCGTGGCGCAGGCGGAGCTGCTTGCCGCGATCGCCAGACAGATCGGCGCTGTCGAGCAGATGCCGCCGGTCTACAGCGCCTTAAAGGTCGGCGGCAAGCGCGCCTGCGACCGCGTCCGCGCCGGGCAAAGTGTCGTGCTTCAGCCTCGGATCGTGCAGATCTACGGCATCGAACTGCTCGACTACGCCTGGCCGCTCGTGCGACTGAAGATCGACTGCGGTCGCGGCACGTACGTCCGCGCCATCGCCCGCGACATCGGGCAGTCCCTCGGCGTCGGCGGGTACCTGATCGAACTTCGCCGCACGCGCGTGGGGGATTTCGACGTCGCCGAGTCGCTTGCGCCCGAAACCATGACACCCGAATCGCTCGTCGAGCGTCTGGAAGGGATCGACCGGGCGTAGCGTTCGCGTGGCCTTAAAAGGTCGCGATCATTCCGCAACGCAGTGATTGCTCAGCCGGCCGATCTTTTCGACTTCGACATCGACGCTGTCGCCGGGCTTCAGCCACACCTGCGGGTTGCGGCCCATGCCGACGCCTGCGGGCGTGCCGGTGAGGATCACCGCGCCCGGGCGGAGCGTCAACGTGCTGGAGAGCGACGCGATCAGGCTCGGCACGTCGTAGATCATGTCGCGCGTGTTCGATTGCTGCATGAACTCGCCGTTCACCTTGCAGGAGATCGCCAGGTTGTTCGGGTCGGCGATTTCGTCCCGGGTGACGATCCACGGGCCGAGCGGGCAGAAGCTGTCGAACGATTTGCCGCGTGCAAACTGTCCGCCGCCCAATGCTTTGTCGCGCTGCCAGTCGCGCGCTGAGACGTCGTTGGCGCAGGTGTAGCCGAAGACGTATTCGAGTGCGCGCTCCCTGGTGACGTTCCGCGCCGCCTTGCCGATCACCACGCAAAGCTCGGCCTCAAAGTCGACCATCGCACTGTTGCGGGGGATGACGATCGGCTTGCCGGGATCGTTGAGCGTGCCCGATGCCTTGATGAACAGCATCGGGTTCTGCGGGATCGCGGTGCCGGTCTCGGCGGCGTGGGCGCGGTAGTTGACGCCGATACACAGGATGTCCGTCGGCACCAGCGGCGCCAGCAGCGCGTCGACCGGCACGACCCGGCCGGTGACGGAGTACGAGCCGAAGAGATCGCCATCGATCACCCGGGCGCTGCGGTCGTCGACCAACTGGCCCAGATGAACCGACCCGCCCGACAGGAAACGTGCGATTCGCATGCCCCGGAGGATACTCAAGACGGCCGATTGCGTCGCCCGTGGGCGTGGGCTAAAGTGCCTGATCCTGAGTTTCCAACTCGGTCGAGTAGCTCAATTGGCCAGAGCACCAGTCTTACACACTGGGGGTTGTGGGATCGTGCCCCACCTCGACCATTGCCGTCAGTGCCCTGAGCCCTGCCCCCGGCGGGCAAGCGGGCGGCGAGCGCGGTGCCGCAGGGTCATTGGAAACTGTTGACGATACTGGGCGCGTTGCGGCTGGACGGACCGGTGGCGGAGGCGACGATCGAATCGGCAACAGACGCCGAATGGGGACCGAAGATGCCGTCATCGGCGCGAGACACCGTCCCCCCCTGTTCCACGAGTGCGTACGCGTGCCGGCCGTGTGCAACCCGCGCAATCCCCGGGGGCTCTTGGAACGTCCAGAGGCAGAGGAGATTGCGAATGAAGGTGACGTTATTCACGTGCATTGGGGTGTGATCCTAATCCGGGATCCGATTGTACCCGCCGGCAATCTCACGGCGATTCCGATCCGTCGCTGGGATCGGCCGCGGCGTTGGATCGGGCGATGCAGTTGTTTGCCGAGATGAGCGGGCACCAGGAACTGCGATCGGTGCCGTGGGTCATCTGGGGCCATTCCGGCGGCGCGTCATGGGCGGTTCACATGGCCGGGCTTTATCCGGAGCGAACCATTGCTGTTTTTGCCCGTTCGGGCGGCATGTCGCTTCGCTCGCCCGCCACGCAGCCCGACGGCACCGCCAAGCCCGAGGGCGCGCCGGCGCTCGACACGTCGGCGATCGCCGGCATCCCGATTTTGTTTGTGTACGGCGAGAAGGAAGCCGACCGCATCGGGCCGCGCGTCACGTCGACGATGGCGTCCGGGCGCGCAGGGCGCGCTCTGGGCGGCGGTCGTCGAGCCTAATTCGGGACACGACTGCGCCAACTCGCGCATGCTCGCCATCCCGTTCTTCGATGAGCTGATCGCGCGCCGCGTCGGCGACAATAGGAAACTCAAGGCCCTTCAATTAATGACGGCTGGGTCAGCGGCAAGGACGCAGCCGCCCGTCGCGCCGGGGACGAGAGCCGGGCGTCGGCAGATCTGAACTGGATGCCCACCGAATATCTGGCCGCACAACTGCTCACCTTCGCCAGGCAGGGCAAAACGGACTACGCAGGCAAACTGCGAGCCCCGGCGTACGTGAAGATGTCCACGCTCGCCGACGGCCAGATTCGGATTACCTGGTCCTGCGAGGTCGACCCGATCGGCGGCCTGCGCACGTTCCGCCTTTACCGCGACGGAAAGAACATCGGAACGTTCGCAGGGCAAATCTCCAAAGCCAACAAGTCCAGCGATTATCAGGTTTGGAATTTCGGCGACGAACCCGACCCCGCCGGCAGCACGACCATGGAATTCATCGTTCCCGCCGACACCGGCGCACCCGGCTCGAAGTTTGCCGTCTCGGGGGTCAACCATCATGATACGGCGTCCGATCCGACCCCGGACGCCGTAGGGTAGATGCGAATCGCTTTAAGCGTCATCGCCGCACGGGCCATAGGGGCAACCGCGCGATCGGGAATTCCAATTGCTGGAAGGGTCCGGGCCGGGGCGTGACAGGATAAGGCTGGCCGAGGAAATCGCGGTCGAGGTTCGGCACCGGTTCGCAGCGCACCGCATCTTCCGGGAAACGCACCGGGAGTGTGAGGCAGGTGGTGAGTAGCGACAGGCCATCGCGGATCATCTTCATCGTGCGCGACGTCGTATCATTGCCCGACGCGGCAGACCAGATTTCATGATTCACCTGGCCCGTCTGGGCGAAACTTTCCCACGCAGGCCATTGCCGCTCGGGAAGCTTGTTCATGCGCAGTGCCGCCTGCATCGCGGCGACAACGACCTCGGTTGTCTGCGCTTCGATGTCAGCCCCGAGCACCTGCTGCATCTGTCCGCAGTGCGTGCGATTGGTGATCGCGAACTGGGGCGGCTGTGACTCCGAACCTTCGTCAAGGTATTCGCCGGCACCGACGAATAGATTGCCGTTCGAAAAATTGTTGCCCGCGCACGCCCAGGGCAGCGG
>JBBRFH010000043.1:0-16786 GCA_038224615.1 Tepidisphaerales bacterium
GCGCCAGGGACGGATGATTGATCACGATGAAGCGGGGTCGATGGAGCAGAAAAAACGCGAAGGGTATTTTTGAATTCTGAATTCTGAAGGATGAATTCTGAAAGGAAGGCGTGGGGATGGCTGCTCGCGAGATACAGGATCGTGCGATGCAATATGCGGTACGCGCCGTCAAATTGTTCAGGCATCTTCAGAAGCCGCGCGATGGCGCTGCAAGTGTGATTGCGAGACAGTATTTGCGGTCGGCGACTTCGATCGGGGCGAATCTGATTGAGGCGCAGTCGGGTGAGAGTCGACGAGACTTCGTACACAAATGTGCGATCGCGCAGAAGGAAGCGCGGGAAGCAAAGTATTGGCTATTGCTGATGCTCAAGAGTGAGTTGGCGACGACCGCACAGTTGGAGAGACTGATCGATGAAACCGACCAACTCATTGCCATCGTCACCACGATCATCGTAAAGACCAAGCGAAGTCCGAATGACTGACTTCGTCTTCTTTCATAATTCATCATTCAGAATTCAGAATTTCGCGCTATGCAGACCGACACCACCACGATCGAAGACATCCACACGTACCTCGACCGCCATCAGCGGAAGGAACTGCTGCGTTTTCTGACCTGTGGCAGCGTTGATGATGGAAAGTCCACGCTCATCGGCCGACTGCTGCATGACACCAAGGGGATCTACGATGACCAACTCGCGGCGGTACGGCGCGACAGCACCAAGCACGGGACGACCGGCACGGGAGAAGTTGACCTGGCGCTGCTGACCGATGGGCTCAAGGCCGAGCGCGAGCAGGGGATCACGATCGACGTTGCCTACCGGTACTTCAGCACCGACAAGCGTAAGTTCATCATCGCCGACACGCCCGGCCACGAGCAGTACACGCGCAACATGGCGACCGGTGCCAGCACATGCCAACTCGCGATCATCCTCATCGACGCCCGTTACGGCGTCGTTTCGCAGACGCGGCGGCACACGTTCATCGTTTCGCTGCTGGGGCTTCGCCACGTCGTCGTCGCGGTCAACAAGATGGACCTGGTCGACTTCGCGCAGGAGCGGTTCGAGCAGATCAAGGAGGACTACACCGGCTTCGTCGCCAAGCTCGGCATCCTGGATGTGCAGTTCATCCCGATGAGCGCGCTCAAAGGCGATAACGTTGTCGATAAGAGCGCCAAGATGCCCTGGTACGCCGGCCCGCCGCTGCTGGCGCATCTGGAGTCGGTACACATCGCGTCGGATCGCAACATGTCAGACGTGCGGTTCCCGGTGCAGTACGTGCTGCGGCCGAACCTCAACTTCCGCGGCTTCTCGGGCACGGTTGCCTCCGGAATCATCCGCAAAGGCGACGACGTCACGGTGCTGCCTTCGGGAAAGCGCAGTCGGATCAAGTCGATTGTCACCTTCGACGGCGAACTCGAAGAAGCGTTCAGCGGGCAGGCGGTCACGGTAACGCTCGAAGACGAGATCGACGTCTCCCGCGGCGACATGCTCGTTCATGCCGACAACAAGCCGCGCGTCTCTGCGGAGGTGGAGGCGATGGTGGTGTGGATGGCGGAGAAGCCGCTGGTCGCCGGCCGGACGTACTGGATTAAGCAGACGACACGGGTGGTCGGCGCGGAGGTTGCCGAGTTCCGCCATTCCGTCGATGTCAACACGCTGGACAAGCGCCCCGCAACTCAACTGGCGATGAACGAGGTCGGCCAGGTGCTGCTGACGCTGACGCAGCCGATCGCGTATGACCCGTACAAGTTCAACGCCGTCACCGGCGCGTTCATCCTGATCGATCGCCTGACCAACGCGACCGTGGGTGCCGGCATGATCGTCGAAGGTGCCGACCGGCGCGTGCCGGGCGATCTGTGGGACCGCACGCCCGTCGCCGGCAAGCTCAAGCAGAAGGCCGGCTCCATCACGCTCACCGACCGCGAGCAGCGTTTCGGCCAGAAGGGCGCGACGATCCTCATCTACGGCTTGACCGGCTCCGGCAAGGCGACGATCGCCTACGCACTGGAGAGGCGGCTATGGGACGCCGGCCGTGCCGTCACCGTGTTGTACGGCCCGGACATGCGCCAGGGCCTGTGCCGCGACCTGGGGTTCACCGCGGATGATCGCTCGGAGAATCTGCGCCGCAGCGCCGAAGTGGCGAAGATTCTGAACGACGCCGGGCAGCTCTGCATCTGCGCCTTCGTCGCGCCGCACGACAACGTCCGCATCAAGGCCCGCGAAGTCATCGGCGCGGAACGGTTTGTCGAAGTCTTCCTCGACGCACCCGTTGAGGTCTGTCGCACGCGCGATCGTAGCGGCGCCTACGCCCTCGCTGACGGCGGAAAGATGACGCAGTTTCCGGGCGTCAGCGCCGCGTTCGAGCCGCCCACCCAGGCGGATCTCACGCTGCCCACGCACGAGCTGTCCGTGGACGAGACGGTCGATCGCATCCTGCAGATGCTTAAGCAGCGCCGCATGATTCCCTGATCGGCGCTGGTCAGCGGTCTGGGGTATCGATGCGTGGTGCTACCCTGATTGTTGACCGTCAAGCCCGGCCACCGTGTCGCGCGCCAAAGCCGGACTGTCGGCGTTCACGAGCCGTCGGCGCATCTCCCGATCCCCCAGCAGTCGACCGGCGGCCGCGAGCAGGCGCAGGTGCGGGGCGGGATCTTCAGCCGGGGTAAGCAGCAGGAAGGCGGCGTCGATGTCGGTGCTCACTCCCGAATCAAGTACGCCGGCGCGCGTAATCGCCAACGCTGCGGCAGGCCAGGCAGGGCCCGGTTAACACCGTCGCGCCGAGCTGGTTGGCGAGAGTCAAGGTATCCCCGAGAAGTCGCTGCGTTGCGGCGTCGATGACGGTTGGCTCCTCCTGCGGTGTCTGGACATAGACGGCGTACCAGTTCCTGTTCAGTCGCCCCGCGCACCAGCGCCGCCGCGATCGCAATGCCGACGGCGGTCGACGCGAAGTTGTGGAACGTCAGCCCGACCATCTGGCTGAAGTACGTCATCGTGTCTTCGCCGCCGTAGCTCTGCCAATTGGTATTGGTCGTGAAGCTCGCGGCGGAGTTGAATGCCAGATCGGGCGTCATCGGCGTTTGAAGCGCATCCGGAGAGCCCTGCAGGGGCAAGTGGTTCTGTAAGCGCAGGATGCCGTATGTCAGCACGAAGCCAACCGCGCTGAACATCAGCATTGCGATTGCATACTGTTTCCACGAGTGATCGCGCGAGGGGTTGATGCCGAAGAGCCTGTACAGCAGCAGCTCGACGGGCCCCATTACCGGATCGAGCCAGGTACGCCCTCGCTCAAGCACTGCCATCAGATACCGGCCCAGAGGCTTGGTAATGACGAGCAGGGTTGCAGCGCCGAAGGAAGGTCGCCGATCTCGTCGAGGAACAGCGTGCCCCCCTCGGTCGCGGCGATGCGACCCGGCGCGTCGCGCACCGCGCCGGCGTGAACGGTTTGGCCAGGTAGTCGAACGCGCCTCGTCGCATCGCCTCGACGCTGGTATCGATCGCCGCGTATGCGGTCATCACCACTACCTTCGTCCAAGACGTGCGCGCGAGTAGTTTGGGGATCGCCTCAAGGCCGTTGTCGGTCCCCAGCCGAAGGTCGACGAGGGCGAGATCGAACGATTGCCGCGATGCCGCATCGAGTCCATCGGCGGCGTTGCTGGCGGTGACAACAGTGTGCCCGTCGGCCTCCAACGAAATCGAGAGCACGCGACGGATATTGGGTTCGTCGTCCAGGATCAGAACGTTTAAGGTATCCAGTCAGGCGAAGCGAATTCAGACAGGCCAGACTATAAACGCACGGACTCGCAAAGGCACTTGCGCGCCGCTGCCGGTCCTGCCTTGACGATCGTTGAGCGGCTTACGGCGCGACGGGAAGTGTGGTTGGCGCGGTTGTGGGCTGCGTGGCGGGCGTGGGCTGCGTGGTCGGCGCGATGTCGGCGTCGGAGCGGACGACGATCAGCACGTCGGTGGTCTGCATGGATGCGGCGTTGAAGGCGTTGGCGACGATGTGCTCGGCGGTGGGCACCGTGGTCGGCTGCGTTGTGCCGCCGGGGAGCGGGGACGCCAAAGCCTCGGCGGCGGCGCGTGAGAACGCGGCGTCGACCGGTTGCGTGCTGGTCGGCGCCGGCGTCATGTTGGCGGCGCCCGCCTGCGCTTGTCCGTTGTACTGCGCGGCCTGGCCTTGAGGCGACTGCTGCTGCTGCTGCTGCAGTTCGGGATAGAGTTGGGCGTTGGTGTAGTAGCGGGCCTGCTGCTTTCCGCCGCGCTGCGCGGCGAAGGCCTTGGTGATTTCCTCGGCCTGGTCGGCAGAGACGTTGCGGGCCAGCAGGTACGCTTCATCGGACTGCTGCGATTTCTTCGCGACCATTTCCTGCTTGCTGCGCAGCTTACTGACGACGCCGTCGAGCCGCTGATGCGACTGAATCTGCGGCTGCTGCGCCGCGAGCGAATCCGTACCGGCGAGTGCGAGCTCAGTCGGCTCGGTCGTCGGGCCTGCGCCCGCCGCCGCTTCACGCAGGTCGGCCTGCGGGACGGTCTGAAATTCGATCTTGTTTTGCGCCAGGAAGCCTGCGACGAGGTTCTGAGTGATGAGCGTGTCGTCAGTCTCGACGAGGATCGCGCTGCTGTTGTTCAGCGATACCATCGTCGCGCGCACCGGCGGGGCGAGCGGTGTGGCGGGCATCGGCGCGCCTTCCATGGGCACGGGTTGATCCTTGGGGGTAGTCTTAAGCGGCTGCTCGCCTTCACGGCGCTGGCGATTCTTTTCGGACTCCGCCGCCATCTTGTCGGCCAATTGCTCGACGAAATCCCGGCCGCGCGGTTCCGCGACGCGAGCACCGCCGGCGAAGGACAGATCCTTCTTGTCCTCGAGTTCGTCGCTCTTGAGCGTCGGCGCGCTGGGCAATTGCTGAATCGACGAAGGTGCCATGGTCACCTGCGTGGGATTGCCCGACGGCAAAACCTGGTACACCAGCGCCCCGAGTCCGACCGCCAACAGCAGCATCGCCGCCGCCGCCGTCCACTGCGGCCAACGCCTGATTCGCATCGCCTCGGCGGCAGCTTCCACGTTCTCCAGTAGCGCCGACCGCTCCAGGTGCGCCTGCAGATGATCCAGTACTTCTGCCGGCGCGCGTTCGCGCGGGAGAACCCCCAGCCGGCCCTTTTGCGCCTGCAGGTCCTGGATGAGCTGCGCGTGCTGCGGGTTGGCGGCGAGGTATTTCTCGATCTCGCCGCGCTCACCCGGCGTGAGGTCGCCCTCGACGTATGCGGCGAGGCGGGCTTCGATGATTTCCTGATCAGTGGACATTGGATAGCAGACAGGAGTCAGGAGACAGGAGACAGGAGTCGGCGATGGTAGGCATCCAGCATCCGACTCACTTCATCCAGATCTTCCAGCGCTTGTCTTGTCTCTGCATAACCCAGATCGCGCCTCAGGATGAGGTAGTAACGGCACTCCTCGACTGACCCTTGCGCGATATTCATAAACCAAGCTTTGTCGGCTCGCCCCCGCTTCTTGTAACCCTCGGCGAAGTTGGCCGGCACGGAGACGGCTGCCCGGCGAAGCTGTGAACTGATCCCGTATGTTTCGTGCTTTGGAAATCGCTCGGTCATTCGGTACATCGACAGCACCCAAGTATGCGCCTTCTGCCAGACGCCAACCTGCTCGAAACACTGTGTAGGTCCAGCGCTCATCAACTCCTGTCTCCTGTCTTTTGTCTTCTGTCTACACTGCCCATTACCTTCAACAACTGCTCGCGCATCGCCAGCCGTGCCCGGAACAGCCGGCTTTTCAACGTCCCCAGCGGCCAGTCGAACACGTCGGCGATGGCCTGGTAGTCCATGTCCTCGATATCGCGCATCACGAGGATCGCGCGATATTCTGCGTCGAGCTTGCCCAGCGCGGTCAGCACCTGTTGCTGCGTCTCGCGCTGCTCGATCGCGTCAGACGGCTGCGCTTGTCCGTTGGGCGACAGGCGGTTGATCAGCGCGCTGGCCTGGTCGTCACTTGACGTGCCGGGGCGCGGTGCATCGAGCGAGAACGTGCGGTGCCGCTGCACCTTGCGGAGGTGACTGATCGCCAGGTTCACGCCGATGCGGAACAGCCACGTGAACGGCTGGCTTTCGCCGCGGAAGCCGTCGATCTTCGACAGGGCTTTGACGAACGCTTCCTGGGTCAGCTCGCGGGCCTCTTCACGATCGCCCACCACACGGAGAATGGCGTTGTAGAGCCGATCCTGCGTGCGAATGGCGAGCTGCCCGAAGGCCCCGCGGTCGCCCGTCTGAGCCCTGCGAAACAGGTCGATCTCGCGCGCTTCGCCCGCCGCCGGACTTTCCGGCTGCATGCGCATCGTGCGATCGATGCTCCCGCTGCCTGTGCTGCTGACGCTCGACATAATGTTGGACGCGTTAGGCGAGAGAAAGTTCCGTCCAATCTGGGCCGCCGCGCGAATCCGTCCGCGCGGTTACAACGCAGTTATCGGACCAACTATGACGGTTTGTCTGCGGATCGTCAACGCATTATCGACGCGGAATTGTCCACGAATCGTCACGAATTGACACGAATGAAGGCAGAAGTCAGACCGCCGAAAGGGCATAGACGAACGCAGAAACCCGATGAGTAATCAGTGCGCGTCGGTGCCCCGGATGTGGCTTCTCTGCTTATTCGTTCAATTCGTGAGTATTCGTGGACACCGCCTTTCAGAAGCAATGAACGGATTTGAGCGTTGGACGAAGGCGATCTAGCATCGCGTCACATGGCATTCCCGACGCTTCGCGATTTCCTCGACCATCTTGCACGGAACGACGAACTCCGGCGGATCAGCGCAGCGGTCGATCCGGTGCTGGAGATCGCGGAGATTGCCGACCGGGTGATGAAGTCGCCCGCGCCGCACGGGCATCGGGAGCGCGACAAGCACGTCAGCGCCGGTGCGGGGGGACGCGCATTATTGTTTGAGAAGCCGGTCGGCTCGGACATCCCGCTGGCGATCAACACCTTCGGCAGTTACTGGCGCATCTGCGAGGCGCTCGGTTGTCAGTCGCTCGACGATCTGGCCGGCCGGGTGCAGGCGCTGATCAAGCCGGAGGTGCCGACGACACTGCTCGACAAGATGAAAAAAGGGATGGACCTGCTCAAGCTCGCGAGCTTTCCCCCGAAGACCGTGCGTAGCGGCATCTGCCAGCAGGTGGTGCTCGAAGGCGATCGCGCCGACCTGACCAAGCTGCCCATTCTCCAATGCTGGCCTCTCGACGGTGACATCAAAAGCGGTCAAGTCGTCAATCCTAACGCCGCCGCGGAAGCTGCCGATTCGGGGTACACAGGCACGGGCAGGTACATCACGCTCGCAGGCATCTACACCCGGCACCCCGAGACCGGCGCCCGCAACGTCGGCATGTACCGCGTCCAAGTCCACGGGCAGCGACTGGCGGCGATGCACTGGCACATGCACCACGATGGCGCGCGACACTTTCGCGCCTATCAACAGCGCAACGAGCGCATGCCCCTGGCGATTGTTCTTGGAGGCGAAAGCGTATTGCCGTACGCGGCGACCGCGCCCTTGCCGCCGGGCGTGGAGGAGTTGCTCTTCGCCGGGTTTCTGAACAACGGCGGCATCGAACTCGTGCCGTGCAAGACGATCGACATGCAGGTGCCCGCCAATGCCGAGATCGTCATCGAGGGGTACGTCGACCCGCAGCAGAAGCTCTACGAAGGCCCGTTCGGCGATCACACCGGCTTTTATTCACTCGCCGACTGGTATCCGGCGTTTCACGTCACCGCCATCACCCACCGCCGCGACCCGATCTACCCCACGACGATCGTCGGACGCCCGCCGATGGAGGACTATTTCCTCGGCAAGGCGACCGAGCGGATCTTCCTGCCGCTTCTGAAAATGCTCGTGCCTGATATCGTCGATTACTGCCTGCCGATGAGCGGGGCGTTTCACAACTGCGCGTTCATCACGATCAAAAAAGAGTACCCCCAGCAGGCCCGCCGAGTGATGCACGCGATCTGGGGCGCGGGGCAGATGAGTTTTACGAAGTTCATCATCGTGCTGGACGAGGACGTCGACGTACACGACGAGCAGGCCGTGCTGTTCCATCTGTTTTCCAGTGTTGATCCGCTGCGCGACGTGGAGATCGTCAAAGGCCCGCTCGACATCCTCGACCACGCCAGCATCGAATACGGCTGGGGCGGCAAGATCGGCTTCGACGCCACGCGCAAACTCCCCGGCGAAGGCCAGGTCCGCGCCTGGCCGGCCGGTCTGACGCAGACCGACGCGATCCGCGCTCAGGTTTCCCGGCGGTGGGGGGAGTTGGGGTTGTAGGGCAATACAGTTCACGAATCCTCCGCGTGGTTCGCATCCCGAAACCGCTTGAAACGGGGATTTTCCAGCGCGACCGGCCGGCGAGGCGGTCGAGATTTGGTTCAAGCGATGGGCGGCAGGACGGCGTTTTATCCGCTTTATCTCGATTGCTTCCCCGCCGCCCGACTGGAAAAGCGATCTCGGGTGACCCGGTTCGGGGGGCCCGATATCGTGCTTTGCATTTCGCGACGGCCGCGATACAGTGTGCGGCTCTTTCGCGCGGATTTCGCCGCGCGATCGTCGTTTTTTCGTCGACCCATCTCGTCGACCCAGTGAGGACATCATGGCCGCTGATACTGCCGTTATCGAAGGCGCTGAAACCCAACAAGCCGCTCCCGCGTTTATCTACCCGATCACCGTCGAGGACGCGGGCACCGCGACCAAGAAAGTGACCGTCGAGATCCCCGAAGCGAAGATCCAGAGCGCGATTGCCGAGCAGTTCAAGGAGCTTAAGACGCAGGCCGCCTTGCCGGGGTTCCGCCCGGGTCGCGTGCCGCAGAAGCTCATTGAGAAGAAGTTCGCCAAGGACGTGCGTGACCAGGTCACCAGCACGCTGCTCCGCGAGAGCTACCAGCAGGCCGTCGAAAAGAACAACCTGCAGGTCATCGGTGAACCCGACTTCGAGGACGAAGCCAACCTCAAGCTGCCCGAGCACGGCGACCTGAAGTACAGCTTCAACGTCGAAGTCCAGCCGGAATTCACCGTGCCGGACCTCGGCTCGCTCACCATCAAGAAGCCCAAGGTCCAGATCAACGAAGAGCACGTCCAGCAGGCGCTGGCCAACCTCCGCGAACAGCAGGGCACGCTCCTGCCGGTCGAGGATCGCGGCATCAAGGAAGGCGACGTCGCATCGGCCGACATTCATGTGAAGGTCGGCGAAGAAGTCATCCAGCATCAGCACGATCACCAGTTCCGCGTCCGCGCGGGTACGGTGGCGGGGCTGAAGATCGACGACCTCGCCGCCAGGCTCGAAGGTGCCAAGGTCGACGAAACCCGCACCATCACGCTGACGGCACCGGAAGATCACAGCAACGAAAAGCTTAAGGGCAAGGAAGTCGCGATCGAGTTCAAGATCAAGGACGTCCGCGAGATGGAGCTGGCCGAGATCAACGACGAGTTCCTCCAGCAGCTTGGCTTCGACAAGCAGGAACAGTTGCTTGCGGCTCTGCGCGAGGAAATGGAAATCCGCGTCAAGAACGACGTGCAGAACGCCATGCGTGACCAGGTTGCCAAGGCTTTGCTCGAGGCGACACCGATCGAGCTTCCCGCCAAGCTGAGCAAGCGGCAGGAAGGCCGGATCGTGCAGCGGCGTGCGGTCGATCTTCTCCAGCGCGGCATCCCCGAAGACCAGATTCGTGGCAACATCGAACTGCTCCAACAGGGCGCATCCGATGAGGCCGTCCGCGAGCTGAAGCTCAACTTCATTCTCAGCAAGATCGCCCAGGACCAGAACATCGAAGTGACCGAAAGCGAACTCAACGGCAACATCGCCGCCATTGCCTCACAGCGCGGCATCCGCCCGGAGAAGCTTAAGCAGCAGATGACCAGCGAAGGCTCGCTGCAGACGCTGTACGTTCGCCTGGTCGAGCTTAAGGCGATCGACCGGATCCTTGAGCATGCGAAGATCGAAGAAGTCGAGCCGGAGAAGAAGGACTAATTCGCTGCGTCTGCGATCCTTTTTTAAGAACACCCGCGAGGGGCAAGTAGCTGACGCGACTTGCCCCTCGGCTATTAAACTGATCAACGACAAAATTCCAATGACCGATGAAGTGCCAACGTTGGTCATGGGACATTAGTCATTGGTCATTGGAGCATCGATGGCGATCCAGTCTCTCAAGGGTTTCGACGATCTGCTTCCCGAACAGACGCCGCGCTGGCGCGCCGTTGAGCGGGTGGCGCACCTCGTGGCGGAGTTGTTCGACTACAAGGAGATCCGCACGCCCGTGCTGGAGTCCAGCGAGGTCTTCCACCGCGGTGTCGGCGAGACGTCGGACATCGTCAAGAAGGAAACCTACACCTTTACCGATCGCGACGGCGCCAGCGTCACGCTGCGCCCCGAGGGCACGGCCGGCGTGGTGCGGGCGGTGATAGAAGCGGGGTTGCTGAACGACCAGGGCGCCCGCGCAAAGGTCTACTACATCGGCGCCAACTTCCGTCACGAGCGTCCGCAGAAGGGGCGCGTCCGGCAGCACCACCAGTTCGGCGTCGAAGCGTTCGGCGTGGCATCGCCGGAGCAGGACGTGGAGTGCATCGAACTGCAGATGACCTTCTACGCCCGCTGCGGCCTCAAGGACCTCGCACTGAACGTCAACAGTCTCGGCGATCGCGAGTCCAAGGAGCGCTATCGCGATGCGCTCGTCGCGTACCTGTCGCCGAAGCGCGAATCGCTCAGCGAGGACTCGCAGCGCCGGCTCGAGACCAACGCGCTGCGCATCCTCGACAGCAAGGACCCGCGCGACAAGGCGTGCTGCGAAGGCGCGCCCAGCCCGGTCGCCTCGCTCAGCGAGCGATCACGCATGCACTTCGATCGGGTGACGGCGCTGCTGCAAGCGCACCAGGTGCCCTTCAAGGTCGACCCGGCGCTCGTGCGCGGCTTCGACTACTACACCGACACGCTCTGGGAAGTGACGGCCGGCGGACTCGGGTCGCAGAGCGCCGTGGGTGGCGGGGGACGCTACGACAATCTCGTCGAAAACCTTGGTGGCCGCCCGTCACCCGGCGTCGGCTTCGGCAGCGGGATTGAGCGGCTGCTGATCGCGCTCGAAGCGCAGAACGTCGCATTGCCGCTGGATCGCAAGCCGCTCGTTTGGCTCGCCCATCACGGCGACGCGGCGCGCGACGCAAACCTGCTTCTTGCCACTGAACTTCGCGCAGCCGACATCGCGGTCGATCTCGACCTCTCCGGCCGTGCGATCAAAGCGCAGATGAAGATGGCCGATCGCGAAAAGGCGGCGTTCTGCATCGTCGTCGGCGACGCCGAACTGCAAGCCGGCACGGTCAATCTCAAAAATCTGACCCAGGGCGAGCAGACGACTGTTTCGCGCGGAGAACTCGTCGCAAAGTTTCGCGAACTCCTGTGACAAGCGATGTCATCCTGAACGAAGTGAAGAATCAACTCGCATTGGCGAGGCACGCCCGCTGACCAACAGGCCTTGCCGCGGCGAGTAGATTCCTCGCGGTGCTCGGAATGACGGCGTCTCGCGGCTTCGTCCCGTCAGTGCCCCGGCGCGGTCGTCGTGGCGAATTGTTTCATCTCGGACATCAGGGTTGCACGATCCGTCGATGCGCGCGACGATTCACACGCGATGATCAGTGTCCCGGTAACGATCGAAAACGACTGCTTCACCCTCGACGTCTGGCCGCAGTTCGGGGGGAAGGTGAGCTCGATCGTCGACAAGGCCGATGGGTACGAGCTGCTGTTCTCGTATCCCGCGGAATTGCCGACGCGGTGTCAGTACGGCACGCGATACAACGATTCGTGGTACGCCGGCTGGGATGAGTGCTTCCCCGCGATCGCCGCCGGTGCATTTCCTGCACACCCATACGAGGGCGTAAACAATCCCGATCACGGCGAGCTCTGGTCTCTCCCGACGACCGCCGTCCCTACGCGTGACGGCATCACCACGGTCTGGCACGGGTTGCGTTTCGGCTATCGGTTAACCCGCAAGCTCTATCTGGACGGCCCGTCGATTGTTGCCGAGTACACGCTGGTGAACCTGGCGCCGTTTGAATTCCCTTTCGCCTGGGCTCAGCACGCAATGTTTTCCCTGCAATCGCCGGTGCGAATCAGCCTCGGCGAACTCCCGCTCACGCCCGCCAAGAACAAGCCCGATGCGTTCCCCAGGGGAGGCATCGCCGGCTCGGTCGACGGCTTCGAAGGTTTGGACGTCGGCGGGCAGGTCAAACGATTTACCCGTGATCCGGTGAGCCAGACGCCCGCCGTCATCGAGTACCCGCAGCGGCGGCGGAGATTGGTCCTCGCTTACCAATCCGAATCGCAGATTGATGCGTACTGGGGGATATGGCTGGACGGCGCCAATCATCATTTCGGGATCGAACCGACTACGGGGCGTTCCGATTCGCTGCATCACGCCGTCGACGACGGTTCCGCCGCACGCGTGCCCGTGATGGGGCGGGTGTCGTGGGCAACGCGCCTGACGGTCGGCGTCGCCTGACGGCCGAGCTGTTGACGATTCCCCCAGATGGATTTGCTTTCGATTCTGCTGTTTGTGATGTTGTGAGCAGCGCGAAACGATTTCGGGATTTGCGTTAACTTCCTCGCCCCGACGCCGTCATTATTGGTGACAGCCCGATTAACAAGCCCCTGCCCCCTGAGCGCCCGGCGTGACCTTCCCCGCACGCGGGGCCTTTTTTGCGCTGGTGCGAATGCTGCATTCTGAAGGATCAATTCTGAAAGGCAGACTGGCCTTTGATCTTTTAATTCGTTCGTTCAAAGAGATGTCGCGCGTGCATGTACGCGGCGAATCCGCCGACGAACATCGCGATGATGGAGATCAGCGGCATGGTGATGCCAGCTCTGACCAGCATCACGATCGCAACGATGTTGGCGACCGCGCCGATGATGCCCAGCACCATGCACGTCCCGAAGACGCCGGTGCCGGCGCGCCGACGCCACATCGCGATGGCAAGGATCGCCGCTTCCAGCAGCAGGGCGGCGCCGACGACGAAGAAACCCATTTCTCCCCAGGCGTCGCCGGACAGCAGGTCGAAATACTCCACCGGAGCATCCCACGCCTTGCCCGCCGCGGCACCGGCGGCACCCCATGTGTAGGTCGTGTCGAAGGGCTTGCCGGCGATTCGTGTCATCGACCATTGGCCGAAGCGCATCCCCATGAACAGGAAGATCACTCCGAGCAGCAGCGCGATGCCGATATCGAACCCGAGATCCCACGGATTCGCCGGCCCCGTGCCGCTCATCGGCATCACCCGCCGCGGCTGATCAGCGTCGTCCGCCGCGTCCGCTTGCGCCACCGGAGGTGGTGGCGGGGACTCGCTCAGCTTTGGCAGTTTTGAGAGGTCCATCCGCGAAAGTGTCGGCTTTGACCGCGCGATTGTCGAGACGTCGCTCCCGCATCCATCACGCCCGCACGCGCGTCGCGACTGCCTGCTCGGTCGCCTCGCTGGCTATCGTGCGGCGGGTCCGTCGTCGCGCTTAAAGTGAGACCGCGGGTTACGATCTGCGGGTCCGAGAATTTTGCTACCTGCCCGGTTGGATCAAACCCGCGGCGGGTGACTGCGACAGATTGCAGCACCCACCATCTCGACCCCGGGGGAAGAAAGTCGTGGATATTTGCTAATGCCCTGATCGGCCGGAGGTTATGATCTGAGCTGGCGTGTTACCGTTGGGCACCGGGTGCGACAGATGTTACACCGGATCGGACCGCAATAACGGGGCTTTCCGAGCGTCTTCACTATGACGACCCATGCGACGGATATGACCCTGAACCTCGTGCGCACCATGCCGGAGCCGGCAGTGGGCTTGGAGACGGACGAGTTCTTGCTCGGCCGAATCCGGTTGGGAGACGCGCAGGCGGGCGAGCGGTTGGTGCTGCGTTATCACCAGCCGCTGGTGCGATATCTGCACCGGGTGACCGGGCAGCTTCACACCGCCGAGGAACTGCACCAGCAGGCCTGGCTGAGCGTGCTCGAGCATATCGACAAGTTCGACCCGTCGAGCGGTTCGGGCGGGTTTAAGGCCTGGTTGTTCCGCATCGCCACCAACAAGGCCAACGACCTGTGGCGATCGAAGGGTCGCGAAAAGGCGGCCCACGAGGGGCTGCGACTGGTGGTCGACGGCGAAGTGCCATACGCCGGCCATCGGTTGGAGGTGACGGACGACGAGCGACGGCTCCGCGAGTCGATCGCCCGGCTGCCCGAAGCCCAGCGGCAGGTGTTGATGCTGCGGTACTACAGTGGCATGAAGTTCGTCGAGATCGCCGAAATGCTCGGCTGCCCACTGAACACCGCACTCGGACGAATGCACAAGGCAATGATCAAGTTGAAGGAGATGATGGAGGCATGACGAGTGTGGCGTGACGAGTGATCCGTGAAGCAAGCGGGTACGCCGGCACGCCCGAGTCCGACCGGTTTCACGTAACACTCGTCACGCCACACGCATCATCACTTACTATGTCCAGTTTTCTGCAAAACCTCGAAAATAACGAAGCCATCCTGCTGATGTACCTGGCCAACGAGCTGCCGGCGCCCGATCGGGAGGAAGTGGAGGCGATGCTTAAGCACGACGCGAACCTGCGCGCCCAGTTCAATGCGCTGCGCGCCGCCTATCACCGCTTCGATCAGATGATGCTGCTGGGAGACACAAGCAACGTGCTGCCGTCGGGCTACATGTCCGCGCAGGTGTTCGGGCGAACGGTGCGGGAGCGCTTCGCGGCGCAACAGCGGTCGGTGGACGATCACGAAGACGGACGCCGCCGCATGCACTGGGCGATTTACCCGGTTGCGGCGGCGGCGGTGCTGGCGATCGGGATGCTGTTCTGGTGGAAGAGCGCCAGCGATGACATGAGCAAGCCGGCGATGATGGTCAGCACCGAGTCGCGCGGCTTCGATGGGTGGAACGGCCGCCGCGGAACGGGCGGCGTCGGACGCGGGTACGACCGCTGGCAGTTGCCGATGGTCGATTTCAGTTCCGTCGCCGCCGGCAATCCGGCCGAACTGCCCGACGAGACCCTCGAAGCCTCCTTCGACCCGATCGTCCTGCCGCGCTACAGCGGTGCGCAGCGTCAGTTGGCTGTTCTCGATTACCTGGACCAGACATGGCAATGAATTACGACCCCTCGCACCCGGCCGATCGGCATGAACAGGCTCACGCGTCACGCGTGCGTCCGTCCCTGAAGCGGTCGCTGCTGGGCACACTGGCGTTTGCTGCCGCCGCCTCGGTATGGGTCGCGGTCGACGTGGTACGCGGGCAGCACCAGACACCCCAAGCCGAGCCCACCGACCGCACGCCCACGTTGCTCGCAGCGGCGAGCCCTGACGACGCCGCCCCTGCCACGCGCCCCGGCGATGCCGCGGGCGAGCAGCCGCGTCGTCGCCCCGGCACCGGTCCAGGCGGACGCCTGTTCGGACCGGGAATGCGCGAAGGCTCCCTCGGTGAGTTCCGCGGCGGCGACTTCCAGCGCCGCTTCGAGACCGGCCCCGTCAAGCAGGACCCGCCCACCGCCGAAGAGTGGACCGACATCGCCGAATTCGCCAAGACCAATCTCCCCAACCGCTGGAAGATGTTCCAGGACGTCGTCACAGCGCGCGGCGAAGCGGCCCCGGTCGTCAAGAGCATCAAGCAGCGCATCGCCGTCCGCTATCGCACGCTGCAGCGGACGCGGGCGAACGGCTCGCGGTTCTACGACAAGGCGGCCGAGCAACTGCAGCTCGAGGACGACGTCTGGGGCGAGGTCCGCAAGCTTAAGAACGACCCGCAGAACGAAGCGCTCCGCGCCTCAGCCCGCAACAAGGTGCAGGTCCTCGTGCAGTCGATCCTCGACGAGCGCGGGCAACGCATCGACCGGATGAAGGAGATGCTCGAGGGGGAGGAAAACAGCCTGGCCCAGGACCGCGAGAACGTCGAGAGTTTTGTTGACACCCAGATGGCGGCGATGCTCAGCGATCAGATGCCCGGCGACGGCGCCGGACGTCCCGCCCGACCCCCGGGCTCGCACGGCGACGCCGAAGGCGACCGCCCGCGTCGCGACCGCGGCGCAGACAATGCCGGCGGAAATTGACCCGACCCGCCGCCGACCGACACGATCCGGTCCGTCGTTGCGACCCGGGCTGAAATTGACACCCAGCGCGGCGAGTCCTACATTCGCCCGCATGAAGCGATGGGCGTCGGCGACAGCGGTGGTGCTCGCGGGGCTTGCCTGCGTCGGCGGACTCGCCGGGTGTGCAGGCAGCAGTGCCGCGGTGGCCTCGACGAAGGCACGCACGCCGATTGACCAGGCACTGTTCGCGCCCACCAGCATGCGGCTGCACCCGGTCTTCACGCAGGTTCGCGACTGGACCGGCGACGGCGTGCCCGACGGGATCGAGGCGGTCGTCGAAATCCAGGACCAGTTCGGCGATCCCACCAAGGCCGCCGGGCGAATCCTCTTCGAGCTTTACAGCTATCGCGCCTACAACCCTGAGCCGCGCGGCACGCGCCTGGTCAACCCGTGGGAAGGCCGGCTCGACAGCATGGAAGACCAGCGGGCCCGATGGAATCGCGTCAACCGCGCGTACATTTTCCAACTCGCCTACCCGCAGATCCGGGCCGGCGACGACTACGTGCTCAGCGCCACCTTTGAGCTTGCCAGCGGCGGACGGTTTTTCGACCGGACGATCATCGAGGGCGAGCACAACAAGCCCGGTCCGAGCACCGGCCCAAGCCCGCTGCCGGGACGCAACACGACGACAACG
>JBBRFH010000044.1:0-16187 GCA_038224615.1 Tepidisphaerales bacterium
ACAAAGGGTCGAATGTCGAGTAGTGATCAGGCCCGGATTGCGTTGCGAGAACAATGCGAGCCGCGAAGATGCGAAGAGCGCGATGATCAACGCGAAGGGAAATATCAAAAAATACGCATGCTTCGCGTCTGCCTTCGCGCTCGTCGCATCTTCGCGGTTCGCATTGGCATTTGAGCGCGGGTTTCACACCGGAATCGTATAATAACAAATAACGCACATCGGGCAACAAATAACAAGTAACCACCACCGCCCAGCAACCGCCCGCATCGCCCATCCCTGCTTGAACGGCAGTCACCCCGGCGCTCGGCCTTGCTGGCTCGACAAGTCCTCGCCGGCGGCCCAGCGGACGGAGCGGGTGAAGATTTGCTGCCACTGCGGGTTGGATACGCCGCTGATGGCGTGACCGGTCGCGAGGTGGACGGTGCGGCCGTTGCCCTCGTCCTTCACATAGACCAGCGGCTCTTTGCGGCCGTTCAGCCAGGCCGACATCAGCGTGCGATAGTCGGCCAGCGGCGTGAGCGCGTGGACCTCGTCGTCGAGAAGGAATTCCTGTACGCGGTGCGTGATCGGATGCTCGGCGTCGGCGACGAGCGCTTTGTGCTCGAAGATCGCGCCGGATTCGATACGGCTTCCGATGAGCTTGCCGAACGTCTCCGATCCCTTGTTCGTGCCGGCGGCGGTGTGCAGGCTGACCAGCCCCTTGCCGCCGCGGACGAACTGCGCGAGCGATTCGATCGCGACGTCGTCAAAGTAATCGCCATCGGTGAAGATCACGACGACGTCGTACACCGAGAGAAGTTTTGCGGCGTTCGCGTCGTGGGTTGTCGTCGCGGTGATCTTCTCCGTGCGCTGCAGCGCGTCGGCCAGTACCCGCATGGTCTCGGGGTAATTGTGATACGCGATCTGCCCGCCGGTGATGATCAAAGCGTTGTGCATGGTGTGCCTTGTGTACTGTGGGCATCTTGCCCACGGCCGTTGTGGGCAGGATGCCCACAGTCCGAAAAATCAATGCCGGAAGTGACGCCGGCCCGTAAAGATCAGGGCGGCGCCGCGCTCGTTGCACAGCGCGATGGTTTCGGAGTCGCGCATCGACCCGCCCGGCTGGACGATAGCGGTGACGCCGGCGTCGAGCAGTAGCTTAGGCCCATCGGGGAACGGGAAGAACGCATCGCTCGCGGCGATCGCGCCCTTGGCTCGGTCGCCCGCCTTACCGATCGCGATGCCGGCGGCGCCGACGCGATCGACCTGCCCGCCGCCGATGCCGACCGTGCCGCCGCCTTTCGCGATGACGATGGCGTTGCTCTTGACGTGCTTCATCGCCAGCCAGCCGAACTGCATGTTGGCACGCTCTTCAACGGTCGGCTGGCGATCGGACACAACCTTCCATTCGTTGCCGACAACGCCGACGACGTCGCGCTCCTGAATCAAGATGCCGCCGACGATGTTGTGCATTGAAAGCTCGGTTGCGTCAGGCGTGAGCGCGCCGACGACTTCAAGCAGACGGACGTTTTTCCAGCGATTTTTGAGCGTCTCGAGCGCGCCGGCAGAATAGCCCGGGGCGACGACGACCTCAAGAAACCTCTGCCCGTCGGCAATCTTGTTGGCCGTGGCGTCGTCGATGGGCTGATTGACGGCAACGATCCCGCCGAAAGCGGCGATCGGGTCGGACGCATAGGCGCGCTCAAAAGCGGTGGCAAGATCCGACGCCGTGCCGACGCCACAAGGCGAGGCGTGCTTGACGATGCATACGGCCGGGGCCGTCGTGAATTCTTTGACGACCGAAAGCGCGGCGTCGGCGTCGAGCAGATTGATGTAGCTCAACGCTTTACCGTGATGCTGCGCGGCGCGGGCGACGGACGCCTCGCGGGCGGGGTGCGATTGGTTGACATAAAGCGCGGCCTTCTGGTGCGGATTCTCGCCATAGCGAAGCGATTGCTGCAACGCGTAGTTGCCGCACAGCGCCTTCGGTAAAGCTTCGCCCGCGAACGCGACGGGAGAAACACCGCCGACCTGCGTCGCGAGGTACTCGGCGATTTTCGCGTCATACGCGGCCGTGTGCTCGAACGCCTTCTGTGCCAGCTTCAGCCGGTGCTTACCGCTCGTGCTGCCTTTGTGCTCGCGGAGGTCGCCGATCACCTTCTCGTACTGCGCCGGTGAGGTGACGACGGTGACCGAGCGGTGATTCTTCGACGCCGACCGAACCATGCTCGGCCCGCCGATGTCGATGTTCTCGATGGCCTCTTCAAACGTCACGCCGGGCTTGGCGATCGTCTCCTGGAACGGATAGAGGTTGATGCAGACGAGATCAATCGGCGTGATGTCGTGGTCGGCCATCGCCTTCAGGTGCTCGGGATGATCGCGCAGCGCCAGCAGCCCGCCGTGGATCTTCGGGTGCAGGGTCTTCACCCGGCCGTCCATCATTTCGGGAAAGCCGGTGACGTCGCTGACATCAACGACCTTCAGCCCCGCGTCGCGCAGAAATTTGCTCGTCCCACCGGTGCTGATCAACTCGACGCCGAACTCGTTCTGCAGCGCGGCGGCGAACTCCTTGAGGCCGGTCTTGTCGGAAACGGAAATCAGGGCCTGCTTGACGGGAACGAGGTCGGACATCGCTGGGTGCTCCGGGAAAGAAGAAAGCGTGGAAGAATACGGGCAAACGTGGACGTGGCCAACTGCATTTTCGTACTGTGGGCATCCTGCCCACAGCCTTTGATTCTGAAGAGCGTAGGCAGGGTGCCCACACTGCAAAGCGCGGGTTGTTTCGCGACGTTCGGCACCATACGCTACGAGTCCTCACTTTATTCAGGAGCCTCTCGATGAAATACCGCGTTCTCGGCCGCACTGGCGTTAAGGTCACTCCGCTCTGTCTCGGCACGATGAATTTCGGCGGCCGATCGGATGCAGCGGAGTCGTTCAAGATCCTGGACCACTACCTCGAACTCGGCGGCAACTTCGTCGATACCGCGAACGTCTATAACGACGGCAAGTCCGAGGTGATCATCGGCGACTGGATGCAGCAGCGCGGTGTGCGCGACCGCATCGTCCTGTCCACCAAGGTCCACGGGCGCCGTTCGCCGCATATCAACGACGCGGGGAACCACCGCTGGCACATCGTCCGCGAGGTCGAACAGTCGCTGAAGCGGCTCAAGACCGAACGGATCGACGTCTATCACATCCACAGACCCGACAACGACACGCCGATCGATCAGACGCTGCGAGCGCTGGACGACCTGGTGCGGCAGGGCAAGGTGCTGTACCTGGCCAGCAGTTGCTTCGCATCCTGGCAACTGGCCGAGGCGCATTACATCGCGAGGGAACTGGGCGCGGCGCGGTTCGACGTCGAACAGCCGCAGCTCAATATCATTGATCGGCGGATCGAAGCGGACGTCCTGCCTTTCTGCCGCAAGTACGAGGTTGCGACGATCTGCTGGGCACCGCTCGCCCGCGGACGACTGGCCGGCACCTACACGCGCGGCGGGCGGAAGATCCCCGACGGCACCTGGTACAAGGCCCAGAACAAGACCGACTTCCCTGCCTGCCAGTGGCCGCTGATGGAAGGCGTCGACAAATTAGCCGATGCGCGGGGCGTCAGCAGCAGCCAGTTTTCGCTCGCCTGGACCCTGCAGGTTCCCGGCGTCACCTGCCCGATCATCGGCCCGCGCACGCTCGATCAGCTCAAGGACAATATGGCCGCCCTGGACATCGCACTGACGGCGGACGAACTGAAGGCCGTCGACGCGCTCAATCCGCCCGGCGAGCTCTGCCGCGACCCCAACTCCGGGCCGGTGCCTCGGTAGAGCGCGAGAGCGTTGCGTTTGTTCAGCCGTCATTCTGTGCTGTCAGACGTTGGCGGTGTGAAAGCCGCGCCCAAATCCAATGCGAACCGCGAAGAGGCGATGAGCGCGAAGGCAGACGCGAAGAATGCTCATCTTTATATTTCTCTCTTCGCGTTGATCATCGCGCTCTTCGCATCTTCGCGGCGCGCATTGTTCTGAAGCCGCAATGCGGGTGAAAAACCAATCGACACTCGACACTCAACATTCGACACTTGAACCGGCGCGGGGGCTTCATGGCGCAAACGTGTCAGACATCGGACATTGGTGTCTGACAAGGACTGACAGCCCGATTATTGGTGGCTGGGCGAGTTGTCCACGGTACGGAAATTTCACTGTGCCCCTGCAAGTGTTGGACCTCGCCGCTGAAGCGGCAAGGCCGTGGGGGCGGGGTCATCGTCGACGGTCTGATAGCGGTACATGGCGCGATACAGGCCGGTGATCTGGTCGCTGCGGATGAGTTGGGCGCGATATTTTTCGTTGCGGGGCTGGAGGCGGAGGACGGCATGGCCGGCGTCGTCGGACTCGAAGAAGACGCGCTTGAAGGTGGTCTGGCCGTCGTCGAAGCGGACGAAGCAGTCGTCGCCGTTGCGCGTGGGGGCGGCGGGGGAGAAGATGACAATGTCCCCCTCGGTGTACTTCGGGCGCATGCTGTCGCCGTAGACGCGGGCGGCGAAGGCGTCGGGGTCGGCAAGGTTGGGGCAGCCGATAAAGTCGTCGGCGACGCCCCTGGGATAAGCGAGGTCGGTGAAATCCTTCGGGTAACCGGCCGACACGCGGTTGACGATGGGGACGGCGTTCATCCGTACCTGCTCGACATTGCCCGCCGACTGCTCGACAAGCTCATGCAGGATGCCGGAAAGATAGGCCGCATCCAGATTGATCCCCGCTGCGGCAAGTCCATTTTTGACCCCCTCTGCCGCCAAGCCATTGACACCATTGGACTTGGGAGCGAATTGGGTTCGTTTTTTCAAATTCACATCGAGCACTGTCGCCATCGTCTCCGAGGCACTGACACCGTTGGCACCCAACCCTTGTCCCTGGGCCAGTTGGGCAAGGACGGCACGGATGTCCTTGGGCGTGCGAAACAGGTGCGCCTGGTGCAGCAATTCCCCGCTGGGAAAGCCGAGCGTCTGCTCCAACCGGCGCAATTTTTCGTCCGACGGTGGATTGGTGACCCGGCCGGTCTCGATGAGCGAGAGATAGGGCTTGGAGATACTCGTCCGCCCGGCAAGTTCGTCCAACGTCAGGCCGAGCCGACGACGCGCGCGACGAATTCTAGGGCCGAGAGGTTCCATAGCTTGATCTCATGTTCCAGTCCTACCAGAAGCCTAACATCGACGCAAGAAAATTATCTTACAAATACCGAACAAGCGTCCGCGCGAGGGTAACTCAGGGTCGCGCTTCGGCGCCCGTTTAGCGTCGCAGCGTGCGGCGGGCGTCACGCCGACCAATACCGCCGCAACCGGCGACGCGAAACGGAATCCCCGCAGATGTGCCCGCGTCCGCACAATGCCCCGCGCCAAGTAACAAGGAACCTTGAACCGTCGCTCCTGCCTCCCGACCTTCGCTCCGTTTTCCTCGTCCTTCAAATCGCAAAGCAAGGGGTGAAATCCGATTTACGTTATCACCCCTGCTTTTTGCGGCGATTTGATCGCGCAAATTGCATTCGATGCGGTCGGAATATCGTGCGGGATTGCTATACTGGCCCTTCAATATGTCAAAGCGAGGACGAGGCGCCGCTGCTATCGGCGTCAGAGGGATAGCTCCGATGGATGTGCAGTTGGCCAAGCCGGTCAAACGTGAAGTGCCCGGCGTGATTCCGTCACGCCCACGGAAGCCGTTGCGCGAAGAGCGGGCACCGCCTCCCTCGACGATCACTCCGGGCGTGATTCCGCCCGTCGAGCCGCTGAACGGCAGCGACGATGCCACCACCCCGCACCAACCGTCCGTGCGCCCCGCGCCGCCGTCCCCTGATTTTTCGTCGCGTCAGCCGATTTTGTTCGAGTGCGGTTGGGAAGTCTGCTGGCAGCTCGGGGGCATCTACACCGTCCTGCGTACCAAGGCGCGCTCGATGCAGGAGCGCTGGGGCGATCGCTATTTCCTGATCGGCCCGTACAACCCCGCGACCGCCGCCGGGGAGTTCGAGGAGATGCCGACCGAAGGCGTCGTCCGCCTGGCACTCGACCGACTGCGCGACCAGGGCATCCCCTGTCACTTCGGCCGCTGGCTCGTGCCCGGTCGCCCGAAGGTCATCCTGCTCGACTACCGGGCGCGCCTGTCGCGCGCAGGCGAAGACCAGTACCTGATGTGGGCCGACCACGGCATCCAACTCAATAGCGCCGACGCCGAGTGCAACGACGTCGTGGCATTCGGCTTCGTCGTCACCGAGTTTTTCCGCGCGATGACGCAGGTGGCGCCGGGGCAGAAGATGATCGCCCACTGTCACGAGTGGATGGCCGGCGTTGCCTTGCCGCGCATCGCGCACGAGAAGCTGCCGATCACGACGGTGTTCACCACGCACGCCACGCTGCTCGGCCGATACCTCGCGGGTGACAATCCGTACTTCTACGACCACCTGCCGTTCTTCGACGGCGACACCCAGGCCGCCAAGTACCAGATCCTGCCGCGCCACCTGATCGAAAAAGCGTCGGCCCACGCGTGTACAGTCTTCACGACCGTCTCGAACGTGACGGCGGTCGAAGCCGATCGGCTGCTGGGGCGCAATCCGGACGTCATCGTTCCCAACGGCATCGACGTCCGCCGATTCGAGGCACCGCACGAGTTCCAGCACCAGCACAACGAGATCAAGAGCACGATCCACAAGTTCGTGATGGGGCATTTTTTCCCCAGCTACAGTTTCGATCTCGATCGCACGCTCTACGTTTTCACCTCCGGGCGATACGAATATCGCAACAAGGGCATCGATATGTTTATCGAGTCCCTGTGGCGGTTGAACCAGCGGCTCAAGCAGATGCAGAATCCGCCCACCGTGGTGACGTTCATCATCACCAAGGCACCGGTGCGGAACATCAACGTCGAAACCTTGCAGAACCAGGCGCGGATGAGCGAACTGCAACGCTACTGCGAATACCTGCAGGAAGAGATCGGTCGGCGGATTTTCATGGCCAGCGCGACCGGGCGCGACCTGCATCGCGGCGACCTGATCGACGAAGAAGTCGGCATCCGTCTCAAGCGTTTCACGGCGGCGTTGCGCACCAATCGCCTGCCAACGATCGTCACGCATGATCTTATCGACGACGCCACCGATCTGACGCTGCGTCACCTGCGCCATCGCGGGCTTATCAACAACGCCGACGACCCGGTGAAGGTCGTCTTCCACCCGCAGTTCGTCACTGCGACCTCGCCGCTGATCGGTCTGGATTACGACACGTTCGTGCGTGGCTGTCACATGGGCGTGTTCCCGAGCTACTACGAACCGTGGGGCTACACGCCGATGGAATGCATCGCCAGCGGTGTGCCGGCCGTCACGACGGACCTTTCGGGGTTCGGCAGCTATGTGAAGGAGCACGTCGATCGCCCGCACGAGCACGGCATCACGGTCGTTCACCGTCGCAACAAGAGCTTCGACCAGGCCGCCGACGAACTCGCCGATTACATGGCGTACTTCGCGTCGCTGAATCGGCGGCAGCGGATTGAGCTGCGTAATCGCACCGAGGCGTTCAGCGACCAGTTCGACTGGGAACAGCTCTCACGTCATTACCACGCCGCGCACGACCTGGCGCTGCAACGCACCGCCGGCGCGCAGGCGGGCAAAGTGGAAGTACGGCTCGTCTAAGACCCGTCGTTCGCCCTGCGCTGCGGTGCCCGCACTCCAAGGGGCCGTAGATAATTCCCCAATTTTGTGGTTTTTGCTGCGGCATGTTGTCGTGCGCGGCGATCAACCTGACCCGCGAATCGCCCGCCGTGCGGCGATTGCTTTGCGATAGTGCCTGAAAAACCGCAATTCGGCCCACAAATCCACCATTTTCAATGCGAAACAGCGGATTCGCCTCGGTTGGCAACGGCCGGAAGTCGGTTAACGACCGCGCCCCAATACGCCGAAACAGGTGTTGTGGCGTCCGGTTGCGGACGGTCGGGTCTTAATTGAAATGGAGCAGGTGTGCTGATGAACATGACGATAGGTCGTCGCATCGCGGCAGGGTTTACAGGCTGCGTTGTCGTACTCGCCGTCATGGGGGGCTTTGCCTATATCGAGTTCCGCCAACTCGTGGAGGAAGTCCACACGGTCGCCGAAGACTCGTTCCCCGCCGCCGTCGACGCGACGCGGTGCGTGTCGGCGCTGCGCGGCAGCGCGTTGGCGACGATGCGCCACATCTTCACAGAGAATCCCGAATTCATGGCCAAGGAGGAAGCCGGCATCGTCGAGATCGGCAAGGAAATCGACGGCCTGTACACCGAGATCGAGGCCCGCTGCGACACGCCTGAAGAGAAACAACTCGTGGCCGACTGCAGGACCGCGGCGGGGCCGTTTCGCGCCGCGCGGACCAAGGTGCTGGGACTCAGCCGCGACGGGAAGAAGACGGACGCCGCGCGGGTCGTCGAGCAGGAGATGCGTCCTGCCCAGGACACGTATCGCGCTGCGCTCGACAAACTCGCCACCTACTTCCAGACCAAAGGCCACGACCGCGGAATAAGCGCCGTCGCAGCGGCACAGTTTGGGCAGCGCGCCGCGTTGATCACGCTGATCGGTGGATTGGGCGTGGCGATTTTCCTTGGATGGTGGATCGGGCGGGGAATCAACAAGGTGCTCAACGCGCTCGCCGACCCGCTCGGGCAGCGCGCGTCGGAGGTGGCGTCGGCGTCGCAGCAGATCGCCAACGCCGGACAGTCCCTGGCGTCCGGTGCCAGCGAACAGGCGGCCAGCCTCGAGGAGACCAGCAGCAGTCTCGAGGAACTCAGCGCGATGACGAACAAGAACGCCGAGGCCGCCCAGCAGGCCACGAATCTTGCCGACGACGCCCGCGGTGCCGCCGGCAAAGGCAATGATGCGATGAGCAAGATGAGCGGCGCGATTCACGACATCGAGAAGAGCGCGCAGGACACGGCGAAGATCATCAAGGTGATCGACGAGATCGCGTTCCAGACCAATCTGCTCGCCTTGAACGCCGCAGTCGAAGCGGCGCGGGCCGGCGAGGCGGGCAAGGGATTCGCGGTCGTCGCTGAAGAGGTTCGCAACCTGGCGATGCGCAGCGCCGAGGCGGCGAAGAACACCGCCGCCATGATCGAGACATCGGTCAGCAGCGCTCGGAACGGCGTGACGATCGCGGGCACGGTCGGCGAGCGACTGGCGGAGATCGTGCAGAAGTCGGACAAGGTCGGCAGCCTGATCGCCGAGATTGCCGCCTCCAGCGGCGAGCAGACCAAGGGCATCGCCCAGATCAACACTGCCGTCACCCAGATGGACAAGGTCACCCAGTCCGGCGCCGCCAACGCCGAGGAATCCGCCGCCGCCAGCGAAGAGTTGTCGGCGCAGGCGCAGCAGATGAAGTCGATGGTTAACGAGTTGCTCCAACTCGTCCGCGGCGCACGCGCGACGCAAGTGTCGACGCCAACGTCGACGCCCTCGCTTCGCAAGCCCCAGGCGTCTGCGACGAAGTCCGCGTCGAAACCGTCCAAGCAGGCGTCAAAGCCGACCGACTTCGACGATTTCAACCTCGCCGCGTAACCCGACGGGCGAACCGGGTCGCGGAATGGCGAATGACAAAACTCAAGTGACAGATGAGGAAGCCCGTCGGCTTACTGGGGTCTGATTTGTCGTTTGGGTTTTGTCATTTGTCATTCCCATAGCATGATGTCCACCGCATGGCATCGTTCGCACAGACCATTCGGGGGCTCTGGCCGTTTGGACCCATCTTTGCCAAGGAGCTGCGCCAGATGGCGCGGCGCAAACGCACTTACTTCCTTCGGTCGGCGTACCTCGGGATCCTGCTCTTCGTGTTGTTCATGTGCTGGGTGAGCGAGTCGCAGAGCTACCGCTACGACGGCTATGGCAATCGCAACAGCAGCGTCGTCGTCGCGGCGCAGCGGCAGGCGGAGATGGGGCGGTATTTCTTCGTCACGTTTGCGATGTTCAGCGTCGTGGCGATGCACCTGATCGGCCCGGTACTCACCAGCACGGCGATCGGTTCGGAGAAGCTGCGGCGGACGCTCGATGTGCTGCTGATGACGCCGATCAACGCGTGGCAGATCGTCGGCGGAAAACTGTCGTCGCGCATGCTGACGGCGGTGATGCTGCTCGGGCTGACGTTGCCCGTGCTGGCGATCGTGCGACTGCTCGGCGGCGTCGAGATCGCCGACGTCTTCGGCGCTCTCACCCTGGCGGCGGCGACGGCACTGGGGTCGGCGGCGCTCGGGCTGTGGCTCTCCTGTTATATGAAGCGCGCCTGGGCCGTCATCCTGATGGCGTACCTGATCCAGGCGGCGATCTATTTCGTCTTGCCGCTGCTGGGGGCGATGTTGATCTTCGGGTACATGCGCAGTTACCAAAGCAGTTCGAGCGCATCGCCGGCATTTTGGATGACCGCCGCGAAGGTCTTCCTCGCGACGCACCCGGTCTACACCACCGGCTTGATGACGATGGGCCGCGGAATGGGGACGTTTTCGTGGTGGCCGGCGGTCTGGGGGCAGATGGGATTGGCGCTGGTACTGACGCTGATGTCGGCGCGCGTGGTTCGCCGGCACGCCCGCCATGAGCGTGGCGAGTCTGCCGCCGCCATTTCCACGCCGATGCCGCCGGCCTTCCCGGCGTTGCCGATCGAGGCGTTGACGCCCACCGACGCCGTCGCGCTATCGCCGCCGTTGCCGGGAACGCTGGACTACCAGAAACCCAGTGGCTTCGATCGTCCCCTGCGCGCGCACCGGCCGGTGAGCGATTACCCGATCCTCTGGCACGAGCTGCGCCGGCCGCTGCTGGCGCGCACGTGGCAGCGCGTGCTCGCCACCTCCATCGTGCTGGCGCTTCTCGGACTCTCGTACCTGGGCCTGTGGGGGATCGGCGAACTTCACCGCGCCGATTCGCGGATCGGCTACGCGTTCATTTTTCACGGCCTGCTTTTCCTGATCGCAATCGTGCTGTCAGCCACCGCCATCGCGACCGAAAAGGAGAGCGACACGTGGACATTGCTAATCGCCACACCAATCAGCGGCGCGACGTTGGTTGCGGGCAAGCTTGTGGGCGTGCTGCGCCGGCTGATGTGGCCGTGCCTGCTCATGGTGGCGCATTTCGGCGGCTTCATCCTGGCCGGCTTGCTATCGCCGTGGGGCGGGCTTATCGCGACATGGGTGACGATCACCTTCATCTTCCCGTGGATCGCAACGGGGCTGTATTTCTCGCTCCGATGCACGCGCGTGACGACTGCAGTCGTACTGAACCTGCTGATGCCCGTGCTCGTCTACGGCGTGGTCCCGCTCGTGCTGCTGGCGATCGGCCCGCTCATCCGCGCGCCGGGCTGGCGCGGCGACGCACTGCCCGAGCTTACGCTCTACTATCTCCCCTGGTGGTATCTCGGGGAAGGCATCGACCGCTTCGGCTGGAGCGCCAACTTTGAGTCCCCCATCTACCTCGGAGGGCGGCAGGTCACCATGTATGAGTTCTTGGCGTACATGTTCATCGCGGGCATCGTGCAGATCGCATTTTCCGGCGTCGTGCTCTGGTGGATGAGCTTCCGCTTCAACCGCATGGTCGGCCGGGCCGACGGATGATGAGCGGCAATGCGACAGTCGCAGAGACGTTTGTCATCCTGAGCGCCGCGAAGGATCTACTCGCCGGTGCCGTGGTTTTGACGTTTTCCCGGCGGACGATGGAAAGCCTGACTCACGTCGACATCTCTGCGATGACCACCGGGCCTTCACGCCGCGAGCAGATCCTTCGCGGCGCTCAGGATGACAAGCTGCTCAGCGTCCGGAGCGTTATTCAATCGGCGGCGGCATCGGCAGGTGCGAGGTCAGCGGCGGCTGGTCTTTTTTCATCGCCTTGATGATCGCCGTCAGCCGCTCGCGCGCTTCGGGGCCTTGCTTCGGCGACGCATCCTCAAGCACGCTGACAAGCGCGGGGCCCATCGCCGTCAGTTGTACTTCGACCTGCTCACGCTGTTTCCAGTCGCCGACGCCCAGTTGGGCGATGAGGTCGTTCGCCTGGGTGACGACCGACTGCGCCGGGAACGGCCGGGGGTTTTGATAATCGCGGATGGCGGCGACGGCGATATCGAGCTTCGGGCCGGCCGTCAGTTGGATCGGCAGCGTGGGCGCGTCGATGGTGCCGCGGAACGTGCTCTGGTCGAACATCGTCACCTGCACGTCCGGCAGACCCGGATCGGGCCGGACAATGGCGGCGATCTCCGGCGCGTTCAGTGAAAGGGTGTCGAAGGTCGTGATCAACTTGATCTGCCCGTCGAGCCTGGCGGAGACGACATCGGTTCCGCTCAGGCCGAGCGTTGCAGCGCCGGCACCGACGTTGCTCTCGGGCGCCTTGAGCTGCAGCCGTTCGATCGCCGCCGACGTCACCTGGACCGGATCGGCCGACGTGCTGGTGAGCAATTTCAACGGCCAGACGCTCCGGCTGACGACGCCAGTGAGATGCGAGCCGTCGCTGAGGAAGACCTCCTGCGCGCCGCTCCCGCCGAGCAGGATCGTGGAGACCTGGGCCGGCGCTAGCTTGAGGGTGCCGTAGCGGGTGACGAGCTCGATCGGTTCGGCTAGCGCCGCGATTCGGCAGCGCTCGCCGCCGGTGAAAAAGACCATCGGCTGATCGAACTTCCATTCCGGCGGGTCCGCCGAGGCGGCGCGATAGCCGAGTCGCTGCACCTGCGCCATCGGCACCTGGGTGACCTGTCCGCTGGCCAGTTGCAGCGGGATCGTCGCCTGCTGCAGTTCGCCGCCGAAGATCTCGCCATCGATGGTGACCAGCAGTTGCCGCGGGCGGTAGTCGCCGACGTTGAAAATCCCCGCGACACTCTTGGCGGGCAAGCTGATCGTGCCGTAGGGGGTTTTGAGCGCGTAGCTGTCGAGCTTGATATCGCCGCGCATCTGGTCCCCGCCACGCAGTTCGAGGATATCGGCGGTCGTGCTGCCGCGGAGCAGTTCGCGATCCCCGACGAAACCACCGCCGCCGCCGCGCACGTTGACGATCACCTTGCGGAGTTCGGTCGGCAGGTCACTGATCGCCTTGGACTCCTTGAGCGCGTCGATCCACGTGGTCGCGGCGTCAGCGTTGTCGAACGTCCCGTACCAGGTGACGATCGCCGACTTCTGTTTCGGGGCGATCTTGATCTGAAAGTTGGTGATGCACTGATTGCTGGGCTGGTAGCGGATGGTCGGTTTCACCCGGCTGCCCTTGCCCGCCTGCAGTGCCATCGCCGCCCGCTCGGCACCGGTGTTGGCCACCCAGCCGATGTTCCCTTCCGGCGCAGCCGGGCCCGCATTGGCTTTGGCCTTGGGGTCGACGATGAGTTGTGAGTCGTTCACGCCATAGTTGGTGCTGGTCATCAACTGGATGTTGAGCGAGACCTCGCGGTCCTGCGTGTTGTCGAAGATGTCGATGACGCGAACGACGTTGGCATCCTCCTCAAATTTAAGCCGCCGCGCGTGCCGCACCGGGCCGCGGGGATCGAAGGTGAGGGTCAGCTCCTTGTTGGCGGCGTCGAAGTTGCCGGTCTGCTGGCTCTGCTGCGGCTGCTGCCCGTTAACGGTGATTATGCCCGCCTGCGAGAAGACCGGCTGATTGCCCTGCTGCTGCACGCTGCCCTGGTAATAGATAATCCACTGGTTGCCGCTGCCGTCCGGGGACTGGTAAGGCAGTTGCACCGGGTCGGCTAGAACCGGTGCGGACAGAGACAGCAAAAGTGCGATTGATAGGTGGGCGCGGGAAGTCATGGCAACCTCTTGGACGATCATCTGGCGTCAAGGTTACGAGCAAAATCCGAATGACGAAACCAGAAACCAGAAATCAAATCCGAACGGGCACCTTTGAAAAACTCTGTTTCAGCCACCAAGAGCACCAAGGGCACCAAGAATCGCGGTAAAGATCCCCTTCCTTCTTGGTGATCTTGGTGTCCTTGGTGGTTATTCAAAGATCCTAACGACGCAGAACCGAAGCGGACACCTCCCGCGCCATTCGGCCCTCTGAATTTGGTCAGGAAATCTGGTTTCGACAGGCGTCATCGCCCTGAAAGCCGTTGCCGGTTTCGTCGGATTCGGGGTACAAAGGCGGTTTATGACCCCCGCCGAACTCGCCGCGATGATTGACCACACGATTCTGAAGCCCGAGGCGCTGGCGAAGGACGTCGACAAGATCGTGGACGAGGCGATCGCCTCTCGCTTCTGGAGCGTCTGCGTCGCGCCGCCGTTCGTGGCGCACGTCGCGAGGCGGCTCAAGGGAAGCGGGGTGAAGACGTGTACCGTCATTGGCTTCCCTAACGGCACGCACAAGTCGACCATCAAGGCGATCGAAGCCAGTAGCACCATCAAGGACGGCGCCGACGAGATCGACATCGTCGCCCACCTGCCGCACCTGATCGAAGGCAACTTCGAGGCAGCGCGGGACGAGTTAATGGAGGTCGTCCGCTCCGCCCGCGCGACCCGGCCGGACGTGCTGATCAAAGTGATCGTCGAAAGCGCAGCGCTGCTGGCGGTGAACAAGGACCGGCAGGAGCAGACGATCGCGCTTGCTTGCCGGGCCGTCACCGAGAGCGGGTGCGACTACATCAAGACCAGCACCGGCTTCCATCCCGCCGGCGGGGCGCAGGTGCAGGCGGTGCAGTGGATGCACAAGCACGGCAAGGGCGCGATCAAGGTCAAAGCGTCCGGCGGCATCCGCGATCTCACTGCGGCGCTGCAGATGATCGAGGCCGGCGCATCGCGCCTGGGTCTGAGCGCGTCGACGGCGATCGTTAATGAACTCCGCGCCGCGCCCACCGACGCCGCGACGCAGGCTTCGGGCTACTAAACTTTCCTGGTTTTTTAGCGTTTGCGTTGGCGCTCATCGTCGCTTGGCGGCTCTGCCGTCGCGAAGCCGGGGTCAGTTTTTTGAAGCGGGAACTTTCCGCGCGCGCCGCGCGTCCAAGAGTCGTCTACTGGTGTGAGCAGCGAAGCGAAACGCGCGGAGATGCCCATGTGTCTGATGCCGAAGGCGAGCCGTTGAGACCCGACCCAGACTACGCAGACGACCAAACCATCACCGCCCGCGCGGTGCGGGGGCACCGTCCATCGTTCGAGGCCTTGGTGCATCGCACCGCAAGGCTCGTCTGGAGCCAGATCGCGTTGCGCGTCGGCGCCGTGGACCGTTCGCTCATCGACGACCTCGTACAGGAGACCTACTTGCGCGCCTGGCGGAACATCCACACGCTCGATTCGCCCGCCCGCTTTCGCCCGTGGCTGATTGCGATCGCCCAACGCGTGCGGCTGGATGAGCACAAGCACCGCTCACGCCGCAAGCGACAAGGCCCGTCGAGCAACACCGAGCCGGACGACTCTCCAGCGCCAACCGTTGCGTCTTCGCCAGAGCAACAAGCAACTCTGAACGAAGAGAAATCACGAGCGATCGAAGCCATGCAAGCCCTGCCCGATCAATACCGCGACGTCCTTGCCTTGCGTTACCTGAGCGACGCCGACACCAGTGAGATCGCCCGCCAGCTCGCACTCACCACCGGCAGCGTTCGCGGCCTGCTGCATCGCGGGCTTGAACTTTTGCGCGATCAACTGCGCGAACCGTCACCGATTACGCCCCGTCCCACACCCGCGGCGATGTCCGCCGGAGGTGTCTTATGACCGACGACACGACCCAACCCGCGCCCGACGACATCCCCGATGCCGAACTGGCCCGACTGGACACGCACATGCAAGCGCTCTTCACCCCCGACGCCGCCCCCGCCGACCTCGCCGATCGCGCCATCGCCCACCTTCAGAGCCGCTCGCGACTGAGCCTCGCCGCGTTGCGCAATCCCATCGTGACCCGCGCCCCCCTCGCGCTCGCGGCGGCGGTGGCGCTGGGGACGATGGGGTATTACGCGCAGGCCGTGCTCAATCCGGGCTCCACTCATAACGCGATGGCGATGGAGAAATTCGATCACGGCTTGAACGACGCCCAATCCGACCGAGAAACCGAATTGTCCACCGACGAAGCTGCCGCTCTCGAAAAGCCAAGCGCCCCTGCCTCCCGGCTTGACCACGCTGCGGACGGCCCGAACGTGCTGTACGCCGATGGACACATGGATTTCGGGTTCGCTGACTCGGCCGGCTGGGTGGGCGGCGACCGTGCCCGCGGACTTACCGCGACCGAAGGCCTCAACTCGAACGAGCAGAAGTTGAACGAGTTTTACCGCTTCGGTGCCTCCG
>JBBRFH010000045.1:0-16151 GCA_038224615.1 Tepidisphaerales bacterium
CTCCCAGCCGCATTCAATCCGGGAGAATCGAACGGTCCAGCGGCGTCGATCGCGCGGCAAGGAAAATGCCCAGCTCAAACAACAGGCACAGCGGCACCATCAGCGCGACGGTGGCGGTGATGACGTCGCCGGGCGTGATCACGGCGGCAACAATCGCCATCACGAAATAGACCATCTTCCGTGTGCCGCGCAGCGTCTGCACCTCGACGATGCCCACTTTCGCCAGCGCCAGCACCACCAGAGGCAACTGGAAGCTCAGGCCGAACACGAACAGCATGCCAAAAACGAGGTCGATGTAATCCGGCAGGGTCAGCATCGGGCTGGTCAGGCTCTCGGCACCAAATTGCACCACGCGCACCTTGCCGTCGTAGAAGAATTTCATCCGCCGCTGCTGCGTGTCGAACCAGAGTTGAAACGGCTGCGGTTTCACGGGATCGCCGTTAAGGGCGTCAACGTGGGTCGGAACGCTGGGCTGCGACGTGGCGATCGCGCCGGCGGGGTTGGGGTTGAACTCCTCGGGCAACGGGATCGACAAGCTGAAGGCGACAAAGAACTGGATCGTCCAAGGCAGCACAAGGAAGTAGACGAACACCACGCCGCCGATCAGCAGCGCCAGGCTCAGCGGCACGTAGCGGGTGACCGTCTTGCGCTCGTGCGTGTAAAGCCCGGCGGCGACGAAGAGCCAGAGCTGCCACACGATCCAAGGCGAGGCGAGCACCAGTGCCGCGATCATGCTGATCTTCAGGTAGACCATGAACGGGTCGGCCAGGTCCATGAAGTACATCTGCGGGTTGACGTCGTACTGCCGCAGTGTGGTGATGAGCGGCCGGCAGAACATTGCCATCACGTCGCGTCCGAACCAGAGGCAACCGACCAGCGCGATGGCGAACCCGATGATCGCCAGGATCAGCCGTCGGCGCAGCTCCTCGAGATGCTCGCCGAGCGTCATGCGGTATTCGTCGGGGTTTTGGTATTCGAGCGTCGCCATCGCGTGTGCCGGCGATTGTGAGGGGCGACGAACGATGTGTACAGGCGCAGACATTTGAACCGCAGATTTCGCAGATGAATACCGAAGCCATGCGGAGGCGGGAGTCGAAATCTGCGCTTCTCGATCCTCGCGCTGCAGAGTGCTCGTCGGGGAAGGAACCGGACCCCGGTGGGGCGCGATCCGTTCGCATTCCGTTCGCCGTGACAAAATCCAGACACTTTTCCTCAACGTCTTCACCGCAGGCGCGTTAATATCCTGCCATCACACGCGGAGTCTTCTTTTAGACGGAGGTTTCGTCATGCCTGCTTACACGACTGCTCAGATCAGGAATATTCTATTGGTAGGCCACGCCGGCGCCGGGAAGACGTCGCTCGTCGATGCGATGCTCTTCAAGTCCGGCGCCAAAGGTCACCGTGGCTCGACGCTTGACGGTTCGAGTGTCTCTGATTTCGACAAGCTGGAGATCGAGCACAAGCATTCGGTTTACACGTCGGTTCTGCACCTTGATCACAAGGACTGCCGGATCAACATCATCGACGCGCCCGGGCAGCCCGATCTCATCGGCGCCGCCATCGCCTGCCTGCCGGCGGTCGAGACCGTCGCGGTCGTCATCAATGCCAGTTCGGGCATCGAGGTCGTCGCCCGCAAGATGATGGACATCGCCCGCGAGCGCAACCTGCCCCGCGCCATCATCATCAACCGCATCGACCAGGTGACGCCGGCGCAGCTCGCCGCGCTCGTTGAAAGCCTGCGCGACACGTTCGGCGCTGAAGTGATCCCGATCAATCTTCCCTTCGGCGGCGGGCAGGGCGTGGTCGATACGCTGCTGAACTCCGACGGCAAATCCGATTTCGACACCGTCAAGCGATGCCACGCCCAGATCCTCGACCAGATCGTCGAAATGGACGACAACCTGCTCGAAAAATACCTCGGCGGTGAGGAGCCTGACTATTCGGCGCTGCATAACGCCTTCGAGCGTGCCATGGACGAGGCGCACGTGATTCCCGTGCTGTTCTGCGATTCAAAGAACATGGTCGGCATCGTGGAACTGCTCGACGCGATGGCGATGCACTTTCCCTCGCCTTTGGAGGGCAATCTGCGCCCGTTCATGACCTTCGCCGACGCCCACGGCAGACCCGCTGTGGGCTTGGAGCAGAATGGGCGCGAAGTCCCGTTCGACTATTGGAATGACGCGGAAAAGCCGCTCATCGCGCACGTGTTTAAGGTGACAAGCGATCCGTTCGTCGGAAAGCTCGCCGTCTTCCGCGTACACCAAGGCAAGGTGACCGGCCAGTCGCAGGTCTACATCGGACACAACAAGAAGAGCATCAAGCTCGGGCATATCTTCCACCTGCAGGGGAAGGATCACGCCGAGGTCAGCGAGATTATCGCCGGCGACATCGGCGCGGTGGCCAAGATTGAAGACGTTCACTTCAACGACGTTCTTCACGACGATCACGCGCTGGACAGTGTGCATCTCAAAGCGGCGGCGTTTCCCACCGGCATGTACGGCCTGGCGATCATCCCCAAGGCGCGCGGCGACGAGACCAAGATCAGCGTTCAGCTTCAGAAGCTCGCCGAGGAGGATCAGACCTTCAAGTGGAGCGTCGACAAGCAGACGCACGAACTGGTCATCCATGGCCTGGGCGAACTGCACCTGAAGATGGTGCTGGAGCGACTGGCGGCGCGGGGCATCCTGCTGGAAACCAAGCCCCCGAAGATCAGCTACCGCGAGACGGTTCTCACCAACGCCGAAGGCCATCATCGCCACAAGAAGCAAACCGGCGGTGCCGGACAGTTCGGCGAGGTGTTCCTGCGCGTCGAGCCGCTGCCGACCGATTCGCCGCTCAGCTCGCGCAACGGCGGGCCGGGCTTTGAATTCGCCAACGAAATTTTCGGCGGCACCATTCCCGGGCAGTTTGTGCCCGCCGTCGAGAAAGGTGTCCGCGAGGCGTACGAGCATGGCGTCATCGCCGGCTACCCGGTGCAGGACGTGCGCGTGATCGTCTACGACGGCAAGCACCATCCCGTCGACAGCAAGGAAATCGCCTTCAAGACCGCCGGCAAATGGGCGTTCATTGATGCGTTCAAGAAGGCGCATCCGGCGCTGCTCGAGCCGATCGTCAGCCTCGAGGTGACCGTGCCCGAAGACAAGCTCGGTGCCATCACCGGCGACCTCTCCGGCAAGCGCGGGCGAATCATGGGCACCGACATCCTCGCCGGCGGCATCGCCAAGGTGACCGCCGAGGCGCCGATGAGCGAGGTCATGCAGTACCAAAGCCAGCTCAAGAGCGTCACCGGAGGCCAGGGCAGCTTCGTCATGGACTTCGCCCGCTACGAACCCGCGCCGCCGCAGGTGGCGCAGCAGGTGACAAGCGGGTTCGCGCTGAAGGAAGAAGAGTAAGCCGCGAAGTAACGAAGAGCGCGAAGAAGAACGCGAAGAAAGCCAGAAATGGAATTCTTCGCGTTTATCTTTGCGCTCTTCGCATCTTCGCGGCTGATCCGCGCGGTGGGATCACGCCTTCATCCGCAGCAGCCGTAGCGCGTTGAGGACGACGACGACGGTCGACCCCTCGTGCAGCAGGACCGCGATGCCGAGGCTGGTGTGCCCGAGCGCCGCCAGCGGGGCGACGACGCAGATCACGCCGAGCGCGATGACCAGGTTCTGCATCACCGTGCGCCGGGCGCGCTGGGCGAGTCGCAGCGCGTCGGCGAGGCGCGAGAGGTCGTGGCCCATCAGGACAAGATCGGCGGTTTCCATCGCGACCTGCGTGCCGGCGGCACCCATGGCGACGCCGACAGCGGCTTTGGCGAGCGCGGGCGCATCGTTGACGCCATCACCCACCATCGCCACCGGCCCGTACTGCTTGGTGATCTCGTCGATGATCTGCAGCTTCTGCTCGGGCAGCAGGTTGGCGCGGACGTCGGTGATGTCGAGCGTGCGCGCGATCGAAGCGGCGGCGGACGGATGATCGCCGGTGAGCATGGCGATGTGCGTCGCGCCGGCGGCGCGCAGCGCGGCGACGGCCTGCCGCGCAGTAGGTCGGGGCTGATCGATAAGCCCGATGATCGCCACTGCCACGCCGTCCTGGGCGATGGCGACGAGCGTGTGTCCGGTGGACCGCAACGTCTCCACCGCCTGCCGCAGTTCGGCCGGCCATTGCGCCAGATCGCCGCCGACCTCGGTCTTGCCGACGGCAAAGGCGCGCCCGTCGATCACGCCGGTAATGCCGAGGCCGGCGCGCTGTTGCACGTCGTCGGCGGTCGGCAGCTCGACATTCCGCGCCTTGGCCGCGCCGACGATTGCGGTGCCGAGCGGGTGATTGGCGTGTTGCTCGATTGCCGCCGCCAGCGCCAGGGCGCGGTCGTCGGTCAGCCCGGCGATGGTCACGATGTGCCGCACGCTCGGATGGCCTTCAGTGAGCGTGCCGGTCTTGTCCAGCGCAACGGCTTTCACGCGCGCCAGCGTCTCCAGATGCGCCCCGCCTTTAACGAGCACGCCCATCCGCGCCGCCCGCGCCACGCCGCACAACATCGCCGCCGGTGTGCCGATCGCCAGCGCACACGGGCTGGCGGCGGTCATGAACGCCATCGCGCGGTAGAACGTCAGGCCCCACGGCACGTTCGTCAGCAGCGGCGGCAGGACGATCAGCACCAGCGTCGCGAGGAACACCAACGGAACGTAGACGGCCTCGACCTTGTCGGTGAAGCGCTGCGTCGCGCCCTTCTGATCCTGCGCCTCCTCGACCATGTGAATCACGCGGGCCAGCGTCGATTCGCTTGTCGGCCGAAGCACGCGGGCGACCAGCCGGCCTTCGCCGTTGAGCGTGCCGCTGAAGAGGTCGTCGCCGGTTTTCTTAGCGACGGGAACGGATTCGCCGGTGATCGAGGATTGGTCGACGTCGCTGGCACCCTCGGCGACCTGCGCATCGACGGCAATCCGATCGAACGGGCGGACGAGGATGCGATCCTCGGGTTTCAAAACATCGGCCTTCACGGTCGTTTCGTTTCCGGCGTCGTCGAGACGAATCGCGGTATCCGGTGCCAGCGTGGTGAGCGATTCAATCGCGCGTCGCGCCCGCCCGAGCGCCAATTCTTCGCCGGCGGAACCCAGACCGAAGAGGAACAGCAACAACGCGCCTTCCTCGTAGTGCTGCAGCGACGCCGCACCGATGGCGGCGGCGAACATCAGCACGTCGACGTCGAGGCGGAAGCGCCGAAGGATGTGCAGCGCCTCGGGGAAGGTCCGCGTGCTCGATGTCAGCGCGCTGCCGATCAGCAGCGCCACTCGCACCCAGTACGGCCCGCCGAGAATGTGCGTGAGATAGCCGCTGAGCAGGAGGATGCCGCTCATGACGACGAGGCCGACCTCGTCATTGCGGACGAGCCACCCGATCGCGTTTGACAACCGCGAGCGCGGCCCCACCGCGTCGGCCAGCGACTGCAACATCGCACAGGCACCCCACTCCTGAAGCTTGGGCAGCAATGCGGCGTCGAACCGCGCGGGATCAATGTCGAGCGTCACCATGTTGGCGCTGGGCAGCACCTCGATGTGCATGATGCCCGGCACGCCAGCGAGACTGTCGCGCACGCACACGTCGCACGCGGCGGATGAATTATTGTCGGCACACTGAGCAGGGATGGGGAGTTCTATGCGGCGCATCTGTGAATATCATTCGGCGTATCTCGACGCGATTCAATGCGCAGGGCGCAAGTGATGCGTGGATTCAGTCGCAGCGGAGAGGGGAAACCCGAATGACGAAACCGGAAATCCGAATCAAATCCGAAATGAGCCCGTTGAATAATCCCAGGAACACTCAAGAAGACCTCTCCACGAATCTTCACGAATCAGCACGAATAAGACCAAGAAGAGAATTCCATGTCTGAATTCGTGTCGATTCGTGCGAATTCGTGGATCGCATTTCGTCCCGGTGGCTTGGTGGTTGAAATGGAATTGTGCAAAGGCCCGATTCGACATTGAGCCCGTTGAATCACCCCGGGAACACTCAAGAAGACCTCTCCACGAATCAGCACGAATCAGCACGAATAAGACCAAGAAGAGAATTCCATGTCTGAATTCGTGTCGATTCGTGCAGATTCGTGGATCGCATTTCGTTTCGGTGGCTTGCGCTCTGGGTAATGAGAACAGTTGTTGAAAGGCTTCAAACTCGAATGAAGAAGCGATCGAGTGCTTCGGATTTGAAGTTTCGTCAATCGTCATTTCCGATCACGCTGCTGGTGGGTTCGACAAACCGCCCGAACTGCTGCTCGACGAGGCGGGAATAGAGTCCGCCTTGCGCGAACAATTCTGCGTGGCTGCCGATCTCGACGATGCGGCCGTGCTCGAGGACGACGATGCGGTGGGCGTTGCGGACCGTGCTGAGCCGGTGGGCGATGATGAAGCAGGTGCGGCCGGTCATCAGGCGTTCGAGGGCTTCCTGGACGAGCGCCTCGCTGTGTCTGTCCAGAGCGCTGGTGGCTTCGTCGAGGATGAGGTTGCGCGGGGTCTTGAGGATGGCGCGGGCGATGCTGAGCCGCTGCCGCTGCCCGCCGGAGAGGTTGACGCCGCGTTCGCCGATCCTGCCGTTGTAGGTGTCGTCGAGCGTGCTGATGAACTCGTGCGCGTTGGCGGCCTTGGCGGCTTCGATGATCTCGGCGTCGGTCGCCTTGGGTCGGCCGTAGGCGATGGTCTCGCCGATCGTGCCGCTGAAGAGAAAGCTGTCCTGCTGCACGATGCCGATGGCGCGACGGAGGGGTCGCAGGCGGTAGTCGCGCACGTCGACGCCGTCGATGAGGATTCGGCCGGCCTTGACGTCGTAGAGGCGAGGCAGCAGCGAGACGAGCGTGGTCTTGCCCGACCCGCTCGGCCCGACCAGCGCGATGCGCTCGCCGGCTTTCACCGTGAAATCGATCTCCGCCAGCACCGGACGCGGGTGCGGGGTGATCGGCTTGGGGATGCTGGCGTCAAACTCTTCGAGGCGGATGCGCGATTCGTCGCTGTCGTCGCTGTAGTCGAAGCTCATGTGCTCGAAGCGCACCTCGCCGTGCTGCGGGCCGGTTTTTGGGGCGTCGGGCTTCTCGGTGATTTTTGGGGTGATGTCGAAGACTTCGAACACGCGATCGATCGCCGCCAGGCTGGTTTGCCAGACGACATTGATCTCGGCGAAGCGGCGCACCGGCAGGTACATCACCGCGAGATAGCCCATGAATTTGACGACCTCGCCGGCGCTGATCTCGCCTTTGATCCCGAGATATCCGCCGTAGCCGATGACGATGGTCTGGCCGACGTGGATGAGCCCTTCGCTGCAGGCGCCGACGAGCTGCGAGAGGTTCGATTGCTCGAGCACTCGGCCGTAGTGCTCCTCGGTGTCTTCGCGAAAGCGCTCCGCCTCGCGGGCCTCGGCGGCGTAGGTCTTCACCAGCGCGATGCCGGCCATGCCCTCCTGCACGTTGCCGCTGATCTTGCTGATCTGGCTCTGCACGCGCTGGCTGGCGCTTTTAACGCGCGGGTTCAGCAGCTTGAACATCACGCCGTACAGCGGCAGCACGATGAGCGTGGCGGCGGCGAGTTTGGCGTTGATCGCGAAGATCAGCCACAGCCCCGCCACCATGCTGAAGGAGTCCATCGCGATGTTGATCAACCCGCCGTTGACGATCTGCGACGACGTCTGGATGTCGGTGATAATGCGGCTGACGATGCTGCCGGTGCGTTCCTTGGAATAAAAATGAAGCGACAGGCGGTGCAGGTGATCGAACAGGTCCTGCCGCACATCGCGGATGATCCGGCTGCCCAGCTTGGCGGCGAGGTAGCCGCGGAAATAGCTCGAGAACCCGTGCGCGATCGAGAACGCCACGCCCAGCACCGCCAGCAGTTCCATCCAGTGCATCCGCGACGCATCGGAGACCGTCGTGGTCGGGCGGATCACGCGATCGACGGCGGCACCGATCAGCCAGGGAAAGCTGTAGTTGAGCGTGAACTTCGCGAGGCCCGCGACGATCGCGAAGACCAGCAGCGCCCTGTAGTCGAAGACGTAAGCAAAAAATCGTCCCGCGGCACGGCGACGGACGGGTTCGTGGTCGAGTTGTGACATCCGCAGTCTTCCGCAATACCGCGCCAGCCAAAACCGATCAACCGGAATCACGCCCGATGGCCGCGCAAAGCCATTGCTTTGAAAAGCTGCCGCGAAGAAACGATGAGCGCGAAGACAAACGCGAAGAAATGAGGGAGGGGAACCACAGATTGCACAGATGACACAGATTCAGAAAAAGCCCATCTGTGAAATCTGTGCAATCTGTGGTTCCTGTATTTCTTCGCGTTTGTCTTCGCGCTCATCGCTTCTTCGCGGCTCGTATTCAGTTCGTTTGCAGCCAGGGGGCGGGACCGGATGAAGCCTCCGGGGCGCTTCTGCTTATCGTTCGGCCCGCACGGCACTACACTCGATAGCATGCGATTTCTCAGTGCAGTTCTCGTCGTCGTGATGTGTGGGCTGTTCGGTTGCGACAAGGCCGCGTCGGAGAAGCATACGATCGTGCTGTACACGTCCGTGGACGAGTCGGTCGTGCGGCCGCTGATCGATCGGTTCACGCAGCAGACGGGGATCGCGGTGAAACTGCAGACCGATACCGAGGCGACCAAATCCGTTGGCCTCGCCGAGCGACTGCGCGCAGAAAAATCCAGCCCGCGCTGTGACGTGTGGTGGGGGAATGAAGTGTTTCACACCGTGCGGCTGACAGACGAAGGCCTGTTCGCGCCGTACCAATCGCCGGCCGCCAAGGACGTGCGCGGGCAGTACCGCGATGCGCAGAATCGCTGGGCCGGTGTGGGGATTCGCGCGCGGGTGATCGGCGTGGCGCCGTCGATCAAGGACAAGGTCCATGGATTGAGCGATCTCGTGGACCCGCAGTACAAGGGAAAAGTGTGCCTCGGCAACGTCGGCATCGGCACGATCAGCGGGCATGTCGCGGCGCTGTACGTGCAGTGGGGCGATGAGAAGGCGGATGCGTTCTTCAAGGCGCTCGTGGCGAACGACGCGAAAATGGTGGGTGGGAACACCGACGTGGCGCAGCAGATCGCGGCAGGAAATTTCCTGCTCGGCCTGACCGACAACGATGACATCGCCGCCACGCAGGCCGCCGGCGGGAAGATCGAGATGGCGCTGCCCGATCAATCCGATGTGGGCACGCTGGCGATGCCGACGACGGTCGCGCTCATTCAGCGAGCGGACGTGCAGGACGATGCAAAAAAACTCATCGACTATCTGCTCTCCAGCGAGACCGAGCAGCAACTCATCGCCGCCAAATACACGGGATGGAGCGTGCGCGCTGCGGACACCGACTTCCGCGCGATGAAGGTCGACTACGCCACGATCGCCAAGGCGATGCCGGATGCGGCGCGGCGATCGGGCGCAATTCTCGAAAAACGCTGACCCGATTTCCTGCGGCGTTATGACGCAGGGGCAATGGTCGTCGCATCTGCCCAATCCGCACCGCGGAGGCGTGCGGGGCGTCTTTACGCGCGTTCTCAGCGCCTGGAGGCGGGCTTCTATCGGCGTTGAGTCAATTCCGACTTTAAGTTTTCTGCTGCTTTGTCGAACAAAGGCACACAGAAGGGGTTGGAGGCACGAAATCAAGTCTGTATGGTGCCGTCACTTCCAGGGACTTAAGTCCCATAACCAGGACCAACTTGAATGACTCGCGCCGGCACCAGCCCGGCCAACAACACCGGGAAGGATGTACATGATTCGCACCCTGAGCCGAAATCGCGGTTTCCTGAACCGCAGTCCCCGTCCTTGCAGATTCTCGCTTCCGTGCCTCGCGCTTGTCGCTCTGTGCCTCAGCCTCACGCTGAGCAGCACCGCGCAGGCGGCGCGACGGTGGCGCACCCCGCTTACTTGCCAGTCGAATACCGTCTACGACGGCGGCGGCGTCGCGATTGATGCGACGCGGCTCACGCGCGTCTTCAACGTGTATGGCGTGAAGAACGTCACCATCCGCAACTATTCGATCATCGGCGGTGACACCACGCGGGTCTTCGACATCGCTTACGCCAGTGGCGTAAAAATAGAGAACGTGACCATCCGCCGTGGCGCCGCCGAGGTGGTACACGTTCATTCGAGCAGCAACGTCACCATCGACCGCGTCGTCGCCGACATCATCGACCGTTACTTCGTCTGGATCGATACCAGCGACGGCGTGCGGGTTTCGCGCAGTGCCCTGATTACGGGATCGCGCGACGAGACCGGCATCCGCGTGATGGACTGGTCGAGCAATGTCATCATCGAAGGCTGCACGATCCGCAACCGGCTCAACAAGCAGACGGCGTTGCGGCTGCACGACGGGCAGAATTTCGTCGTGCGTGCCAGCCAATTTGAAGGCCATGTCTGGGTCGGCCCGATGGGGGGCGGTGACGGCGGGCAGCGCGTCAGCAATCTCTTCCAGCGCCGCACGCTGCTTGCCAAGACGACGAGCAACGTGCTCTTCGAGGACGTCGATATTCTCGGCTCGATCGGGCCGCAGGCAGGCCTGTCCGGATTCACGATGATGCGCGGTTCGATCGTCACCAAACCGGACTCGCCGTTTTTCAGTTCGCCGTTCAATAACACCACATGGAATTACCCCGAGCAGCAGTATGCCAAGTCAGGCGATCCCACCCGCGCGCCGGCCTCGGGCGTGATGCGCGGCGTTACCTTCATCGCGCGCGGCATGTCCAAGCTCAACTACGACAACAACGGCCCGTTCCGCCTGCTGAGCTGCACGCTCAACCGCAGGCCCGTATTCGACCGCTGATTCTCAAATCCTTGGATCACAGAAAAAGAGAACCGCAGATTACGCAGATTACGCAGATTTTGAACGCAAAGACAAACCGGTCTTCGTCTTCATCTGCGTAATCTGCGCAATCTGCGGTTTCATCGTTTTTCCGCGGAAATTGCACCGCGTTACGCGACTTCTTCAGGCTCATTCTTCGCCGCGCGTTTTCGTTGCACGCGGGCGCGGCCGAAGGCGTCGGTCTCGGTCTGCACCTTAGAACTTCGGTTGATGTCGAAGAGTTCGCCGTTGGGTTCCTGGGCGTCCAGCGCGTGTTCGAGGCGCTTGCGGGCGTGGACGACGTATTCCTCGCTCATGTCGAATCCCACAAAGCGCCGGCCGAGCAGCGCGGCGCTGACGCAGGTGGTGCCGCTGCCGTTGAACGGGTCCAGGACGATGTCCCCTTCATTGCTGCTGGCCTTGATGATGCGGTCGAGCACGCCGGTCGGCATCTGGCAGCCGTGCCAGCCTTCGCGCTCCTTGAACGTGCCGCACACGCGGCTGATGTTCCAGGTCGAGCTGTTCGGATCGAAGAACGGCATCGGAACCGTTTCGCCAGGCACGGGAACCTGGTTGTACGTCTCCTCAAAGTACGCCGCCTCCTGCGGACGCAGGTACCAGGTGTCGTCAGGCAGCTTGCCCTTCGCGTTCGCCCGCAGGTCGCGGTATTGCGTCTGCCGCGCGCTGGCGACGCGCACCGCGTCGGCGTTGAAGGTGATGTTGGTCAGCCCGGCGCGTGGCTTTTCTTTGCTGAAGTACAGGATGTGCGTGTGGCTCTTGGCGAACATCTTCTTGGTCTGCTGCCCGAAGGTGTAATGCCAGATGATCCAGTTGCGCATGTGGAAGCCGATCTTCCGCCGCGCGATAACGGCCAGGTCTGACGCAAACTCATCGCCGATCGCAAGATAGAAGCTGCCCGTCGGCTTGAGCGCACGATGCACCGCCCGCATCCACTGCTCGGAAAACGCCAGGTATTCGTCGACCGACTTCTGGTCGTCGTAATTCTGGTACAGATAACCGATATTGAAAGGCGGATCGGCGAAGACCAGGTCGACCCAGCCCTCTTTCAGGCTGTTGAGCAACTCAATGCTGTCGCCGAGGACGACCTGGTTGATCGGCAGTTTGCCGCTCTCGATCTTCCACGGGTGCTCCGCCTGTTCCTTGGCGGATTTGAACCCATCTCGAAATGCCCGCTGACGCGCGTCACATATATTCATAAGATCGTTTCCAACGTGAGCCCAACACTACTTCGCATTCTCGACGTCAACTGCAACCGCGTGCGCGAGGCGCTGCGGGTGCTGGAGGACTACGCCCGCTTCTCGCTGAACCACCGCCCGCTGCAACAGCAGTTAAAGCAGTTGCGGCACGATTTTCAGACCGCCACCGCCTCTGTCCAGGCCCAAGCGATTTCCGCACGCGACACGGCGGGTGATGTCGGCACCGGTATTACAACCGAAACCGAGCAAAAGCGCGAATCCCTGTCCGCCGTCGTGACAGCCGCCGGCAAAAGGCTCTCCGAAGCCCTGCGCAGCGTGGAAGAGTATCTGAAAACCGCCGATGGCGCAAATGCCGCTTGCGTGGAACAGATCCGCTATCGCGCCTACGACATCGAGCGCGCGATCCTGCTGACGCTCTCACCCGGCCGGGAGCGGATGCGCGGGGTGTCGGTGTACGTGCTGATCACCGAATCACTCTGCAAACGTCCGTGGCTTGAAGTCGCCCGGCTCGCGATCGACGGCGGGTGCGAGTGCATCCAACTGCGAGAGAAATTGATCGACGCCGGCGAATTGCTCGTTCGCGCCAGGCGGCTTGCGGCGCTGTGTCGCGAGCGCGGCGTGATCTCGATCATCAACGACCGCCCCGACGTCGCGCTTGCCGCGGGTGCAGACGGCGTCCACGTGGGGCAGGCTGATCTCCCGGCGCGGGTCGTCCGGCAGATCGTCGGCCCGGACCTGATCGTTGGCGTCAGCACGCGTCAGATCGAGCAGGCGCGGGAGGCGGTGCTCGACGGCGCGGACTACATCGGGGTCGGGCCGATCTTTGCGAGCACCACCAAGCCCCAGGAAAATCTGCCCGGTCTCGCCTACGCGAAAGCTGCCGCCGCCGAGATGTCCGTGCCGGTCGTGGCAATCTCGGGGGTCTGCGCAGGCAACGTAGTTCATCTGGCAGCCATCGGCGTGCGCGCGGTGGCGGTTTCCTCCGCGGTTATCGCCGCTGACGACCCCTCCAGCGCGGTGCGACAGATTCGCGCGGCGCTATCGGACGCCCCTTCTCGCATTTAGGTTGAATTCGGACCCGGATAACGCGTAGAGTCAGCACCACCGGCACGAACGGAATCGCCGGATGCAGGAAACTGTTCCGCATTGATGGGGGTTCCTTGTTTTACCAGTCACCGAATCGGATTTCGGTGTATGTCCTAAGCAGTCGTCGACGGCGCCCGCACTGAATGCGGCGTCCGAATACCCGGCGACACATTTGCAGGAGCCGTCTAATCATGCGAGCCTTTTCCAGCGCCGTTGCCCCGATCGCGATCATCGCCGCCTTGGCGTTCGCCAATCAATCCACCCACGCCGCCACGAGCTGGACGACCGCGTCCGGCACGTCCGACAACATCACCTACGACAGCGGTCAGACTGCCCACGGTCTGTTGGAAGCTGGATCGCCGATCGTCAGCAGCGACAAGTTCGTCTTCACGCCCAGCAACTTCGCCGCCGACTCGTCGTCGGCACCGGCGGTCGATGACCTGCTGTCGGTCGTGTTGCACGCCAAGAGCGGCAAGTCGCTCAGCCGCGTGTCGGCCGACCTCAAAGGCGACTTCTCCACCCTCGGCACCGCGACCGTACTCGCCGACGCGCAGTTGAAGGTCACCAACCTCGACACCAGCGCCTCGTTCGCGCAATCCTTCGATTTCGGCACCAGCTTCACCAGCGGCACCGAAGACGGCCTCTTCAACGGCTTCGCCTCGGTCCTATTGCCGATCGGCTGGCGCAACGCGCTGGTGGAATACTCCGCCTCGCTTAATGCGACCGGCCAAGGCGGCGTCGGCTTCATCCAAGGCAAGACCGGTCAACTCGGCGTCGAAGTGAAACCGCAGGTGGTCGCCGTCCCGCTGCCCGGCGCAGCGCTGGCCGCCATCCCCGCGATCGCCCTCGCCTGGGTCGCCCGCCGCCGCCTCGCCATCGTCCGCTGAAACGAACAACGTCTCCCTGGCAAGAGAAGGATCTCTTCTCTATCCCGACCCGCGACTCACCCCGGTGACCGCGGGTCGGTGTTTTTTTTGAAATGCTGCCGCGAAGAAGCGATGAGCGGGAAGGCAGGCGCAAAAAAACACCGGGCTCTGCGGAGGAGGTGCAGAGCCCGGTGTGGCGGAGGAGGCTTATTTGCCGGACTGTCGCTTCGGCCCTGACGGATCAAGCGGGCCTTGGCAACGTCCGACCTTGTTTTTAACTGCCGGACCCTGCGGAGGAGGTGCAGGGTCCGGCATGGCGGAGGAGGCTTATTCGCCGGACTGCCGCCTCAGCTTTCGCTTCGGAAGCGTCCGACCTTGTTTTCAAAACGCCGGGCCTTGCGGAGGTTTGCAGGCCCGGCGTGGCGGAGGAGGACTCTAGCTCGTCAAACTGCCGCTTCGACTTCGTAGTCGTCCACAGCGTTTGAGTTAAACACTAAGGCAAGCGTCGTGCAGACCAAACTGATGGCTGCCAGCACGCACATCGTCGGGGCTAACACGCCCGGACTCTGCAGGTCGATGTAAGTATTCCCGCGATACACCAAGGCGGCTGCAACGGCGACAGCAGCTACTAAGCTGATCCACCGCACTGACCGACTTGCAAGCTTCGCGTTCATAGCTTTGCTTTCAACGACCGTCTCGATCTGGGCCTCACAGTGCCCGGGTTAACATCACCCGCGCCACCGTTTCGGCTCCAATCTCGACCGATGCATAATAGCAGGCAGGCACGCCTATTCAAGAAGCAAATCAAAAAATTCTCCGCTTCACGAACTGATTAACAAAACGGCAACACTATGCCACACCTGCGCGCACAAAACGAGCAGTCGCGTGCAAATTGTGCGCAGCGGCCGCGTAAATTGTGTTTTCAGGGGGTAGCGGTGAGGCGGTGGGGCGAAAATAATGGGTGCTCCCATGGCTCGGCCTTCGTTTACGCACTCCCACCCCCGCTTCGACCCCGTCTTACGCCGTCAGCAGCGGCCGGTGGTCACGGATTGGCCGGACCTGCCGGTCGTGGAGCGGCGCGTCGAAATTGCACGCCTCATCGAGCAGCACCCGGTCGTGGTCGTCACCGGCGAGACCGGATCAGGCAAAACAACTCAGCTCCCCAAGATCCTGCTCGAGCTCGGCCGCGGGCTGCACGGCTACATCGGGCACACCCAGCCGAGACGCCTCGCGGCGCGCACCGTCAGTCAGCGAATTGCCGAGGAACTCGGCCAATCGCTCGGCCAGGCGGTCGGGTACAAAATCCGCTTCACTGATCAGACGCGTCGGGACACATATATCAAACTGATGACCGACGGCATCCTGCTCGCCGAGACGCAGACCGACCGCGATCTCCGCCAGTACGACACGCTGGTCATCGACGAGGCACACGAACGGTCGCTCAACATCGACTTCCTGCTCGGCTATCTGAAGCGGCTGCTCCCCCGGCGTCCGGATCTGAAACTGATCATCACCAGCGCCACCATCGACCCCCACCGCTTCAGCCGGCACTTCAACGATTGCCCGATCATCGAGGTCAGCGGGCGGACATATCCTGTCGAGACGCGGTACTTCCCTCTCTCGATGGATGAGCGAACCGTGGAGGAGTCGGTCGAAGCGCCCTCCCGTCCCGAGCAGGGTGACGCCGACCTCACCGAGCTCGACGGCATCACGCAGGTCGCCGAGATGCTGGTGCGCGAGGGGCTCGGCGACATGCTGGTCTTCCTGCCGACCGAGCGCGACATCCGCGAGGCCGCCGAGGCGCTGGCGGAAAACCGCTTTCTCAACGCCGACATCCTCCCGCTCTACTCGCGTCTGTCGTCGGCCGAGCAACTGAAGGTCTTCCATCCGGACGGGAAGCGGCGTCGCATCATCCTCTCGACCAACGTCGCGGAGACCAGCGTCACCGTCCCGGGCATCCATTGCGTGATCGACACCGGCCTGGCGCGACTCAGCCGATATAGCACGCGCACCAAGGTGCAGCGGCTGCCCATCGAGCCGATCAGCCTGGCCTCCGCGCAGCAGCGCTCCGGCCGGTCGGGGCGCGTCGAGGCCGGGGTCGCGATCAGGCTCTACGGCCAGGAGGACTTCGAGGGACGTCCGGAGTTCACCGAGCCGGAGATCCTGCGCACCTCGCTGGCCAGCGTCATC
>JBBRFH010000046.1:0-16003 GCA_038224615.1 Tepidisphaerales bacterium
GCAGAGGTGCAGGTCGATCCGTTCGAGACCGTCGCCCTCCAGCCCCCCAAAGCCCCTGAACAGGCGGCGGCGGTGGTCGAGAACGTCAAGGTCGTCGGCAACCAGATCAAGGGCACCCTCTATTTCCCAACCGGCGACGCGAGCACCAGCCCGCTGCTGCTGGAAAAGGTGATTCCCAGCGAGGTGCAAGCCAACAAGCCCTTCGGCTATTCGATCAAGGTGACCAACGTCGCCAAGCTCAAGCTGGAAGGCATCGAGATCCAGGAAACCGTCCCGGGCACCTTCAAGATCAAGGACGTCACCGAAGGCACGCCGGATGGCAAGCCCAACAGCGTGACCTACCTCATCGGTGCCCTCAACCCCGGCGAGCAGAAGATCGTCAGCCTGCAGGGCACCGCCACCCAGAGCGGCGCGCTCGGCATGTGCCTGTCGGCGAAATACAACACCTCGCTGTGCATGGCGACCACCGTTGTCTCCCCGGCGCTCAAGCTGGCCGCGGTCGGATCGACCGAGGCCATGAAGTGCGACACGCTTTCCTACAAGCTGACCGTCACCAACACCGGCTCCGGCCAGGCCAGGAACGTCAAGGTCGACAGCGTGTTGCCCGACGGCCTGGTAACGGCTGACGGCAAGGCGGCGGTGGCGTTCGACGCCGGCACCCTCAACGCCGGTGATGCCCGCGACTTCGCATTCACCGTCAAGGCCAACAAGACCGGCAAGTATGAGATCAAGGCCAACGCCAAAGCGGATGAAGGACTCGCCAGCGAGTCGCAGTCGATCGCCACGGTCGTCCGCGAGCCCGTGCTGACGATCGTCAAGACCGGCCCGGAGAAGGCCTTCATCGGCCAGCCGATCGCCTACGAGATCGTCGTCACCAACAAGGGTGATGGGATCGCGAAGAGCGTCGTCGTGTACGATTCGATGCCCAAGGGCACGACCGTTCAGGCGATCAGCGAACCGGGCAAGGCCGACAACACCGGCAAGATCCGCTGGGACCTCGGCGAGATCGCCGCGGGCGCCAGCAAGAAGGTGGCCGTCGTCATCACCGCCGACCAGGCCGGTGAGCTGAAGACCGCCGCCGTCACCTCGGCCGAGTGCGCCGAGACGCAGACCGCCATCGCCTCGACGACCCTCACGGGCGTCCCGGCGATCCTCATGCAGATGCGCGACGGACCTGACCCGGTCAAGGTCGGTGACCAGACGACCTACACCGTCGAAATCACCAACCAGGGCACCGTAGTCGGCACCAACATCAAGCTGGCCTGCACCCTCGAAGACCCGATGGATTTCGTCGGCGCCAAAGGCGACACCAAGGAAAAGGTCGATGGTAAGACGATTACCTTCGCCCCGATCGGCTCGCTGGCGCCCAAGGCCAAGGCGACCTTCAGCATCACCGTGAAGGCCAACAAAGGCGGCGACGTCCGCTTCAAAGCCACCCTCACCAGCGACCAGCTCGGCCGTCCGGTTGAACAGACCGAAGCGACCCAGTTCTTCGGCAACTGATCGCGTCACCGACCGACCGTCGAGCGTCACACGACTCTCGACCCCAACCCAAAGCCCCGGCCACGTATGGCCGGGGCTTTCTTTTTTTTGATGCTGCAGTGGCGATTCCGCGACTGATCCCCCGCGTCCTCTCGCTGCTCCCGCTCACATCCTCCACGCGCGCCGCCCCACCCGCCCCTCTGCTCGTCGGGACGCTCCAGAGCTTTCTCGATCACGTACCGCAGAGGCGTACCGCGCGGAGCGGAAGATCGGGCGGCGCGAAGACTCCCAACCCTTTTCTGTCCCGAGCGCAACCCGCGGCCGGAGGGAGCGGCCAATCGCGCCCAGCAATCCCCGCGAAGCACCCTGTATGCCCGGTTTCAACTGAAGGGGACACGACCCTTCACGCCGTGGATACCGATGATTCAAGTCGCGTCATGCCCCGTCAACCGCGTGTCGCGCCCGGCGGCGAAGTGTGTTATGTGCTCAACCGCGCCAACGGCTTTCTCCGGCTGTTTCGGCAGTTACGATGCGGCCTGCACCGTTGCGGCGCATTACGCCGCGAGCTTGACGTGCGTGAGCTGCACCATGGTGCGGGTGATGTCGTTGAGCGTGACAACGCGCTCGGCAGCGCCGAGCTTGATTGCTTCCATGGGCATGCCGAAGACGACGCAACTGGCTTCGTCCTGACAGACCGTCCGCGCGCCGGCACGGCGCATCTTCAGCAGGCCGGCGGCGCCGTCGGAGCCCATGCCGGTGAGGATCGCGCCGACTGCGTTGGCACCGGCGACTTCCGCGACGCTGTTGAACAGGATGTCGACCGCCGGCTTCACCGCGTGGACGGGCGGGCCGTCGGTGATGCTGACGTAGTAGCGGGCGCCGGAGCGCTTCATCACCATGTGATACCCGCCCGGTGCCAACAGGATGTGGCCGGGAAGGACGCTGTCGCCTTCCTGGGCTTCCTTGACGCGGACCTTGCAGATCTGGTCGAGCCGGGCCGCAAAACTCGCGGTGAACTTCGGCGGCATGTGCTGGACGATCACCGTGCCGGGGGCATTGGAGGGGAACTGGGTCAGCACTTCGGTCAGCGCCTGGACGCCGCCGGTGCTGGCGCCGATGGCCCAGATTTTGTCGGTGGTTTCGGCCATCGCGACGGTGGTCGTCGACACCAGGCTGGCGTTCTCGGCGCGCTTGGTGACGTGGGCCCGGGCGGCAAGTTTCACGCGGGCGACAAGATCGACGCCCATGTTGGCGATCGAGTACGCGGCGTTCGGCTTGCACAGCACTTCGACCGCGCCGGCGGCCATCGCTTCGATCGCAGTCCTGCTGCCCTGCGCGGTCAGCGAGCTGAGCACGATCGTCGGGATCGGCCGCTGCGCCATCAGCTTCTTCAGGAACGTGATGCCGTCCATGCGCGGCATTTCGACGTCAAGCGTCAAAACGTCGGGCGGATTTTTGATGATCATCTCGCGCGCCACGAACGGATCGGGTGCCGCGCCAATCACTTCGATCTGCGGATCCTTGGACAAGTCGCGCGTCAGCACCTGCCGAACCACGGCGGAGTCGTCGATGATGAGGACTTTGATCCTGGGCGGCATGGCGGTTCCTCGTTACTCGGTCCTCGTTATTTGTTACTTGTTACTTGCCGAAGTTCGTTGCTTGAAACCGTGTTGTGTCTGTCATGGTTTCGGTTGCACTGAGTAACCATTCACAAGTAACCAATAACCATTCTCATGCTGCAATCCGCGCGGCGATTGTGTGGCCATCTGCCGATGCGAGTTGCGTGCCGGTGTCGTTGCAGAACCCTGGCCATTCGGTTTCGGTATTCAGCGGACGGATCGTCGGGAGCGAAAGCTTGAAGACGTCAGTCTCACTCTCGGCGATGCGCGGCATCAGCGCGCCGCCGACGACATTGACAAGCTCCTTCATGCAGTCGTCGGCCTTCTCCTGCGCGTCGGGATCGGACGGATCGATGCCAAGCACGTTGGCGGCGAGCATCATGGCGAACTCGCGTGAGGCGACGATATTGATCGTGCCGCTGCGCGGTCCCTCGAACGTCAGCGATACCACCTGCGCATCCCCCGGCGCATCGGCGGGCGAGGGGAGCGGGTCGGCGATCACGAACGCCATCGTCTCCAGCGACTGCGCGAGCGTCTCGAACAGCGATTGCGTGGCGTTTTCAGGCAGCGACATGATCGGCTCCCAGCACGTCGTTGATGACGGTGCGAATCTGTTCCGGGGTGAAAGGCTTCTTGATGTACCCCCGCACGCCCTCGGCCTTGAGCTGCTGCACGCGGCTCTCCATCGACTCACTGGAGACGATCACGATGGGCGTCCGGCACAGTTTCGGGTCGAGCTTGATCCGTGCCGCCACCTCCATGCCGGTCATCTCAGGCATGTTGATGTCGAGGAAGACCAGATCGACGTGCGTCACGCTGAGCATCGCCAGCGCATCCTTGCCGTTGGCAGCCTCGATGAGCTTTTCGGGCTCGATGCCGCACATACTGATGGTTCGCTTAATCACCGCTCGCGTGGTGGCTGAATCGTCGACGATGAGAAATCTGTAGCCCACGTTGATCACCTTATTTCATGGCGACGACTTCGCCGCCGCGCTTGAGGGTTACGGTTCCGTCTTTGGTAAACAGCGTCACGGTGCGCGGCTGGGTGCCGCCGCAATCCTCGCTGTCGCAGAGAATGCCGTGCTGCCAGAGCACTTTGCGGATGGCGGTGTGGTTGCGCTTGCCGATGTCGAACGTCGAGTTGTCGGCGAGCATCTTGGCGCCGCCGGCGATTTTGCACTTGAGGCGGCGTTTTTCGGCACCCTGCTGCGTCATCATCGAGAGCAGCGCTGCGAACCCGCTGTCGGCGAACATACACGGGCTTTGGGCCGCACGGTTGGCGTCCATGGTCGACGTCGGCAACTGAAAATGCAGCAGTCCGCCGACCTTCCTCAGCGGGTCGTAGAGCATCACGCCGATACATGAGCCGAGCGAATAGGTAATCAGCGAATCTTCGCCGCTCGCCGTCTTCGCATCGGAAATTGTGACCGTGTGTTGCACCTGTTGAGGTCCTCTACTTCTGACCGGGCTACTTCTGGTAGATGGTGGCCTGGGCGAACTTAAAGCCGTGTTTGGTCCAGGTCAGCGATTCGCTGTGCCCGGTGAAAAGCACGCCGCCGGGGCGCAGGCATTCGTAATAGCGATTGACCAGTCGCTCCTGCGTCGGCTTGTCGAAATAGATCATCACGTTTCGACAGAAGATGAAATCGAACGGCCCGTTGAAAGGCCAGGCCTCCATCAGGTTGAGATAGCGGAAGGAAATGAGGTTTCGCACCGCCGGGCGGATCGCGAACGCCTCCTCGCCGGTGGGAAGCCTTCTCGGCTCGAAATACTTGCCCTTGAGTTGCGGGCTTACGCTCTCCAGCCGCTCGCTGTCGTAAACGCCGGCGGTCGCCTTGGCGAGGACGCGTGTGGAGAGGTCGGTCGCCAGGAGCTTGGTGTCCCAGCTCTGCGCCTGCGGGATCGTCTCCAACAGGGAGATGGCGATGGTGTACGGCTCCTCGCCGGTCGAGCAGCCGGCACTCCAGGCGCGGATGAATCGTTTGCCGCCGGAGCGTTCGGCGATCAGCCTCGGCAGCAGCTTTTCGCGCAGGTAGATGAAGTGCTCGTTCTCGCGGAAGAAGCTGGTGAGATTGGTGCTCAGCGAATCGATGAAGGTCGTGAACTCATCGGATTCCGGCGCCGACAGGACGTTGTCGAGATACTGGCCGTAGCTTCCCGTGTCGGTCTGGCGCACGCGCTTGGCGAGCCGCGCCGAGACGAGCTGTTTCTTGGCCGCCGTCAGGTTGATGCCGCAGTGGGCGTAGACCGCCTGCGCCACCCGCTGAAAGTCGGCTTCAGAAATTTCCTGTTCAGACGTGCCAAGCATGGGTTCTCATTTCTGCCGATCGGAATGCTGCACCCGGTAGCGCTGTCATCCTGAGGTATTCCGAAGGATCTTCTTTGGCACGGCGAGGCGCTTGGAATTGCCAGTTGGCTTGCCGACGCTTCTTTCACTGGTCGTTCATGCCGGGGTGCCGGACGGTAGAGCCGTCGGAGTACCTCAGGATGACAGCCCGACCGGAAATTCGCTCATGCCGCTTCCGCAAGGGGTGCCAGCTCATCCTCAGTGCCGATCACCTTGTCGATGTCGAGCAGGATCTTCACGGCATTGGCGATCTTGGCCATGCCAAGGATGAAGCGGGTATCGACCTGGCTCCCGAACGCCGGCGAATCTTCGATGGCGTCCTCGGCGATCTGCGGGACCTCGCTCACCTTATCCACGATGATGCCGGTGCAAATCGTGCGTCCGCCTCGGCTGGTCTCGACGACGATGATGCAGGTTTCGTCGGTTCGCTCGGCCGGCTCCATGGCAAGCTTGCTGCGCAGATCGATGACGCTGATCACCTGCCCGCGCAGGTTGACCACGCCCTTTATATGACTGGGCGTGCGCGGGATGGAGGTGATCTCCATGTACCCGATGATCGAGCGGACCTTGTTAATCGGAATGCCGTAGCCTTCGCGACCGAGGTTGAAGGTGAGGTACTTTCCGCCGCGGATCGATTTGGTGGGTGCGATGTTCATAACCTTAGGTTTCTCCAGCGAGAATCAAGCGTGTGTGCCGACCACGCGCCGTCGCGCAACTAAAGTCAGGCGACATGCTTAAAATCGGCAAAATCGTCGTGCTCCGTGATCAGACGGGGCATTCTCGTAGGATTCGTGGTTTCCGGACGTGCGCCCGGCGTGAGCGCCGCCGCGATGCTTGCGCGCGACTCAGCATTGGCAACGATTTGTTTGATGAACTGCGCGTTGCTCCGCGCCGCGTCGGCCGCCTCAGTGGGACATCTCTCAGTGGGACATCTCGATGATGCCCGGGACGTCGAGGATGAGCGAGACGTTGCCGTCGCCGAGCACGGCCCCGCCGCTGACGCCGCGGATTTCGCCGATGTCTTCACCGAGGCTCTTGATGACGACCTGTTCCTGGCCGAGTAGTTCGTCGACGAGCAGGCAGACGCGGCGGTCGTTGTCCTGCACGATCACGACAATCGAATCGGTCGGATTCTCAGTGCGCGGCGTGATGTCGAAGAGGCGATGCAGCCGCACCAGCGGCAGGATCGCGCCACGGACGTTGACGATCTCCCCACGATTCTGCACCGTCGAAAGCTGCTCATCGGTCGGGCGCATCGATTGCTCGATGCTGGTGATGGGCAGGATGTATTTGCTCGGCCCGACCTTCACGACCAACCCGTCGATGACCGCGAGCGTGAGCGGCAGGCGGATGGTGAAGACGCTGCCGTGGCCTTTCTCGGTGGCGATGTCGACTCGGCCGCGCATGGCTTCGATGTTGCGCTTCACCACATCCATGCCGACGCCGCGGCCGGAGATGTCGGTGACTTTCTCCGCCGTCGACAATCCTGCGGCAAAGACGAGCTTATAGATTTCGGCGTCGCTGGGCGTTTCGTCCGGGCCGATCAATCCATTGGTGCGGGCCTTGGCGAGGATCTTGTCGCGCGGCAAGCCGCGGCCGTCGTCGACGATTTCGATGTTGATACTTCCGCCCTTGTGATACGCCTTCAGCTCCAGCTTGCCGGTGCGCGGCTTGCCGGCGGCCTCGCGCTGGTCGGGCGTTTCGATGCCGTGATCGAGGCTGTTCCGCACCATGTGCATGAGCGGGTCGTTCAGGGCTTCGACGACGTTGCGGTCGAGTTCGGTGTCCGCACCGGCGATGATCAGATCGACTTCCTTGCCGGCCTTGCGGGCGACGTCGCGGACGAGGCGCGTCATCTTCCGGAAGACGGCGTTCACCGGCACCATGCGCAGCGACATCGACAGATCCTGCAGGTCGCGCACGATCTTGCCCATGTGCCCGATGTGCCGGCTCAGCCGCTGATTCTGCGCCAGGTGTCCGGCGGCGTCCTGGGTCACCATGCTGTTGGCGATCACCAGTTCGCCGACCATGTTGATCAATGTGTCAAGCCGATCGGTGGCAACCTTCACGGTATTGTCCGACGAGGCGATCTTGAGCTTGGCCGGCTCCCCCGGGGTTTCGATGGCCTCGGCGGCGCTGCCGGTGGTGGCGGTGGCGTTCGTCGGGTCGTCCTGGACGTGCTCGCCTTTGATGACGCGGTCGGCGAGCGTGTTCAGGCGCGCCGATAGTTCCTTGACGCCGGCGGTCGGTTGCAGCGGGTGATTGGCCTTGGCGGCCTCGTCGACAGCGCCGATCAGCTTCTTCATCAGGTCGATCGCCTGTAGCACCAGTTCGCTGGCGGCGCCGGTGATCTTGAGCTTGCCCTCGCGGCCGAGGTCGAGCAGATTTTCGGCGGCATGGGCGAGCGACTGAATCTGGTTCAGATTGAGGAACCCGCTGACGCCCTTGATAGTGTGGAACGCGCGGAACAGCGCGCCGATGGCTTCGAGATTGCCGGGATCTTCTTCCAGCCGCAGCAGCTCGGTTTCGGCGGTTTCCAGATGCGTGCCGGCCTCGGCGACGAACTCGCCGACCAGCGGCAGGTCGTCGGCGTTGAAAACGTGGGCGGCGGCGGGGAACGACTCGGCGAAATCTGCGGGCGCTTCGGCAGCGGCCTGCTGGGCAAGTTCAAAATGATCAGCGGGCGCCGCCTGCATCTCTGCGGCGGGATGCCCGTTGAGCATCGCCGCGATGTCGGTGGCAGCCGTTTGGACGGCCTTCAGGTGCGCCAACGCGTCGTTGGCTTCGTTGAGGATCAACTCCTCGAGCTTGCGGCGGGCGTCCTGGCCGCGCACCGACAGTTGCGCCATCTGCCCCGGTGAAAGCCCGGTGGCCTGCTCGGCGAGCAGCAGCACCGACTCAAAGCGACTGTGTATGTCCGCCAGCGCCGTGAGGTCGGTTGCGTCAGTGGATTTAAGGACGGTGTCGATCGCATCGAGGTGGGCGAGCAGGGGCTGCATGGATGAGTGTCCGTTCAAATATGTCGATCTAGCGACGAACCTGCTCCGCGTCTGGTCCGTGACCGCCGGAACGCGCGCTTAGTCGATCTTTCGGACGACCAGAGGGGGTAGCTGCAGCAAATTATGCCGGGCCATGGAATTCCGCTGGCGACGCATCCACCACCCCACCGGATCGCGTATTATCGGAAACGCGAACGAGATTTTTGTCTCACGCGCACCGTTGGTTCCGTGCGCGAGTTGGCGCGGCCCCGACTCGACCGAAAGACCGCCATACCTAAGGATTCGTGCATTCATGAAGGCTTACCTCGCGACGTTGTTATTGTGTGCCGCGCCCGCTCTCGCTCAGACCGCCCTGCCCGTCGCGCCCGTTGCAGGCTCGCCGCTGGCGGCGCCGGACGCCCAGCCGAAGCAGTCGGCGAATGAAATTTTTAAAGCCATGCAAGCCGTCCCCGCGCCGCAAATCGACCAGGGGCGCATCGACGACCCCGCCTATCGCCCCACGCTCGAAGCCGAAGTGCGAAAGTATCGCGCCGCCCTGGCACCGCTTCGCGACGAGATGCTGCAGAACTTCCCCGACCACGCGCTGGCCGGGCAGTTCATGGAGACGTGGCTGATGGAGCAGTTGGGCGACGACCGCAACTTCCCCCGCGCCATCAAGGCGGCCGAGGAGTACGCCAAGACCCACCCGAACACCTTCGCCGCTAAGTCGGGCATGGTGGTGCGCGTCCGTCTGACGCTCGCGCAGCCGGGCCTCAAATACGCCGACGGACGCCAAGCCATCGATGACGCCATCGCCGTTGTCGGCAAGACTGAAGACTTCGAGCTCAACTTGATCAGTGCTGCCAGCGACTTGACGACGCCGCAGCGCGTCGACGCCCTCCGCAAGCTTGCTGCCGCCAATCCGACAAACCTGCAGCGCGTTCAAGAGAAGATCAAGCAGTCCGAGGCAATCGGCAAGCCGTTTGAGCTGGCCTTCAAAGACGTCGCCACCGGTCGCGACGTGTCCGTCGCGGGGCTGCGCGGGAAGATCATCGTCGTCGATTTCTGGGCCACCTGGTGCCCGCCGTGCGTCGCGGAGTTGCCTGAGAACAAGAACATCTACCAGCGCTACCACGACAAGGGCGTGGAGTACATCGGTGTCAGCCTCGACTACCCCGAAGCCGACGGCGGCAAGAAGCAACTGCTCGATTTCCTCGCCGAGAACAAGGTTCCCTGGCCGACCTACTACCAGGGCAACGGCCCCTTAAGCGAATTCAGCACCAACTGGGGCGCGCTGCCCATCCCGGCGTACTTCGTCATTGATCAGAACGGCAACCTCTACACTACCGAAGCCCGCGGACAGATCGAGGAGATCATCCAGAAGCTGCTGAGCACTGCGGCGCCCAAAGCAAACTGATTGCCGGTCCTTAAGCAGACCATCAATGGGCCTCGGCTCCAACTGGGGCTACAGCCGGGTTCGCTTGAGGCGCAATGCGTTTCCGATCACCGTGAGATCGCTCAGCGCCATGGCGGCGGCGCAGAGGATCGGGCTTAGCAGCCCCATCGCCGCGAGCGGGATGGCGATGACGTTGTAGAAGAACGCGAAGAAGAGGTTCTGTCGGATAACCCGCATGGTGGCGCGCGAAAGCCGGATCGCCTGCGGCACACCTGTGAGACTCCCGCTGACGAGCACGATCCCGCCCGTCTCCTTGGCGATATCGGCACCGGAGCCAATGGCGATGCCCAGGTCGGCCTGCGCCAGCGCGGGCGCATCGTTGATGCCGTCGCCGACCATCGCGATCGACGATCGGCGATTGGCACATGGCGATTGCTGGAGGTCGCGAATCGCCTCGGCTTTGCCGGCGGGCTTGACGTCGGCGCGGACGTCGTCGATCCCCGCTTCGCTGGCGATCGCGCGGGCGGCGGCGGCGTGATCGCCGGTCAGCAGCACCGTCCGCAACCCCATCGCATGCAGCGCGGCGATGGCGGCGCTGCTGTCGGGTTTGATCTCATCGACCAATTCAAGCGTGCCGACGAGCACGTCGTCGCGAATGACGCTTACGCGCGTGGCGTGGGCATCGGGTCCAGCCTCGGCCGCAGGAGCGCGTCCCACAAAGACGCGTCGGCCGTCAATTGTGGCGCGGACGCCGGTGCCGGGTTCGTTCTTAAAATCGTCCGGATCGCGGAGCGACAGCCCGCGTGCCTGCGCCGCCGTCACGATCGCCTTGGCAAGGGGATGACTGCTGAACTGTTCGGCGCTGGCGGCGAGCATCAGGACGTCGGCTTCGGTGCTGTGGTCCGACGCGATGACGCGTTGCACGATCGGCCGCCCGCGGGTGAGGGTGCCGGTCTTGTCGAGCACGACGACTTCGAGCCGCTCGGCACTCTGCAACGCATTGATGTCGCGATAGAGGATGCCCAGTTTCGCGCCGCGCCCCGTGCCGACCATCAGTGCGGCAGGCACTGCAAGCCCGAGCGCGCACGGGCAGGCAATGATCAGCACGCTGCAGACAGCTTTGGCGATGTTGGCCCACATTGTCGGCGCGTCCACGCCGGTGATTGCGCCGTGGGCGTACCAGCCGATCGCGGTCAGCAGCGCGATCACCAATACGCTCGGAACGAAAACCGCAGCGATCTGGTCGGCAAGTTTCTGCACCGGCGGCTTTGAATTCTGCGCCGTCTCCACGAGTTTGACGATCTGCGCCAATGCCGTGTCGTCGCCGACATTGGTGACGCGGATCGTCAGCGCGCCGTCCTGGTTGATGGTGCCGCCGAAAGCCTTGTCGCCTTTGGTGCGGGTGACGGGAACAGCCTCGCCGGTGAGCATCGATTCGTCGACGCTGGACGTGCCGCTGACAACGATGCCGTCGATGGGCACACGATCGCCAGGCCGAACGAGAACGTGATCGTTGATCTGCAAAGACGACACCGGCACTTCCTGCGGGCCGGGAGGAATCGATGTTTGAGCGTCGATCGTCGATAGCACCGAGAGCGAGACGCTCTTCGCGTTCGCCATCGACTTTGGGCGATCGACTGTCGGCTCGACTTTCCACGCCGTCGCCGGCGCGAGGTGCATGAGGTCGCGGATCGCGCTGCCGGCGCGCGTTCGCGCCCGCGCTTCCATCCAGTGGCCAATGCTGATCAGCGCCAGCAGCGCGGTGCCTTCCGTGAAATAGAGCGCGGGCAGCGTCTGCCACCAGTGCAGCAGGTAGCCCACAAGCGCCACAAGGCTGTATCCGTACGCGACACTGGCGCCCATGGCGATGAGCGTGTCCATGTTGCTCGTGCGCCGCAACGCAGCCTTGAGCGCGCTGCGATAAAACGCCCCGCCGATGAGCACGATCGCGAGCGTGCTGGTGACGAGACCGACCCAGTCCATCCATGCGATGCCGGCATGCGGGTGATCGCTGGTGAGCTTGACGATCCAGTGCAGCGCCTCAACCGGGGCCCATAGAACCATTCCCAGCACACCGCGAAAGAGCCAGCGCCGCGCATGGGCTTCGTGCGCATCGTCCTGCTCCTTGGGTGATGCGTCGGCGCGGGCGACGTGGGCCGGATATCCCGCGCCCGTCACCTCGGCCGCAATTTGCTCTTCGTCGACGGCGGCCGGATCGAACTTCACCTGCGCGCGGCCGAGCGCAAGATTGACGGCGACGTGCTGGATGCCGGGGAGCTTTTTGATTGCCTTCTCGACGTGGGCGACGCAGGACGCGCAGTCCATGCCGTCAACACGTAGCGTGCGTTCGCGGATTTCTTCAGCGGGTTCGACTAATGCAGCCATCATGCCTTCTCGTGGTGTTCGAATCGTGCCGAAACTCTGCTTAATCCCGTGGACAAGATGCCCACGGCACAACTCACTTCGCGAATCGGTTCAGCGAATCGCGCAGCTCCGCGATCAGCTTCTCTGGATCATGCGGTGCCGCTTTTTCGTGCTGGTGCTCGGTACCGCTGACGCAATGGCGGACGTGGCCGGCGAGCACCTCCACCCCGACCGCATGCAACGCGGACCGGATGGCGGCAATTTGGGTCAGCACGTCAACGCAGTAGCGGTCAGACTCGACCATCTTCTGAACCCCCGCAACCTGCCCGGCGATCTTCGTCAGCCGCCGGGCGACGTTTTCCTGGAGTTCCTTTTCCACGCCTCGATACTATACCCCTCTGGGGTATATGACGAACCGAAAAAAAATGCCGCCCGAGCGAACGCGGGCGGCACGGTCTGGTTCGATATTGGGACTGGGGACTACTGCTTGTAGTACGCCGCGTTCTTCTCGATGAACTCTTCCCATTCCGCCGGCAGGTCTTCCTGGGGGAAAATGGCGTTCACCGGACACTCGTCGACGCACAGGCCGCAGTCGATGCAGGTGTCGGGATCGATGTAGAGCATCTCGGCGCTATCGAAAGTGCCCTCGTCTTTGGACGGGTGAATGCAGTCGACCGGGCAGACCGCGACGCAGGCGGTGTCCTTGGTGCCGATGCAGGGCTGGGCGATGATATGGGCCATCTGAACAAAACTCCTTCAAACACGCGCTTCGGCAGTCAGCGCGGACAACTGATTGGGCGATCCATCGTATAGAAGAGCGGGCGACAGAACAATAATGGTGATCGGACCCCGCCGCATCAATCCGCCTTGCTGATTCGGTAGATTTTGTTGGTCATGTCGCAGGAGAACAGGATCGTGCCGTCCGGAGCCTCGACGCAGTCGACCGGGCGTGCCAGCGGACGCTCGCCGTCGAGGCAGGTCACCAGCGGCAGCGAACCATAGGGTTTTCCCGACTCCTTGTCGAACAGCACGCGAACGACCGAGTAGCCGACCTTCTTGCTGCTGTTCCAACTCCCGTGAAACGCGGCGATCAGGTCGCCTTGGTGATCAGGAAAATAGTTTTTGGTCAGAAAGGTGAACCCCAGCCCCGACCAATGGGCACCGAAGGTCCATTCCGGCGGCGTGGTCTTGGCGGCAAGCTCGATGAGGTCCGGGCGGTCGGCGTACTCGGGACGGACGATCCGGTTGTTGCTCAGGTACGGGTGCCCGTAGAACGCGCCTTCGGTGAACTTATTCAGCTCTTCACCAGGGATGAGATCGGTGATCGGCTGGTTCCCCTTCGACTCGCCGTACTTGCCTCCAAAGTTGTCCGAGCCGTGGTCGATGCCCCAGATCTCCTCCGTGCCCGGGCGCAGTCGAAGTTTCTCGGTGTTGCGGATGCCGGTGATGAACTGCATGCGGTTCTTGCCGTCGCGATCGAAGCGGTAGATGCACTTGTTCTCACTCGGCAGTTCTGAGGACATGTTGCTGGGGTCGGAGACGGAGATGTAGACGTTGTTCTCGGTAAAGACGATGCCGCGATACGGATGCCCGCCCTTGGCCGGGACCGAGCCCGGGGGAAGGAAGTCCTCGATCGTGTCGGCCTTACCGTCGCCGTCGGTGTCCTTGGCGCGTTTGCACGAGCCGTCGTTGGAGGTCGTCGCGTAGAGCCAGCCACGGTCGAAGCACATGCCTTGCACGTCCCTGTACTTGGTGATGAACGGCGTGCGCGTTTCGTAGGTGCCGTCGCCATCCTTGTCCTTCAACGCCGTGATCGTGCCCCGGCCGGGCTGCGAGAGATAGAGCGTTCCCTGGTCATCAAGCTCAAGAAACCGCGCCGGTGCCGGGAGGTTGTCGGCGGCGATGGTCACCTTGTATCCCTTGCGCACCTTGAACTCCGGCACGCCGGGACCGACCTGCGCCGGCACTTGCGAGGCCAGCGCCAGCACCACGGACACCCAAAAAGCCACAAGACGGGAATAGCAGTTCATTTTTCGCCTCAATATAGGACCTGACAACGTCCGATACATCGGACAAGGCACTGATCGATCGCATCGCCAACCGAGGGGTTGGCAGCGGCTAAAGGCGGATACTATGGCCACTCCCCAGACGTTGAAACATCCCGACCCCGTCCGCGACGCCGGCGGCAGCGCCGTGCTGACCCACATGCCGGCGATCGACGGCCTGCGCGGGATCGCCATCCTGCTCGTGCTCTTCCACCATTTCACGCCCGCCGTCAGCGGAACGCACTTCACCAAGCGACTGCTGATGACGAGCCACTCGGGCTGGATCGGCGTCGACCTGTTCTTCGTGCTCTCGGGCTTCCTGATCACTTGCATCCTGCTCAAGACCCGCTCCGGACCCGACTATTTTCTCAATTTCTACGCCCGCCGCACGCTGCGAATTTTCCCGATTTACTACCTCACGCTTATCGTCCTGCTCGTCCTGCTGCCGGCCGTGCTGGCAATCCCGACCATCGGGGACACGGTCAATTCCCTGTTCAACCGTACGACACGCGACCTGCAATCGATGCTCGAAGGACAGAGCTGGCTCTGGCTGTACGGCGCAAATCTCAAAATCGCACTGGTGGGCGAACGCTGGGGCTCGGTCAACCACTTCTGGTCGCTGGCGGTTGAAGAACACTTCTATCTGATCTGGCCGCTGGTGGTTTTCTTCGCGTCGCGGGCCTCGCTCAAGCGCATTTGCATGATCTGCATCCTCGGCGCCCCGCTGCTCCGCGCGATGCTATTCCTCGGTGGATTTGACTCGGTGGTTCCTTATGTGCTGACCGTCACCCGCGTGGATTCGCTGGCGATCGGCGGGCTGCTGGCGGTGCTGATCACCGAGCGCGACGGCCTGGCCAGGTGGTCGCGGCGCATCACCGCCGTCGCGGCGCTGTCGGCGGTCATGCTGATCGCGATCGTCGCCTACTACCAGCGACTCAACCGCGACGACCTGTTTACCACCGTCTTCAGCTACAGCCTTCTGGCGGCGATCTCCGCATGGGCCGTGCTCAAGGCGTCACAGATTCGCATCGGCACCCGTGCCCACGCAGTGATGGCCAACCCGATTTTTATGAGCCTGGGCAAGTACAGCTACGGCATCTACGTCACGCACATGTTCTTCGTGCCGGTGTACGTCAAGCTCTTTCCGTGGACGACGCTGCACAAGCTGACCGGCTCGTATGCGGCGGCGATCGTGCTGCACGCTGTGCTGGCGATCGCCTGCTCATGGTGCATCGCGTGGGTCTGTTTCCATGGCTTTGAGAAGCACTTCCTGCGACTCAAGAGCCTGTTCGATTACCGCAAGCCCGCGGTCGTCCCCGAGGCCGCCGCTGCCAAAGCCGCGGCGCAACTGGCCGCCCCCAAGCCCGCCGGCAACGTCCTCATCCGGCCGATGCGCCACGCGGCGTGAGTCAGAGGCTCTCCCACTCGCGCTTCGTGACGTCCGCCTTCAAAGGGTCCAGAGAAGCCGAGCGCGCGAAGGTACTGAATCAGCTTCCGGCGTGCGATCGGCCCCACCTTCGGCATCAGGCGACCTTCTGTTTAGCGGCCCGCGGCTTGCGGCGATTCAGGTTGATTCCGGCGATCAACGGCACCTTAAATCCCCGCTGCAAGCTGAAAACCAGCCAGTCTTCCAAAACCGACTGAAGCTCATCGCGGCACGCCTCCAGGGTCGGCTCATTGGCCCTTACGACCGCACACGTCGGCACGTCACCATAGTAGACAGAAGCGTCGTCGATCTGCTTGTAATTCGCGGACTACTTTGCTGCGGCGAT
>JBBRFH010000047.1:0-15946 GCA_038224615.1 Tepidisphaerales bacterium
GAAACCCTGATCCGCCTGTTCAGCGACGCCAACCTCACGCAGCCGGAAGCGCCCAAGGACGCGAAGTAGAAACCCGAACCACGCGCGGGTTCAGCCTACGGCTTCAAGATTCGCGTACTCCAGAATCAGCGTCTTGCGCCCCGCACGGGTGAATTCGACGATCGCCCGCGTGTGCCGGCCGAGGTCCTGAAGCTCGGCGATCCGGCCCATGCCGAATGCGGGATGGCGCACCAACTGGCCGCGCTTGAAGTTCGTGCCGCTGACCGCGAGTTCGTCGTCCTCGTCACCGGCATCAAACGAAAGACCCGTGCGGTCGGTGACGTCGATCGCTTCGGCCGGCATCTCGCGGATGAATGGAGACGGCACCGTGCGTTCGCGGCGGCCCATCATGGTCCGGCTGAAGGCCCGCGACAGGATCAGCAACTGCTCGGCGCGCGTGATGCCGACAAAACACAGCCGCCGCTCTTCTTCGAGTTGATCCGGATTACCCCGCGCCCGCGCGTGGGGAAGAACGCCTTCCTCCAGCCCGATGATCGCGACGACCGGGAACTCCAGCCCCTTGGCAGCGTGCAGTGTCATCAGGGTGATCGCACCCTCGCCATCCTTCACCTTGTCGATGTCGCTCATCAGGCTGATCTGCGCGAGGTATTCTTCGAGATACCCCTCCGGATTCTCCCGATCGAACTCGGCGGCGGAATTGATGAGTTCCTTCACGTTGGCCAGCTCAGGCTTATCAGGATCGGTGCTCTTTTCGAGCGACGCACGCAATCCGGACCGCTCGACCGTTTCTTCCATGATCGACTGCACCGTCCCCTTCGACGCTTCGGCGAACATGTCAACCTCACCCGGCGCCGCGCCGACCGAGGCGGACGGCTTCATTGCCTTGGTGCGCAATAGCGTGAGTATCTGCACAAACAGTTGCGTACTCTTAACCGCGCGAGTCGACAGCCCCGCGACCTGGTGCGCCTGCTCCATCGCCTGCCAAAGCGAAAGCCCGTTGGCGACGGCGTGTACCTGCATCTTCCGCACGCTCTCATCGCCGATGCCGCGCGGGGGCGTATTAGTGATCCGATTGAGCGAGACCTCGTCGGCGGGGTTGACGATCGCGCGCAGGTAGCTGAGGACGTCCTTGATTTCCTTGCGATTGTAGAACTCGACGCCCCGCGCGATCTGGTACGGGATGCGCTGCTTCATCAGCTTCTCTTCCACCACCCGCGACAGCGCGTTCATGCGATAAAAGATCGCCATGTCGCTCCACGGCCGGCCTTGCTTTTCGTGCTGGTCGCGGAGCTGCTCGACGATGACGTTGGCCTCGTCGTCCTCGGTCTGGCAGACGAAGAAACGGGCCTTCTCCCCTTCGACGTTCTCCGTCCACAGGCTCTTTTCCTTGCGGCGAGTGTTTTTTGCGATGAGTGCCGACGCGATGGCCAGGACCGTTTTTGTCGAGCGGTAATTCTGCTCGAGCCGAACCACCATGGCGCTGGGGTAGTCGGTCTCGAAATCCAGGATGTTCTGGATGTCAGCTCCACGCCAGGCGTAGATGCTCTGGTCCGGATCGCCGACCACGCAGATGTTTTTGTGGTGCATCGCCAGCGCGTGGGCCAGCACGTACTGCGCGTGATTGGTGTCCTGATACTCGTCGATGAGGATGTACTGGAACCGCTGCTGCAGGTCGGCGAGCACCTCGGGGTGATCGCGCATGCCCAGGACAGCGCGCATCAGCAGGTCGTCGAAATCAAGCGCGTTATTGGCGGCGAGCATCGCCTGGTACTTGCCGTAGACGCGGGCGACGTTCTTCTCGTAAAAGGCGTTGGCGCCGCGGGCGTAGTCTTCGGGCGTTCGCAGCTCGTTTTTGGCGTTGCTGATGACGGCGTGAACCTTCGACGCGGGAAAGTTGTCGCTGCTGAGCTCCAGCACCTTCAGCGCGTCCTTGATGACCTTAGTCTGGTCGGCCGAGTCGTAGATGGTGAAGTTCGCCGGAACGCCGATCCGCTCGCCGTAATAGCGAAGGACGCGCACGCACAGCGAGTGGAACGTGCAGATCATCGGATACCACTGGTCGAGCCGGCCGATGTCCTTGACGTGCCGGCCCATCAGCTTGCCCACGCGCTCCTTCATCTCGCCGGCGGCCTTATTGGTGAACGTGATCGCCAGAATCGAGCTTGGCTCGATCCCCTGGCTCATAAGGTACGCCACGCGCCGCGTGAGCACGCGGGTCTTGCCCGAGCCGGCGCCCGCGATAATCAGCAGCGGCCCTTCCACATGCTGGACGGCCTGGCGTTGCGGGTCGGTGAGATCCTGAAGAAGTTCGTCCTGCGACAGCACGACGCGAGTGTATCGGAAAGGCGTGCCGCAGGCAGCACACCCCAAACTGCGATGGCAGAGTCGGCCAAGGCAATCGCATATGCGTCTGGCTCCCTCGCCCGGTGCGCCGCGTCCCGCGAGAGCGGGCCAGACACACATGCGATTGCCCTGGGGCAGGAAAGTGAGTCGGGATGGGGATTGTACCGGCTGGATTCGCGGCGGGTTGCCCGGTACGGTTTCGGAATGCAGATCGCGAACAACACAGTCGTGTCATTCGACTACACGCTGACCGACCCGCAGGGGATGGTCGTGGACTCGTCGAAGGGACAGGCCCCGCTCACTTACCTGCACGGGGCTCACAACATCATCCCCGGGTTGGAAAGCCAGATGCTCGGCAAGCAGGCCGGCGACAAGTTCATCGCCACTGTTGCGCCGGCCGAGGGGTACGGAGAGCGGCGCGAGGAACTCGTGCAGACGTTCCCGCGGACGGCATTCCCGGTCGGCGTGGAGATTGCGGTCGGCACGCAGTTTCAGGCCCAGACTGATCAGGGGCACCCGATCACCTGCCGGGTGGTGAATGTGGGCGAGGAGCAGATCACCATCGACGCCAATCACCATCTCGCGGGCGTGCCGTTGACGTTCGATGTGACGGTGGTTGAGGTCCGGGCCGCGACTTCCGACGAGATCGAGCACGGCCACGTACACGGGGCCGGTGGGCATCATCATTGAGGCGCGGAGGGTTCGACGCTACAGCGTCTTGCTTACGACGGCGTTCATGAAGCTGCGGAGCAGGATCAACCCGAGGATGATCTTGCTGAGCAGACCGGCGTCGAACAGGTCTTTGTAGGTCATGAAGTCGCGGACGCACAGGCCCGTGAACAGGCCCAGCGCGAACGTGGCCGCCAGCATCGGGCTGAACTTCGCCCACATGCCGCTGATGGCGAAGACGCACATCAGGATGAGGCTGGTGCAGACGATTTCCTCGTCGGTCGGCCCACCGACGACGGGGGCACCGAGCTTCATCATCCACGGGACGATGGCGGCCCGCGACAGGCAGACCGCGGCGGCGGCGAGCATCAGCCGGCCGGCGCCGGCGGCTTCGCTGGATCGCAGGCGGTGCGAGCCGGTCTTATAACCCGGCCACTGCTCCTCGGGTTGAAACGAAAGGGTCGACGACATCCCTATTGACATCGGATATCCGATCCGACGCCTGAAGATGTGGGCGCGGCAAAGCCCTCTCGCCCGGCAGTTCATGCTACAAAGGACGTCAACGAGCGCCGACTTGCTCGTCCGTATCCAAAGATTGCCATGACCGAAGATCCGCAGCCCATCCCCGAAGATCAGACCGAATCCGAATCCGACCCCGATGCAGAGGCGGCCGAGGACGGGGATTTGCGCGAGTTCAAGTTCCGACTGGGCAAGACGCTGACTCGCCGGATCGATCAATATCTGGTCGATCGCATCGGCTACCTCTCGCGCAACGAGATCCAACGGCTGATCGAAGACGGGCTGGTGAAGGTCAACGGCAAGACGACCAAGAGCAGCTACAAGCCGCGTGAGAAGGACATCGTCGAAGTCAGCGCTCCGCCGACCAAGATTGAGCAACTGGTGCCTGAGGACATCCCCCTCGACGTGCTGTACGAGGACGAATGGATGATGGCGCTCAACAAGCAGGCCAACCTCGTTGTTCACCCCGCCCGCGGGCAGTGGACGGGCACGCTCGTCAACGGCCTGGCGTTTTACGGCAATAAGTGGAGCCAGCTCAACGGCAACTGGCGTCCGGGAATTCTGCACCGGCTGGACCGCAATACCACGGGCGTGATCCTCATCGCCAAGGCCGATGAAGCCCACTGGCGGCTGGCTCGACAATTCGAGAACCGGACCATCAAAAAGACCTACATGGCGCTGGCCCACGGCATCCCCCACCTGCAGGCCGACCGCATCGACATGCCGATCGGGAAGGACCGCTACGTCCGCGAGAAGCAGGCCGTCCGCAAGATCGAGAACGGCGGGCGCGAGGCGGTCACCGATTACCAGGTTCTGGAGACCTTCGAGACGCCGGCCGGGCAGACGGTCTTTCAGTTCCAGCGGTCGACGTTCGCCAATGACCAGCATTTCAAGACGCCCAGCGGGCGGTTCAGCCTTCTCAAGCTGTCGCCTAAGACTGGTCGCACGCACCAGTTGCGCGTCCACCTGTCGCACCTGGGCTACCCGATCGTGGGCGACACGATGTACGGGGGGCAGGGGATTGCAGCCAACGATGCCCCAGGAACGATGACCGAGGAGACGAACCGCCTGCCTGACTCCTCACCCAGCGTTCCCCCGCCGTCGTTTGTCTTCTCCAGGCAGGCGTTGCACGCCTTTGAGATCACCTTCACCCACCCGATCACGCTGTCGCCCATGACGATCGCCGCCCCGCTTCCGCCGGACATTGAGCGGCTGATCGGGATAATTCGACAGGCTTCTGATAGCCACAACGGGGGTCAGGCGTCTAAGATATCAACTGTTCCCACCTGAGGTGTTTTATGACCGCGTTGGATGCTTTGCCCTTGGCGTTGTTCAGTATGCCCGGCCCGTTTGAACTGATCCTGCTGACAGGCCTCGGCCTGCTGTTTTTCGGGCGCAGGCTCCCGGAAGTGGGACGATCGATCGGGCAGACGATCGTTCAGTTCAAGAAGGGCCTGAACGAAGTCAGCGCCGAGGCGGACAAGACTGCCGCCAAGCCCGACGAACCGGTGCAACCCTATAAATTTGACCCGCATACCGGCAAACCGATTGAGCCATGATCTGTCTTGAGTGATAGATCGTGAACGCGCTGCGCGACCGCGCGTGCGGCTCGTCGTCGTTTTCAGGGAGAAACGAACCCGATGCGTCACCTCAAGCTCATTGCCGCCGTCGCTTTTCTGCTAACCATTGGCACCGCCGTCCACGCCCAGACCGCGGCTGGCGCGGCGTTGGCGCGCAAGATCCCGTCGGTCAAATTCGAGCAGATCGCCCTCAAGGACGCGCTGGACTTCTTCCGCGACACCACGGGAGCTAACTTCACTATCGATTGGAAGAGCATCGAAGAGGCGGGCCTCGGCAAGGATACGCCCGTCTCCCTGCAGCTTAAGAACGTCGCAATGTCGCTCGCGATGAAGAAGACGCTCGATGCCGCCGGGCCCGGGCTGATGACCTTTTACGTCAACGAGAACGTGATCACGGTCACCAGCGTCGCCAAGGCCGACACGGAGATGGTGACGATGGTCTACCCGGTCGGCGACCTGCTGGTTGAGACGCCCGACTTCCAAGGCCCCGAGTTCAGCCTCGACCAAAACCAAGGCGGCTCACGTTCGCGCGGCAATCGCAACAGTGGCGGTGGCGGCGGGAGCAGCGGGAGCACGGGCAACAGCATCTTCGGCGGTGCGGGTGGCAGCAACGGCACCAGCAACGACGAAAAAAGCAAGACCAGAACCGAGCGCGCCACCGAGTTGATCGAGATCATCCATTCGACGATCCGCCCGGAAATCTGGGACGTCAACGGCGGGAAGTCGTCGATCAAATACCTCAACGGCAACCTGATCATCACCGCACCGCGCACCGTACAGGGTGGGTACTGATCGACAGTCCGCGGACGCCGTGACGCGGCGCGCGCTCTCCGCTAAACTTCGCCCCCATGCAGCCTGATAGCGCGGAAGACACGACCCCACCGACCGAGCCCGACGAACAACGCGACGGTCCTGTCGCGCCAACAGAAATAGACACCGCCGATGGCGAATCGCCTGAAGCCACCGACGCCAACGAGCCGCAGATCGACGCGGCGTCGCTCGAAGCCCTGCTCTTTTCGACCCATCACCCGTTGACTGCAGGTCGTCTCGGCGAGTTGCTCGGCGCGAAGTCCGCCAAGGCGGTCCGGCAGGCGATCCGCGAACTGAACCGTCAGTACGAAGAGGCCAGCCGCTCGTTCCGTATCGAACAGGTGGCCGGCGGATTCCAGATGCTGACCCTGCCTGGGTTCGCGGCGATCATCAAGAAGCACCAGCAGAAGGAGGCCGACGCCAAGCTGACAAAAGCCGCGCTCGAGACGCTGGCGATCATCGGCTACAAGCAGCCGATTCTTCGTGCCGACATCGAAGCGATCCGCGGCGTTGCATGCGGTGAAACCGTGCGCAGCCTCATGGAAAAACACCTCGTCAAGATCGCCGGCCGCGCCGAAGAACCGGGCCGGCCGATCCTGTACGGGACGACGAAGCGCTTCCTCGAAATTTTCGGTCTTAACTCGCTCAAGGATCTACCCAAGGCCGAGGACGAACTCAAAGCCAAGGCCGCACAGATCGCCGAAGCCAAGGCATCGGAACCCGCGCCGGCAGAACTCGAGCCCGAGCCTGAACCCGAACCGAAAACAGAAGCCGCGCCGTCAGCCGAGTAGTGCCCGCGGTTCGCGGCGCATGACTGTGTTGGACGCGGTGCGAGGGAGAGCCGCCTCGACGCGAACGTCTGCTACTCGGAACTAGCGCAGGAGCGTCGCGGCGCGTTCGGGGCTGACCGAGACCATCGCGATGCGGGCACCCATCAATTCTTCGAGGCGATTCACGTACGCCTTCGCGTTCGCCGGGAGTTCTGCAAAGCTGCGGATGCTGCTGATCTCTTCCTTCCAGCCGGGCAGCGTTTCGTAGACAGGCTCGACTTCGGCCAGCGTGTCCATGTCGGCGCGGAACGCGGTCGTGTCGGCACCCTTGGACTTGTAGCTCGTGCAGACCTTGATTTCATCAAGCCCGCTGAGCACATCGAGCAGGGTCACGGCGATCGCGTTGATGCCGTTGAGTTCGACGGAGTAGCGCGTGGCGACGGCGTCGAACCAGCCGATGCGTCGCGGGCGGCGGGTCGTTGTCCCGTACTCATTGCCGCGCTCGCGGATGTAACGGCCGATGTCGTTGTCCTGCTCCGTCGGGAACGGTCCGCCGCCGACGCGGGTGCAGTACGGCTTCATGATGCCTACGAAATTCCTCACGCACTGCGGCGGAGCGCCGGCACCGGTAAACAGGCCCAGCGCCGAACAACTGCTGCTGGTGACGTACGGATAGGTGCCATGATCGATGTCGAGCAGGTTGGCGTGGGCGCCTTCAAAGACAATCTTTTTGCCGGCTTTCCACGCGTCGATCAGTACGCGGCTGGTGTCGTCTACGAACGGCGCAATGCGCTTGCCGAGGTCGCGGTAAGTCTCGAAGACGTCTTTCCAATTGATCGGTTCGATCCCGCAGTAGAGCGCGGCGAAGACCTTGTTCTTGTCGGTGACGATCTGGCCGACCTTCTGCTTGAGCCGATCTTCGTTGACGAGATCCGCCACCCGGATTGCGGTCGTGCGGTGCGCCTTGTCGGCGTAGGTCGGCCCGATGCCGCGGCGGGTCGTGCCGATCGAATTGCCCTCGGCGCTTTGCTCGCGGGCCTCGTCCTCGATCTTGTGGTACGGCATCACGACGTGGGTCTTGTAGCTGATGCGCAAATTCTCCGGCGTGATCGAAAAACCCTTGGCGGTGTTGGTATCGATCTCCTTAAACAGCGCGACGGGATCGAGCACCACGCCGTTGCCGATGAGGTTCATCACGTGCGGGCGGAAGATGCCGACCGGCAGCAGGTGCGTCGAGTGTTTCGTGCCGCCGATGTTGACGGTGTGGCCGGCGTTGGCCCCGCCGCAGTATCGGACGACGACCTCCGCCTGCTCGGTAAGGAAATCGACGATCTTGCCCTTGCCCTCATCGCCCCACTGCAGACCGACGACACAGGCATTGCCTTCCAACAGGTTCGTAACGCTCATAGTTCTTGCACTCTACCAGAGAAAAGACGTCACCACGAAGTCACGAAGGACTCACGAAGCGGAGGCGATGAAGCGGTCTCTGCTTCGTGCGCCTTCGTGGCTTCGCGGCGAATATTCACGCCTGCGGCGCAGGCGTCTGTGCCGATCGCTTCACACGCGGCGGCGGCGGGGTCCACTCGGGGATCTTGCTCCACTCACGCAGTTGGGGCAGTTCGATGCGGTCGATGAAATCGCGGAACGTCTCGGCGTCGTCGTCAGTCTCGGGATCGACGCGATTGGCCAGGTAGGCGTTGACGACGCCCTCGAGTTGTCGGTGGATGATCGGGCTCGGCACCTTCTCGAACAGCGGCCGGACGAACTCCGGATCGACGCCGAAGCGGCCACCGACGCAAAGGTCGAAGGCGTCGACCTTCTGCCCTTCCCATTGCGCTTTGGTTCCGGTCAGCCCGATGTCGGCCACCTGGTACTGAGCGCAACTATTCGGGCAGCCGCTGATGCTGAGCATGATCGGGCTGTCGATCTGCGTCTTCTCTTCGAGATGGTTCAGGATTTCCAAAGCTCGCTGCTTGGTCTCGACCACCGCGAGATTGCAAAACTGCATGCCCGTGCAGGAAATCAGGTTGTGACGCCACAGCGGCGCGTGCGGGTCGAGCCCGTGCTGCTGAAGCTCCTTCACCACCTTGTCGACGTTGGCCTTGGGCACATCGGTGATGATGACGTTCTGCTTCTGCGACAGGCGGACTTCGGATTCCGACGTGCCGAATCGCTCGGTGAGATCGGCGACCGCCAGCATCTGGTCTGCCGTCCATCGGCCACGCTCGATGGGGATGCCGACGTAGAATTGCCCGTTTTTCTGCTCGGCCACGCCCATGTGATCGGTGTGCAGCGCGCCACGCGGGTAGACGATCTCGTCGTCATGGTCGAGCTGGAAACCGATGCGCTTCTCAAGCTCGTTGCGCATCCACTCCCAACCGCGATCGGCGACGAGGAACTTCATGCGGGCGCGGATGCGCTTGTAGCGAAGTTCGTCGGCATCCCGGAAAATTTCGCAGACGCCGCGCCATATTTTGGGGACCTGCTCGTTGATCTTGACTTCGGGCACGAAAATTCGCAGCGATTGCCCGAAGTGCGGCGTAGACGACAGCCCGCCGCCGACGAGAACGCCGAGGCCCTTTTGCTCGACGCCGTTGCGCACGCGGCGAACCCCGAAAGCGCCAACGTCGTTGATCTGCGGCTGATGACAATGCAGCGGGCAACCGCTGATCGTCGTCTTAAACTTGCGCGGCAAATTCGACAGCTCATGGCCGGCTGCCTTGAACATGTCGCTGAGCTGCTTGGGCAGATTGCCGATGTCGACGTACTCGTTCTTCAGCGTGCCGCACATCGGGCACGAGCAGACGTTGCGCGGCGTATCCCCGCAGGCGAACTGCGTGTAGAGACCGGCCTTGTTGCCGATGCGTTCGAGGGCATCGGGGAAGTTTTCGATCGTCAACCAGTGAAGCTGGATGCACTGTCGGGTGGTGACGTCTGCAAAGCCTCGGCCATAATCCTTGGAGACCTTGGCGATCTCGCGCAGCTGCCACGCCTTCAGGCGTCCTCCCGAGATGCGAATACGCCACATGAAGTGGCCTTCGTTGGGCTTCTGTTGATAAATCCCGTACCAGCGCAGCCGCGGGAAGTCGTCCTCGGCGATGGCGGCGAAGCCCTCCTTGGCGTAACGGGCAATGTCGTTCCATACGTCGAGCCCGTCTTTTTCGCGCTTGACGTGCTCGTTCTTGGTCATTTTCGGATCGAAATTCATGGCTTTCCGGATAAAAACTCGAAGGGGCCACTATAGAGGCACAATCCGCCCGATGGCAAGCGATTGCGACAATTCCTATCGGGAATGCAAAAGCAGCACTCGGCGACTGTCACATTTTGTCACATTTTCGGCGCAACGCCAATTGTAAACCACTTCTGTAAAACCACTTGCGCCGCAAAACGCGATGCACACCCGTGATACATGGTGTAGCACACATGTGCAGTCGAATGCCGGGGATTGACCGTCTTGCGCGCCATCCCCCATTTTCTACCGCCGCCGACCGAAAAAAGCGGCGAAAAAATCCGCTGGCGATTAGATCTCGCCAAGCTTGGTGCCGTACTTCGTGATCGCCTTGGGAATTATGGCCGGATCGTGCTCGATCCGGGCAAACGCCTGCTGGATCGCAAGGTCATACTCCGTACGGTTCGCCTCCGGAATGCGGGTGGCGAGATCCTCCAGCATTGTGTGCGCGTAAAGCACCACTTCGTCATCCGGCGCTTCCGGCATCGCAGACCCGGCAAGCACCGAGGCGACCAGCATCGAGCGCCACGCTTGGTTCAGTTCCGGCGACGCCGTCTCCCCACGTGCTGCCAGCCACTGGTTTGTCTCTTCGACGAGACCCGCTTCGGTTGGCGCAAAACAAGCCATAATGGCGTCCAGCTTCGCATCAAAAATGTCGTCGACCCGGCGATTGAGTTCATCGTCGTCGAGTTCGTCGAGGTCCAGATCGTCGTCGTCCAGATCGTCGTCTAAGTCGTCCTCTTCGTCGTTGTCCTCTTCGTCGTCGTCCAAGTCGTCATCTTCGTATTCGCCCGTTTCCTGATCCAGATAGGGCGCATTTGCTGAGAAGAAGAACGTGATCTCAGGCCGTTGGACGTAGCTGTCGAAGGGTTCACGCACCAGCCGTCGGCGCAGATCCTCTGGATGTCCGACAAACTCCTTGACGAAGCCCGAAACGTCGGCCGACATCCAGTCCCCCACGCCGCCGACCAGGGAAGCGCATTTCACCCACTGCTTCGGCAGGCGCATGCCGTTTTCATGGGCCCAACGCGCGGCGCTGGCGATCCGTTGCTTGAAGTCCGGTAGGGAGACGAGGCGCATCTCCACGCCCCGCGCGGCGGCGTTGTCGAGCGTTTTCTTGAATTCGGAGCGCTCAATCCCGAAGCGCATAAAGGCGTCCTTCAGCCCGACGACCCCGCGATCAATGAGGAAGCACGCGGTGCCCGTCAGCCCCCCGGCGCGCTTGTAGACCAACAATTGCGCTTGTCCGAAATTGTCAAAGCCTTCCGACATCCAGTATTCGACCTCACCCGTCGCGTCGGCGAGCCGTCTGACGGGGCTGATCGACTTCTGCTTACGCGCCTCGCGCCGCTTTGCTTCACGCTTTGCCCGATGACGCTGTTTCTTGTTCGCCTTGCCCACGCGACCGCTCCTCGTGTGAGTCGCCCAATTCTATTGACGGCGAGGAGAAAATGAAGTCCGCGCGACCGAGGCGGACTTGACCGCTTTGTTCGGTGGTTCGAGGCCGCCACGCTTCACTGCATCGTCGGGCGTCGCCGAGGATACGGGCTGAGTTGCCGTGGTCATCAATGTCGGCATCATTTCGCACTGTCGGCGTTTCGCCTTATACTCTCGTCGACGCGACAGACATGGAGGCCGCGCGACATGGCGAAACTGAGCCCACTTGCAGAACGTTTGATCGACGTCCGCTCCCGCATCGCCGCAGCGTGCGCTAAGGCGAAGCGCAATCCGGCGGAGGTCACCCTCATCGCCGTCACCAAGACGGCGGGTCCGGAGGCGATACGAGAGATCGTCTCGCTGGGCGTGTATGACCTTGGGGAATCCCGCGCGCAGCAGTTGCAGCAGCGTGCGGCGCAGTTGAACGAGATGGTCGCTCGTCGCCGCGTGCATGGCGACGACCCAACTGCCCCGCCGCCGGTATTGCGCTGGCACATGCTCGGACACTTGCAGCGGAACAAGGTGAAGCCGCTGCTGCCGCTGATTCATTGCGTACACAGCGTCGACTCGCTGCGGCTGGCCGAGGAAATCGACGTCGGTGGGACCAAGCAGGACCGAAAAATCTCGGTGTTGCTCCAGGTGAACGCCAGCGAAGAGCCGCAGAAGTCGGGCGTCGCGGTCGGTGCGGCGGTACACCTGGGCGAGCAGATCGCCACGATGCCCGGCGTCCAACTCATCGGGCTGATGACGATGGCCGCCTTCACCGATGACGAGGCCGCCGTTCGCACCGCCTTCCGCCGCACCCGCGAGATCTATGAGGAAATGAAGTGGCACAAGATCGGCGGTGCAGCGTTCAGGCACCTCTCGATGGGCATGAGCCACGACTTTGAAATTGCCATCGAAGAAGGCTCGACAATGGTGCGGATCGGAAGCGGATTGTTCGGGGAGAGCACGACGACAGATGATGACGAAAATGATGAATGATCAATCACGAATTCTGAATGATGAATTCTGAATGCTGAAAGCAGATGTGCGCTGTGCCGTGCCTTGCTTTGCGAATTCATCCTTCAGAATTCAGAATTCAGAATTTCCGTTCCATGCCCGAAATCGACCTCTTCAACTTCTTCCGATGGGGACTGTCGATCGTGGTGTCGGTGTACTGCTCGGTCATCATGCTGCAGCAGGGCTATCAGTGGTACGTGTGGTTGGCGACCAACGACCGCTACATCGGGATGGTGAGGCGGTACATCATTGTGCATGGGCTGCGGCTGCGTTTCCGGACCTTCTGGGGCGATGTGCTGATCTGCCTGCTGTTGAGTATTGTGTTCATTCTTCTGGCAGTCGCTCACAGCATCGTGCGCGACATAAGCCGGGTTAGTTCATGAGCCAGCAGCCTTCCGAGACGACCGCTCCGCCTCCCTCCAACCTGCCGGCCGTCATTGCGCCGCAACCGACGCGCGGGCCTTCTCAGCAACTCGGCGACCTGCCGCTCGACGAATTGCAGTCGATCGCCGACGAATTCGGGCTCGTTTCGCGCGATTACAAGGACAAGACTGCCCTGGTTTCGGCCGTCCATGAGCGGCGGCAGTTGATCGCTTCGCTCGACAAGGCGGCGTTGATCGACGTCCTGCACTGGGCTGGACGCCAGCCCATGGCCGGCACGAGCGCCGAGCAACTGGCGATCGAAGTCGTGCAGATCAAGTCGATGCGCTTCCTGGGCCTGTCCGAGCGCGGCCTGCGCGTGCTCGCGTTGCTCCGCGGCTGTGATCTCACGGGTGACGAATCACGCGATCAACTGGTCGATGCGCTCAAATCGCTCGAAGGCTTCTTCTCCAAGATGCGCCGCAAGACGCGCGGCTGGCTAGGCAAGCGGGTCCAGAAAATGATGGGCGACGAAACCACCGCCCTCCCCGAGTCCACCGGGCCTGCTCAACCCAGGCTCGCCGTCGGCGAATCGAAGCCGCGACAACAGGCACTCAAGGAAGAGATTGAGGAATCCGGGCTGTTCAGCGGCATCGCCAACCGCGTCAAGCGGCAGGCCGACAGTTACGTCAACCAGAAACTCGACGAGATCGAAGCCCGTATCGACCGCAAGCTCGACGAGATCGACCGGCGATTGGCCGAATGGCGCGACAAGGAAATCGCCAACCGCATCCGCATCCTCAAGATCACTTTGTGGGCCAGCGTAATTGTTGCAATTGTGTCGTTGATCTACTCGTACATAACGGTTGAAGTGCGACAGTGGCCAAGCAACCGCAACCGCCCCGCTCCATCCACGATGCGTACGTCGCTGACGGAACCCGTGAATACTACCGTCAGCACGGCGCGGACTATCGCAACCCGCACGAACCCATCGTTCGAGCGCTGATCCAGACCGCGGTCAATCGCTGGCCGCTGGACCTTTCAAATGTGCTGGACCTGGCCGCAGGCAGCGGTGAAATCACGCTGGCGATCCGCGCCGTGCCGCGGGCAGATTTCCCGCAGACCGGGGGCGCGACGCCCACGCTACGAATCAGCGCGATCGATCCCTTTACCGCAGATGCATACCGCGCTCGCACCGGGCTTTCATGCGAGCAGATGACCTTTGAGCAGATCGCCGAAGGTGCCTTACGCGGCCGATCGTATTCGCTGGTTGTCTGCAGCTTCGCGATGCATCTCGTCGACGCGTCGCGGTTGCCGGCGCTGTGCTGGGAACTGGCGCAGATCACGCCACAACTGGTGATCCTCACCCCGCACAAGCGGCCAGTATTGCGGGCCGAATGGGGATGGACGCTGCGCGAGGAGATCATGCAGGATCGCGTGCGGGCGCGGCTGTACGTCTGCGGCACGGGTCTTCAACCCGCGCCATGAGGCAAGCGAAGCAGTTTCGCGGCGCGCGTCCAGTAGGCGTCATCAAGCCCGAGCAACTGCTTGATCCGCACGTCGCGGCGGAACCAGTTGGGTTCCTCGGTCAGCAGTTCCATGGCATCCTTAGCGCCGATGATCGTGCCCGGCGGAACGGGCATCACCGGCCAATCGCTGCCGTGAACGAGCTTGGCGCGAAGTCGGTCGTCCTTCAGCACGGTGCGGTACGCATACGAGCGCGTCGGCAGGCTGAGCGCAGACGTGTCGCCGTAGAAATGCTCATGGTCGAGCGCGAGTCGTGACCACTGCTTCAAATAGTTGGTCTCCCAGAACGTCGATCGTGTGCCGCAATGCGCTGCGATGACCGTCACACCGCGCCGCAGCGCCGGCATCAGCAGTGTCGGGTCGGCGTGTTTGTTGACGTTCGGCAGCATTGATTCGCCGCCGGTGTGGGAGAGCAGCGGTATCCGGTGATGCGCCATCGCTTCGTAGAATGCGAAACAGCGCCGGTCGCTCGGATCGATGCCCTGCGTGATCGGCAGCCATTTCACGAGCACCGCGCCGGCCTTTACGCAGCGGTCGAGTTCGTCGAGCGCGTCGGCGCGGTACGGATGGATCGAGGCGCCGAAGAGGATTTTCGGATGCCGCCGTGAAAGGTCGGCGACGAAATCGTTTTCCAGGAACAAATGCGTGTTCGCGTCGTCGCGACGCCCTTCCTTGTCGTAGACGGCGTCGAACGCGAGCACGACCACAGCATCCAGTTCGGTACAGGCGTCGAGTTGATCGAGGAGAATGCGAACGAGTCGGCTGTCGAAATCCGATGCATCAGGATCAAGCCCGAACTTCCACCGCAGGAACTTGAACGGCAGCGACCGCATCAGCTTCGGCGACATCCCACCATGGCCGGGCGAAAGAGCAGAAAGATGAACGTGGCAGTCGATTCGCATCTACTTCCCCAAAACCGACTGGTAACGCGTGTACGCCTCTTCGGTCTCCGGCCCGCCTCGCGGTTCGTAGACTTTCACCGGAAAGCTGTCGCGCACGACCTGCCGCGCCGCGGCCAGGTTTTTCACTGCGCCGGTGGCGATCGCCTGCACAAGAATGTTGCCGAGCGCGGTGGCTTCGATCGGCCCGGCGACCACGGGCCGCTGGCAGACGTCGGCGGTGAGTTGGTTGAGCAGTTCGTTCTGGCACCCGCCGCCGACGATGTGGATGACGTCGATCTGCCGGCCGAGCAATAGCTGCAAGCCTTCGAGCGTCTGGCGGTACTTCAACGCGAGCGAATCGACGCTCGCTCGCACATACGCGCCGCGCGTGCCGGGCTCGGCTTGGTTGGTCCGGCGGCAGAACTCGGCGATCTTCCGCGGCATCTCTCCGGGCGATGCGAACGGGGCATGATCCGGGTCCACGATGATCTCAAACGGCTTGCACCGTCCGGCCATCTGCGTCAGCTCGGCATAGCTGTGGTCGTATCCGTCCTTGATGAACTGTCGACGGCATTCCTGGATGAGCCACATGCCCATGATATTTTTCAGGAACCGAATCGTGCCGTTGACGCCGCCTTCATTGGTGTAGTTGTATTCGAGCGTCCTGTCGTCGATCAGCGGCTTGTCGAGCTCGACGCCCATCAGCGACCACGTGCCCGAGCTGATGTAGCACCAGTTTGTCCCCGCCTCGGCCGGCACTGCCGCGACGGCGCTGCCGGTGTCGTGCAGCGCGGGCGCGATGACGGGGATCGCATCGAC
>JBBRFH010000048.1:0-15781 GCA_038224615.1 Tepidisphaerales bacterium
AAATGGTTCAATTCCAAATCGCGGATCGATGGGCGTCGCTTCCGGTGAGCTGCCCGGTGGATGCGACGGTCAAAGTGGATCTGGCGCTGGAGCAGACGGCGCCACCTCCCGTCGACGGCACCTCGACCGATGCCAAGCGGCCGGTCAACCTCCGGCGTATCGAAAGTGATTCGATCGAGGCGGAAAGCGGCTATCCCGCGCTGTTCGCGCTGGACCGCGGCGAATCGGACGCGATTCATCGGCTGCACCCGCCGCGGTCCGGATCGTCGATCGAATATCCGTCGCCGGTCAGGACCAACATCATCGTCTACGCCACGCTCGACGGCGCCGCCACCGACACACAAATCACCGACATCACTGCCAAGCAGCAGCACAAGACCATGCTGCGAGCGGTCATCGAGTTGTTGCCATGAATGAACCCATGCCCGTGTCCACAGAGTTGCCTGCGAGTGTCGGTGCGGTGGTTGATTCCGCCGCCGAGCCAGTGCTTGAGACGCGGAATCTCACCCGCACATTCGGCAAGCTGGTCGCGCTGGACGACCTGTCGCTCACGCTCGAGCGCGGCGACGTGTTCGGGTTCATCGGGCCAAACGGCGCAGGCAAGAGCACGACGATGAAGATCCTCGCCGGCCTGCTCGACCCAACGTCTGGCAGCGCGAGAATCCTTGGCAAAGAGGTGAAGAACAACGGCGACTTCGTCCGCCGAAATGTCGGGTATATGCCGGATTTCCTCGGCGTCTACGAAGACCTCAGCGTCACTGAATACCTCGAGTTCTTCGCCAGCGCGTACGGCATCCCCGGACACCAGCGAAACAAGGTCGTCAATGACGTGCTCGAACTGACCGACCTGTCCTACAAGCGCGACGCGCTCGTCGACTCGCTCTCACGCGGGATGACGCAGCGGCTGAGCCTGGCGCGCGTGTTGGTACACGATCCGCCCATCCTCCTGCTCGACGAGCCCGCGTCCGGCCTCGATCCCCGCGCCCGCATCGAGATCCGCGAGCTGATTCGCGAACTGCAGCGGCTGGGCAAGACGATGATCGTCTCCAGCCACATCCTCTCGGAGCTGGGCGAGTTCTGTAACAAGCTCGGCATCATCGAACGCGGCAAGCTGCTGGTCTTCGGGACGATTCAAGACCTGATGGTGCAGGCGCGGGCGCATCCGGTGATCTGCGTGAATGTCCTCGACGAGCTCGATCGCGCGTACGCCGTACTGCGGCGCGACCAGCGCGTAGACAAGGTCGAGATTCGCGACGATCGTCTGCACGTCACGCTGCACGATGCGACGCTGCACCACCACTTCCTGGTCGAGCTGCTGGTACACGCAGAGATCAAGCTGCACAGCGTGTCGCCTGAGGAGCTGAAGCTCGAGGACGTCTTTCTGCGGTTGACGAAGGGAATCGTGAACTGACCAAACGAAAAGCCCACGCCGTTCAGGGCGTGGGCCTTGGGGTATCTCCGCTCCGGAAGACCCGTTACTTGCTCATCGACGCGGCGGGGGTGTCACTTGATGCGGAAGAACCCGCGTCGCCGCCGGACTGCTTGGCCAGGCCCTTGAGGCCCTGCACCGCGGGCGTGCCGCCGTTGGGGTTGGCGCCGGGGGTGACTTCAAAGGCATTGCTCGCCATGCCCTTGTTGGAGAGGAACGTCACGACGCTGGACTCGCGGCTGGCGTAGTCAGCATCCTTGGGGACGTCGAGGTAGATGGAAACCTTGCCGCGCTCCGGGCCGTACAACATCGCCGACAGCTTCTGCTGGCCGAGCGAGTTGAGGTTGCCGCCTGTGAAGTGGCCGGCGTACAGCGTGCCGTCGGCGCGGGCACCGTTGGCCGTCTGCTGGTTGTGATACGCGTCGATGGCCCGCGGCTCGTTGTCGGCCTGGAAGCTGTCGTTGATCGACCACTTCGGCTTGGACTGGCCGTTGCAGCCGATGACGATCGCGGCGGCGAAGGCGAGGACGCTGACGTGAATGCGGATGGTGTCGAAAGTCATGATTGTGCCTCTTAGCTCTTACGTCGGATAGCGGGTCGCGCTACTTGAACAGTTCGCTGTTGAACAGCCCCAGGACCGTCGGTCCCGCGAGCACGATGAACGTTGCCGGGAAGATGAACAGCACAAGCGGAAAGCTCATCTTCACCGCCGCCTTGGCTGCCATCTCTTCGGCGACGTGTTGACGCTTGATCCGGAGTGTTTCGGACTGGATGCGCAGTGCGTCGGCGATGCTCGTGCCGAAACGCTCGGCCTGCACCACCATCGCAACGAGTTGCTGAATCGCCATGTTGCCGGTGCGGACGCCCATGTTCTTCAGCGCTTCCGCTCGGGCCAGGCCGATACGCGTTTCCATGTGCGCGATGCCGAACTCGCGGCTGATGACCGGGTGGGCCAAGGCGAGTTCTTCGCCGACGCGCTGCATTGCCGCGTCCATGGTTAGCCCGGCTTCGACGCAGACGACCATCAGGTCGAGCGCATCGGGCAGGCCAAGCTGGAGGAACTTCTGATTGGCGCCGATCTTGCCGCGCAGCCACATCGTCGGCGCCATGTACCCGACCAGTCCGCCCAGCGCCAGGCCGAGCATCAGGTAGTTGGTGGTGTAGCCCACCAGAGTGCCGACGACTATGCCGCCGATCAGCAGGATAAGCTTGAAGCCGGTGACGGCGCGAATGGCGGCCGGCGAGTAGATGCCGGCCATCGCCAGTTGTTTACGAATGCTCGACTGCTTCTCTCGCGTCTTGGGCATGAACGGCGATGCCGCCGCCTGTCCGACCAATGAAGCGAGATCGCGCACCTTGAACGAGTGTTCCGGCACGACCACGGCCTGGCTGTCCGCCGGCCGCTCATTGCGCAAGCGGGCGGTGAGCTTGTTTCCGCCCTTGCCCATCGCCAGTTTCGACAGGTAGAACGCCAGGCAACCGGCGGCACCCGTCATGCTGAACAGAAATAGCAGTTGATGGCTGGTCATGGTTTTTTACACCTGGACAGTGGTAATTTTGCGGATCACGAACAGGCCGATGAGCTGCAGCGTAAACGCGCCGCCGAGCATCACCATGCCGATCGTCTGCTCCAGCAGTCGGCTGGCGTATTCCTTGTTGATGCAGTAGCTGACCACGAACATCACCGCCGGGAACGCCGCGAGGATGTATCCGGTGAAGCGACCTTCGGCGGTCTTGGCCTTGACGTGCTGCTGCAGACGCACGCGGTGGCGGATCATCGCGCCAATGTTGCCGAGCACCTCGCTCAGATCGCCGCCCGTCTGGCGCTGGATCAGAACGGCGGTCACGAAGAACGCGAAGTCGGTGGATTCGACACGGTCGACCGCCGCCCGCAGGCAGTCCTCCAGCGACGCGCCAAGCGAATGCTGCTCGTACACCCGGCGGAACTCGCCGGAGATCGGTTGCGGAAGTTCGTCGGCCATCAACTGAAAGCCCGTCGACATCGAGTGGCCGGCACGCAGGGCACGGGACAGGAAGTCCAGCGCGTCGGGCAACTGGTCGGCGATCAGCCGCTGTCGGCGGTTCCGCTTGTTGATCAGCACCAGGAACGGCACCGCCCCGCCGAGGATGCAGGCGACGAGCGACACCACTAGCCCGGTCGTGATCAGGAACACTATGAACATCGTGCCAACGCCCGACGCCACGACGACCCACAGGAATTTCTGCAGAGTCAGGTTCGGAACCGACTGCAGCAGGATTCGGTTGACTTCGTGGAAAAGCTCGAACCGTCCCAGCAAGCCGTGTACATCGTCAAGGCCCGTGCGACGGCGAATGCTCTTGGCAAGGCTCGATTGAACATCGTGTTCGAGCGACTTCGCCAGCCGGTCTTTAAGACGGGCGTTGTCGAGATTGAAGAAGCCGCGCAGCGTGTTCCACATGCCGATCAGGCCGAGGATCACGGTCGAGGCGACGAGGATGGGAAAGGCAAGTGCGACCATGGCGTTGGTTGATAGTCGATCGTTGGTAGCCGATGGCGGCAGGCATTGATTGCTTCTGCTACCGACTACCGGCTAACGACCATCGACTTCTCCTTAGTTGTGCGGCGTGTCCATCACGCGCCGTCCGAACAAATCAGCGGGCAAACGGATGCCGCGGTGCTCGATGCGATCGGCGCACTTCGGTCGAATGCCGTTGCACACGAAGTGCCCCACCGCATGACCCTCGCCGTCGACGCCCTTCTGCTCGAACACGAACAGGTCGTGCATCTGGACGACGTCGCCTTCCATGCCGGTGATCTCGGTGACGCGCGTCACACGACGCTTGCCACCGACCAGGCGGTTGGCCTGGATGACGATGTTCACGGCCGACGCGATCTGTGATCGCAGGGCCTTGGGCGGAATATCAAAGCCGGCCATCGCGACCATGACTTCCAACCGGCTCATGGCGTCGCGCGGGTTGTTCGCGTGGATCGTGGTCATTGAGCCGTCATGGCCGGTGTTCATCGCCTGGAGCATGTCCAGCGATTCGCCGCCACGACACTCGCCGATGATCACGCGATCGGGACGCATACGCAGACAGTTCTTCACCAGGTCACGGGCGTTGATTTCGCCTTTGCCTTCGATGTTCGACGGACGCGTTTCCAGTCGCACCACATGCGGCTGCTGCAACTGCAGTTCGGCCGCATCTTCGATGGTGATGACGCGCTCGTCGGACGGGATGTAGCGACTCAGGCAGTTGAGCAGCGTCGTCTTTCCCGAGCCGGTACCGCCTGAAATGATGATGTTGCAGCGCGACTGCACGGCGGCGGCGAGGAAATCCATCACCGGGGGCGGGAACGCGCCGTGGCGGATCAGGTCTTCGAGCTGAAGCGGCTTGGAGCCGAACCGGCGAATGCTCATCGCCGGCCCGTCCAGCGCCAGCGGCGGGATGATCGCGTTCACGCGGCTGCCGTCGGCAAGACGCGCGTCGCACATCGGCATCGTCTCGTCGATACGACGGCCGACGGCACCGACGATGCGGTCGATGATCTGACGCAGATGCGCGTTGTCACGGAAACGCACCTCCGACAACTCCACGCGGCCTCGACGCTCGACATAGACGCGGTCAAATCGGTTGACGAGGATGTCGCTGACGGTCTGGTCCTTCAGCAGCGTCTCGAGCGGGCCGAGGCCGAACGTTTCGTCCAGCACCTCGTCCATCAGTCGCTCTTGCTCCGACGAGCTGAGCAGGCCCTTTTCGTTCTGGCACAATTCCTTGATCAGGATGCGGACTTCCTGGCGGACCACGTCAGGCGGCATCGAGCGCAGCCCTTGCACGTCCAGGCGCTCCACCAACTGCTGGTGGATCTTCACCTTCAGCATCGCCATGTAGACCTGGCGCTCGCTCGGCGGCGCCGGGGCGACGATGCTCGGGCGCGTCGGCGCGGTCATCGCCGGCCGGGGCGCCGCCTCGGGCGATGCGATCAGCTTCGAGGCCACGGGCGCCTCGGGCGTCGTCGGCGAAACGGCAGTTGGTGTACGGCTGAACAGACCCATGTGTTTCACTCCCGAGCGAACGTCCTGGTCAATCCACTCACGCGGCCTGCGCGACCTGCTTGCCCATCAGGAACTGCCCGAACTCGCTGATGCACTGGCTCAGCTCGGCGCGGGGGGTGCTGATGACGAACGGCTCGCCGTAGTTGATCGCCCCGATCGCCGTCTTGAAATCGTTGGGGATCAGCCAGGAGATTTTCAGCCCCAGCGATCGCTCGACTTCCGTCGGGTCGATGTCCCACCCCTTCTTCACGAAGCGGTTGACGACGATCTTGATCTTGCTCCCCTCGACGCCCATCCGGCGCAGCGCGCCGACGAAGCGTTCGGCATTCTTCGCCGAAGGAACATTGAGCTGCATGATGATCAGGTTGGTATCGGCCGACTGCAGCGTCGTCGAGTGCATCGGGTCGACGCTCATCGGTGAGTCGATCACCACCGCGTCGAACATGCGGCCGAGAATGTTCAGCAGTCGCACGATGCCCGGCTGACTCACACGCTGCGTGTCCTCGATCAGGTCCGGACGCGCCAGCAGTGCGACATTGCTCCGCTTGTGCGTCCACAGCGCGTTGTCCAGCAACTGGCGGTCGACGCGCTCGGCCGACTGCATGACGTCGGCAATGGTGTAGCGCGGGCGGGCGTCGAAGTAGCCGGCGACTCCGCCGCAGGTCAGGTCCATGTCGATCAGCGCCGTGCGACGGCCTTGGCCGAGCGAGGCGGCAAGGTTGCACGCGATCGTCGTCGCGCCGCAGCCGCCCTGGGTCGGGATGATGTTGATGAGCTTGGCCCGCTTGCCCATGCCATGGACGGCGGCCAAGCGTTCGAGCGCCGATGTGAAGCGCTGTTCGTTGATCGGCAGCGGCACGAACTCGCGCACGCCCAGCGCCATCGCTTCCATCAACAGGTTCGGGTCGAGGATCTGGCTCAACACGAAGAAGCTGATGTTGTGGTACTGGCGCGGGAGATGGCCGATCTTGCGGAGATTGTCCATCGCGCCGGGATCGAGGTTGATGACCACCATCTGCGGAGCATCCGCGCGGCTGAGGACGGCATCCAGCCCCTCGACGGTGGCCATTTGCGCCGTCACCGTCACGCCGAAGGTAGTCATGAAGCCCGCCATCTCCTGGCGATTGGTTTCATCCGCGTCAACGATTACACAGTTCAGTTGCACAAGCATGGCATAGTTCCCGGACGAAGGATCACACAGTCGGACCAAACGGCTTACACGTCTTATTTCGTATCGACCGAAGCGACCGCCGGCTGAACCGACGGTTCACCGAAGCCGGTCGGGCCGACGTAGCGCGGGGCGGGCAGGTCGGTCTTGGGCGTTTCGCCCTTATCGGTCACGCGCGGCCCGCCGATGTCACCGAGGCCGAACAACTGGGCCTCGTTGGGGTAGCGCCAGTTCTCGCCGGGGGGCGACGGGAGCTGGCCGGGGTTCATGGCCTGGACCAGACGCGGGGTCACGAGGATGACAAGCTCCGTTTCAGAACGCGAGTAGCTGACGTTGCGAAACATCGCACCGATGATGGGTAGGTCCGATAGCCCCGGCGTGCCGGTACTGCGGGCGTTGACCGACCGCTGCAAGAGGCCGGCGAGGGCGAGGGTCTGCCCTTCGCTCATTTCCACGATCGAACTCACCTTGCGGGTCTTGAGGCCCGGCACTGCCTGGCCATTGACGCTCGTCGTGTTGTTGTAGTCCAGCTCCGACACTTCCGGCATCACTTTCATCCGGATGCGGCCGTCACCGAGGACGACGGCGTTGTATTTCAGGCGGACGCCGAACTCTTTGTATTCGATAGTGATGGTGCTCGACCCACCGGCGCCGGCCTGGGGCACAGGGATCGGGATCTCACCGCCGGCGAGGAATTCCGCGTCCTCGCCGCTGATGGCGACGAGATTAGGCTCGGCCAGCGTGCGGGCCAGCGAATTGGCCTTCACCGCCGACAGAAATGCTTCAAACGCCATCCCCCCGAGGTTGCCGCTGCCGAACAGCGTCACTCCCGAGCCGAGCGCGTAGTCCTTGCCTGCCGACATTGCCCCGATCGGACTGTTGAGCGGCCCGTTGACCGACCCGATGGTGGAACCTCCGTCGGTGAAGAGCGTGCTGAAGCCGAGCTGATTGCTAGCCGCGCGGTTCATTTCGATGAACTGCACTGCCAACATGATCTGCTGCCCGCCGCCTACTTCCAGGAAATTGATCACGTCCTTGGTGTAGGCCTCGGCGACACGCTGCGCCTGCTCGGCGACCTTCAGGTTCGGCACGCGTCCCTTGAGCGTGACCTGCCCATTGAGCACGCTGATCTCGATCGGCGCGTCGGGGAAGGCCTTCTTGAACTCGTCGCGAATCGCCTGCAGGTCGAACGTCACCGTGATGTCGATGACCTGCGACTCTTCCTTTTCGTTCCACACGATGATCTGCGTGGACCCGAACTTCTTGCCGGTGACCAGCAGCGTCGAAGGCCCGACGGCGGTGACGTCGGCGATGTCGGGCTGGCCGATGCTGAAGCGCTTGTATTTGTCCTTGGTGGTGACGACGGCGGTCTTGTTGATCGACAGCTCCAGGCGGCCGTTGGCGTCGACACCGGTCTCGACCAGGGCACCGGCGGCTTGTGCGACGTTGGTCGGGGCGGCGGTGAAGCCGACGGCACTGAGCGCCGCATTCGCCTTGGCGGTGCCGGTCAGATTGTCGGCGGCGGCGGCAGTCGCGGCGGCGCCGGCGGTGATCGCCACCGTCCAACGCACGGCCTGCTTCAGGATCGATTGGTTGCGAGTTTCGTTTTGCATCATGAGCCTCGGTTTCTTCGTCTGGCGTTCGCTCTGAAGGTCGCGGTGCGCGGGTTAGTCAATTTTGTTCGGTTCGCTGTCGCTCAACTTGAGTTCCGCCTTCGGCTCACGGGCGGGTGCCTCAGGCTTCTGGGCGGGCATCTCGAACGTCTGCGTCGACGTCTGGCCGGCGCGGATGATCTCGACGGTCCAGTTGGCCTTGCCCGACGCGGGCGCGGCTTGCGGTGTTCCGCTGGGCTGCGTTGTCAGCGAAGTGACCGTCGCAGTGGCGACGAAGGGATCAGTGCCCACGCCGCTGGCATCGCTCTCACCCTTGAGGTCGGCAAGCGTGATGCCGTCGGTCTCGCTGCGGCTCTTGTCGCGGCCGTTCCGCAGGACCAGGCGCACGCGGCTGGTGCTGACCGCCAGTTCCAGGCGTTCGGCCTGGTCGGGCTTGACCAGCAAGGTCACCGTGCGTGCGGGCTCGGTCGCCGGCGCGCCGGGGTTCGTACGTCCGCCGCACGCCAGAACCGTGATGCCCTCGAGCAGCGTCTTGGCGGTCGGCTTGCCATCGCTCTGCAGCGTGGCGACGACGTCGACCTTGCTCTGTGGCGTGATGAAGCCGGCAACGCCGGACACATCATTGATCTCCAGCGTGATCGCCCGCATGCCTTCAGGCAGCGTCGCGGCGACGCCGTATCCGGCACCTTCTTCGGCGAGCACCGTCGGCAGCAGCGGCTGGCCGCGGGCAACCGTGAACTTCGTCACCCGGTTGGCGACGGCGCTGATATCGGTGAACGAGCCGGTGGGGACCATGTCGCGATCGGCCTTGCCCATCACCAGGTCGGTGGGCTGAAGGGTGGTGCCAGGCTCGATGTCACGAGCGGCGACTACCATCGGCACGAAGTTGGCCGCGTGCTGTGCGGCGGGAACGCCGGTGCCGACGACTTCCATCGCCAGCCGGGCGGCGAGCAGACCCAACACGATCGCAACGGCGAGAGGTGTCCAAGCTTTCCAATTCATCTCTAATCTCCCTGAATTCACAAGGTCGTACCTCACTTGATTCGACCGTGCGGGCCTTACGGTTTAGGAGGGGATTGCAGATTCTTCGTACCAAGGGGTTGTCGGACGTGCCGACATACTGTCGCAGGGGAAACCGTCACGTCCGAATGCGCAACGGCCGAATTTTCCCGCCGCTTTTTTCAGGCGACGGCGGTAAAAACAAGGCGTTCGGTAATCCGGTTCCTCCCCCGCCGGCGGAGGTTAGGTGGGGGTTACAGCGTCAAGGTGTTGCAGTCGCGCCCTCGACAGGCAGAGACACAAAAGCACGAACCCACGAAGGGAAGCACGAAGAGAAATGCCAAAGGTATTGGGAATCACGTAGAGCCCAACGCCCCGCCTTCCCCTCATTGCCTCCGTGCCTCCGTGCCTCATTGCCTCGTTCCTATCGCGGCTCATGCACCTAAACGCGACAACCCCCACCCAGCCTCCCCGGTGGGAGAGGAGCCGGAGAGTTCTTTCACAAGTGAAGAATCCGCCCTGCAATCCCGGCCGGTTTAGTGGGGCGAATGTATCAAATGTAGCGCGCGACAGGCTGCTACATTGCTACATCGAATGCGCAAACCATGGCCCGGCCAAGTGTTCGGCGGGATGGGGCATGCACAGGGTGTCACACGATGTATCAGGTGTCACATCGCGGTCGGCCAACGCAAGAGGCCTGAGCGCTGCAAGAGCCGCTCAGGCCTGGGTGTGTTGTTTGAAGCAGACTGGAGAAGCCGATCAGCCTTCTTTGCGCATCGTGGTCATGCCGATCACGAGCTTCGCCGGGCCGATGAGCCCCATCGGCCGCAGACCGACTGTGCCCCACGTACACTGGACTTTGACCAGGATGGCGGTGCCGGCGGTCTGGGAGGCGACGACAATGTCGGCGGTGTCGGCTGAGTTGCGGACCAAAACCGCATAGTTGGCGGGACTGATGCCGGCGGCAGTCATCGACGACCCGACGGCGGTGGTCACATCCGTGTTGGTGCTGCTCGGGGCGGCGGCGGCACGGGCACCCTCGCGGGCGGCGCCCTGAAGCGTGTGCTTGATGAAGAAGTAGTGCCCGAACTCGATGCAGCCGAACGTCAGCGACAGCAGGATCGGAAACACCAACGCCGCATCCAACACGGCACTGCCGCGGCGGCGATGATGTCTGGGCTTGGTATTCATCGCGGACTCCTGGCACATGCGGTTCGCGTCACCGCGTCGATCACCAACGCAACGCGACCCACACGATCACGCCGGCCAACATTGGCACGGCATACGGCAAAGGGCGATCGATACTGCGAAAACCCTTCCCCGTCTGTTCGATATGATCGGCCCCTACGCTGCGGGCATTAACAAGATTGATGGCAAGCACCGTCGAATTTCGCAGCAGTGCAGAAAGCTTTCCCGACTGTGCGGCCTGCGCCAGGGCAATAACCATGCCCACCAGGCTCGCAACGATGAGCACGACGACTGCCCCGAGTGGGCCAGTCCAGGCGCCGATGGCGGTCAGCAGTTTGACGTCGCCGCCACCCATCGCCCCCAGCGCGAACGCCGGCACCAGTAGAATGAAACCCACGGCCAGCCCGGCAAAGGCCATCGCGGGTGAAGTATGGATCGTGCCTTGGAATGACAGGCCCAGGCCCAAGAGCAACGTCATCACGTTGAGCCAGTTGGGAATCCGCCGCGTACGCCAGTCGATAGTCGCAGCGGTTGCGACCAGGACGAGCAGCGGAAAGTAGGCAACGAACGGGGTCACGATGCGTGGCAAATTACAGCGAACTGTTCACCGAGTTCCACCTGGCAAACACCTTGCCGCCGAACGCGCCGACCACGGCGATACAGGCGACGGCAATCAGCCCGGCAATCAAGGCGTATTCGATGACTTCGCCGCCTCGCTCATCGCGGTGCAGCCGGACAACCAGTTGTCGTATTCGTTGTCGGTTCATCGGATCGCTCCCGAGTGTCAGACGCAAAGAGGACGTATGTCTCATCGGCTTTTGCACAGCAGAGCTTAACTGTCTGTCATCTGACGCACGGACAATTATGCCCGCACGGTGCAGTTGCCTTGGTTAAGCGGACCTACATTTTGCTGTTGAGCGAATTCCACTTGGCGAACACCTTGCCGCCAACCGCGCCGATGACTGCAATGGCGGCGACGACGATCAGCCCGGCAATTAAGGCGTACTCCAGCACTTCGCCGCCGGACTGGTCCTGGCAAAGCTTTCGTAAAAATCGACGCAGGGGTTTGTTTTTCACGTCAGAAGCTCCTAGTCGCTCCGGAAGGAGGCAAGAATGCGATACGACCGAAACAAAAAAACAGGGCCCGTGGCGGGTGTTGATTTGACTCAACACGTCGCTCAACGGGCCCTGCTTCGACGGCAGCCGGCCGTCGACGGTGTGCTGTCACTACATCGAGCTGTTGAGCGAGTTCCACTTCGCGAAGACCTTGCCACCCACAGCGCCAATGACGGCGATTGCAGCGACAACGATCAAACCCGCGATGAGGGCGTACTCGAGAACCTCGCCGCCCTGCTCGTCCGCAACCAACTTGACGATCAGCTTCTTCGCCTTCGACATGGGGATCTCCTTTTTCGAATCGGCGACACTTGCAGTTCCCGAGTCGGGGCTTCCCGATGAGTTAGGATCGGCTCACATAGGCCAATCCGCTCGAGAGCAAGCGTCGAATGACGCCAACGTGGACGACATCGTCCGTTCGTCGCGGCCTCTCCCTGGCAGGAGACTTACCGTTGCATTGTTCTCATCGGATTGTCCCGGGTGTGAATCAACAAAATGGGAAGAAATTGTTCCTTTCTCCGCGTTATCGGAACTTGCCCGTCGGCGCCCGACAACAGCCTGGGGGATGTCCCCGCCACCGCCGGCTTGATTCGCAATCCGACCCGCACACCGCGAATCGTGTCGTGGATGTCGCGCAAGGATCGGCCTGGGAAATTCGTGACGGCGTGACCGGGCTACGGAAAAATCGGAGATCAGCCATGCAAAAGTTAGAGATTATCGGGCCTTCAGGACGATATCGGACGCATGAGAAGGAGCTCGACAATGAAGGACCCGAATGCGATCGAGAACGCTTGGCGCGTTTTCCTAAGCCTGATGATCTTCGCCGCGGCGACGGCGGCGGTGGTACTCTTGTACTCCGGCTTCCTCGCAATGGTTGCCAAGCAATGGCCGGTGTCGGCGGCGTACCTGGTGATGTCCGCGGCGCTCACCTGCGGCGTGACCTGGCTTTGCCAGAACCGCAGCGAACTCGTCGGCTTCGTGCAGAAGTAACCGGCACGTCAGGCCGCGAGTTCAAAGGTCGCACCCGGCAGAAGCACCGCGTTGACCAGCGCGCCGTCCTGGATCGGACCGCGCGCCAGCTCGACCGAGCCCGGGATCGTCGGCAGCGTGACGTTGAAGTTCGCGGTGCATTGCAGCGCGATCTGCCCGGCCTCGGCTTCGCGCACGCGTCCCTGCAGGATCCGCGTCGGCCCGATGATCGGCGTCACGAACAAGCCGCCGCTGGGCACCGTGTAGACCTTGCGCGCCGTGGCGCGAAGGATCGCGTGGACCGGCTCGTTCATCGGTCCGTTGTAGCTCCCGCTCGCAATCGTCAGGTGCAGCTCGTAGGTCGAGTTCGCCGGCTTGAAGACCACGGTGGACCCGTTAACGGCGATCACTTTCCCTTGGGTGACGTGCGCGAGAAGCATAGTCCCCGAAAGATAGCCGAACGCCGCCAACCTTCAACGTACCCTCGTCAACCTACCCCCGTGCGTCAGGCCAGGATCCATCCCTCGAGCCGGGGCGCGGGTGCCGCGCGAGAGCGTTGCCGCTCGGATTCCGCCGGATCACACGGACAAAGCGGTCGTCCACGCCGACCCGCTTTGCTCCGGAAAAATCGACCCTGCAAACGACATCGATCATGCTTCGAACTCCTCAACGTCCACCGCCGACCGCATGAAACGATCGAACCACGCGCTGGCGGCGCGCACGTCGTCGATCGTGCCGCGGCGGGTGACGCGGCCGTCTTCGATGACGTAGACGTAGTCGGCCTGCTGGACAAGCGATGGGCGGTGCGTGGTCAGCACGGTCGTCCGCCCGACCATCAGGCGGTCGATTGCCGCGATGATGGCCGCCTCGCTGTCGGGCTCGACGCTGCTGGTCGGCTCGTCGAGCAGCAGGACCTTCGGGTTCGCCAGAAAAGCGCGGGCGATGCTGATGCGCTGCTTCTGTACGCCCGAGAGGCGCACCCCACGTTCGCCGACCAGCGTGTCGTACCCGTCCGGCATTTGCGTGATGAACCCGTGCGCGTTGGCGGCTTTGGCGGCATGGATCACCTGGTCCATCGTCGCGTCGCCGTGCCCGTATCGAATGTTGTCCGCCACCGACTCGTTGAAGAGGAACGTCTCCTGTTGGACCAGCGCCATGTGTTGACGAAGGCTCTCGCGCCGCAGCTGCCGAAGATCGGTCCCATCGAGCGTGACCATGCCGGCAATCGGGTCGTAGAAACGAAGGAGCAGATTCAGGATCGTCGATTTTCCCGACCCGCTCGGCCCGACGATGGCAACCGTTTTGCCGGCCGGCACCTCGATGGTGACGTCTCGGAGGACGATCTCTTCAGTCGTGGCCCGGTAGCTGAAGCTGACGCCCTTGAGCGTCATGGCGCCGTTTACACTCGCTACCTGCTTGGCGTCCGATGCGTCGGGCAACTCGTCGGGCGCATCAAGGAGTTCAAAAACGCGTCGGGCGGATGCCACGGCGCGCTGGACCATGTCGTTCACCCGCGCCAGCGTCTGAACGGGTCCGAACAGTCGCCACCAATAGGCGCGGAATGCCAGCAATTTTCCGAGCGTGAAGGTGCCGCCCGGCGTGAGGATCAGGTATCCGCCCAAGCCGATCATGAACGTGTTGCTGAGGAATCCGACGGCCCGGGTGAAGGGAAAGTAGATCGTCCGCGCGTTGATCGCCCGCACCTGCTGGCGGAAGTTGTCTTCGGTCGCCGCCTCAAACCGCTCGGCCTCGGCCTGCTCTCGGCCGTAGATCTTGATGACGACCACGCCGCTGAGGTTTTCCTGCAAGCGCGACGACACGCCGCTGGCCGCCTGGCGCGCCTCGCGGTAGATCGGCTGCACCTTGGCGTTGAACATCCGCAGCAGCACGTACACCACCAGCAGCGGCGCCAACGACGCGCTGGCCACTCGCCAGTCGAGCAGCATCACGACCACCACCGTCATCACCCACAGCAGCCCTTCTCCAAGGATCACTTCGATGCCGCCGGTGATAAAATTCCGAAGCTCATCGACATCGCCAAGCGCGCGGCTCATCAGATCGCCGGTCCGCTGACGCTGGAGGTACGACAGGCTCTGCGTCTGCAGCTTGTGATAGACCTGCCGCCGCAAGTCGCGGATGAACCGCTCGGCCACCCGTTGCATGACGTTGTTGCTGAAGGTCTCCATCGCCTCGAAAACGACGTAGACCACCGTCATCCAGACCATTGTCGAAATCAGCAGCGCCTGCCAACTTGCCAGATGATGAGCGAGTGAGATCAACGGGTCGAGGGCGTTGACGGTCCAGTTCGGGCGCTTCATCACCAGCCCGTCGGCGACGTACATCCACGCGAACGCCGGAAAGAGTTCGCCCGGCATCGACGCAAGCAGCAGCACCACACCGAGTACGATCCTCCCGCGCTGCGGGCGGAGCATTCCCAGCAGCCGCCTGAGGACGGCCATGGCGGAGAGTGGGTTGGGGTCGGTAACTTCGATCCGCATCAGGAGTGGCGGATTGTAGGACCGACGGCCGATAAGAGGAACGTGACTGGCACGCTGCAACTTCATCGTGCGCGCACTTCTCTGCGCAGAGTCGGTCCGGGCGAGGTCGAGCACCTGTCCCGGGCGATGGCGCACGTCGATCAGCTCGACGACGCTGCCGCGGATCAGGCGCGAGATCGGGCGCGGGCGCGGGCGCGGGCGCGCGCCGGGTCGCGCGGCTATTGGCTGCTCGTCGGGCTGATCGTGATGGTCGCGTTCGGAAAGGCGATCCTCGCCGACACGATGGACCCCGACGCGTTCTGGCACCTGCGTGTCGCCGACCAGCTCATCGCCGACGGCATCCGTCCGCTGGTCGATCAGATCAGCTTCGCCAGCATCAAGACGCCGTGGACGCCTTACTCCTGGCTTGCGGAGCTGTTCATGCGCGACGTGTGGAACCTCGGCGGCTACCACGCGGCTGCGGCCGTCACGGCGCTTTGCTCGGCGGGGATCGTCGTCTTCACCGCCCGCGCCTGCCGTGCCCGGACCACAAACCTTTTCGCCTCGCTTCTCTGCACCGTTGCGGCGGCGTGGTTGACGCTGCCGTTCGTGAGTTTCAGGCCGGTGACGTTTGCGCTGCTGCTGTTCGCGATCATCATTGATCTACTAGCCCGACCATCGAAGCGCGGCATCTGGCTCATCCCGCCGATCGTGCTGCTGATGACCAACCTGCACCTCTACGCCGGCCTGTGCGCAATCGCGGTGACGCTGGTCGCCGTCGCGTCGTG
>JBBRFH010000049.1:0-15778 GCA_038224615.1 Tepidisphaerales bacterium
CGCTTCTGCTCATATTTCACTCAGTTGATAGTTCATAGTTAAACAGTTGACGGTTTGAAGCGTTTCTATCCACTTCTCAGCCATCAACTATTAACTCACTCACGCCTTAACCGTCTGCGGACGCTGCTGGAACTTGCCGAACTTGCGGCGACGCAGGATCAGCTTCTCCGAAGCCTTGCGCGGGCTGCGGGTGATGCCGCCCTTGGCGGGGACGCCGGTCTTGCTCACCGGGTGTCGGCCACCGTTGCTGCGACCTTCACCACCACCCAGCGGGTGATCGATCGGGTTCATCGCCTTCGCACGGGTGTGCGGGCGGATGCCGCGGTGCCGGTTGCGGCCGGCCTTGCCGATCGTGACGTTTATCCAGTCGCTGTTGCCGAGTACACCGATCGTGGCGCGGCACTTGCTTTTGACGCGGCGGACTTCACCGGAGGGCAGCGTGATGACGCTCCACTCGCCTTCCTTGGCCGAGAGGCGAGCCGACATGCCCGCCGAGCGGACCAGCTTGCCGCCTTGGCCGGGATTCATTTCGACGTTGTGGATTTCCATGCCCGCGGGGATGTTCGCCAGCGGCAAGGCGTTGCCGACTTCCGGGCCGGCGTCCGGGCCGCTAATGATCTTTGCACCCACGCCCAGGCCCGCCGGGGCCAGGATGTAGGCCTTTTCGCCGTCGGTATACTCGACCAAGGCGATGAAGACGCTGCGGTTCGGGTCGTACTCGATCGCCGTCACGGTGGCCTCGATGCCGTCCTTCTGACGCTTGAAATCGATGATCCGGTAAAGCTGCTTGTTTCCGCCGCCGTGATGCTTGGCAGTGATGACGCCGTGATGGTTACGGCCGCTCGGGCGATTCTGACCGACGGTCAACGACTTCTCCGGCTTGAACTTGGTCAAGACCTTCTTGTAGTCGATGACCGAGCCCTGGCGACGGCCGGCGGACGTGGGTTTATATTTTTTGACTGGCATCGTTTCGTCTCAGTTGACAGTTGATAGTCGAGGGTTGATAGCGGGCTATCAACTATTCACTACCAACTATTGACTCATCTCTAGAACAGCTCGATCTTCGATTCATCTTCGAGCACGACGATCGCGCGCTTTACGTCGCTCGCCTGGGCATAGCCCGTCTTGGTCCGACGCTGCTTGCCCTTGCGGACCAGCGTACGCACGTCGGCGACCTTCACCTTGTACAGTTCTTCGATCGCGTTCTTGATCGCGATCTTGTCGGCCTTGGGAGACACGTGGAACGCATAAGTGTTCCGCACCGTCGCCTGGTGCGTGCTCTTCTCGGTGATCAGCGGCTTGATAATGACTTCAGTGGCGTGCATGGCCATAACCTTTCGGAACACTTACTTAAGCAGGGCCTCGAGGCCGTCCTTGGTGACCAGCAGCGTACGCGTGTTGAGGATGTCCCACGCGTTGAGTTGGGCGACGGTCGTCAACTTCGTGCGAGCGAGATTGCGGGCGGCCAACTCAACCGAAGCGTCCGTGCCATTGATGGCCACGAGCACCTTGCGATCGATCTTCAAATTTTTAAGGGCGGTGGCGAATAGCTTGGTCTTGGGCTGCTCGAGCTTCAGATCTTCGACAACCTTGAGCTGGTTATCCTTGATCTTGGAGAGGATGGCGTTGTTGCGGGCAGCTCGGCGGGCTTTCTTCGGGAGATCCTGGCGCCATTCTTTCGGGCGCTTCTGCTTGGCATGACCGCCACCGACCTTGATCGGATTGCGGATGCCGCCGGTACGGGCGTTACCGGTGCCCTTCTGACGGAACATCTTGCGGGTTGAACCCGCGACTTCGCCGCGGGCCTGCGTCTGGACGGTGCCCTGACGCTTGTTGGCGTGGTAGTACACCAGCGCCTGCTTGAGCAGGGGCGCGTTGATCTCGCCGCCGAGCTTTGCCTCGTCGACGGAGATGGTGCCCGTCTGGGTGCCACCGATGTTGAATACTGGAACTTCAATCATGATCGTTCTCCTCATTTGCAATCTGCAAATTGCAATCTGCAAATTCGGCTACTTCGCGTCCTTCTTGATCTTCGCCGTGATGGCCTTGCGAACGAACAGCAGCGAACCGTTGGCACCGGGAAGCGCGCCCTTGATCAGCAGCAGGCCGTTCTCGGCGTCGACACGGACCAGCGGGTGGTTGGTCGTGGTGACCTGGTCGCTGCCCATGTGGCCGGCCATCTTGAGGCCCTTCTTCGGCTTGCCGCTGTGACCACGATTGGTGGCCATCGACGCGATCGAGCCGCGGGCACGGTGCTTACGCTCCGTACCGTGCGAGGAGCACTGGCCGCCGAAGTTGTATCGCTTCATGACGCCGGCAAAGCCCTTGCCCTTGCTGACGCCGGTGACGTCGACGTACTGAACGCCATCGAAAATGTCGGCCTTCACGACGTCGCCGAGTTGCTTGTCGGTGGCGGCGGCGAGGCGCACCTCGCGGAAGAACCGCTGCGGCTCCGACCCGCTCTTGAAGGCGTGACCGATCAGCGGCATCGTGCTGTTCTTGGCAGGGATATTTTCAAAACCGAGCTGAACGGCGTTGTAGCCGTCCTTGCCATCGGTCGTCTTGATCTGAGTCACCTTGCACGGACCCGCCTGGACGACAGTGACGGGGACCATGGTCCCAGCCTCATTGTACACGCGTGTCATGCCGACCTTGCGGCCGAGGATTGCTGGTGTCATTCGCTGCTTCAGGCAGAGCAGCCCACGCCATCGTGGGACTGGTATACCTGTCCTAAAAAGGACAAAACTTCTCGCCGGATCGCAACCCCCTCTTCTCGAGTGGGCTTCGGGTTCTTGGTTGAACCCTGCGTCCGGCAGAAAACTTCAAAGCCCCGGCGGTTGCCCGCTGGAGCTTTTTTACTGTTCAAGGCCTAGGCCTTGATCTTCACAAACACACCGGCCGGTACGACGAGCCGGTTGAGGGCCTCGATCGTGCGGGCGTTGGCTTCGAAGATGTCGATGATTCGCTTGTGCGTCCGCATCTCGAACTGCTCGCGCGACTTCTTGTCGATGTGCGGCGAACGCAGAACGGTGTAACGCTCGATACGGGTGGGCAACGGAACCGGGCCGCAAACACGGGCGTTGGTACGCTTGGCGTTCTCGACGATTTCCTTAGCCGACTGATCGAGGGCTCGATTGTCGTAAGCTTCCAGACGAATTCGAATCCGCTCACCAGTCATGGCACTGCCACCTTCTCTTCACGAACCATCTTGTATCCGAGCGTTGGCGTCTCAAGTCAGCCACCGTTTTTCGGCCCCCTCTTCGGCGAGGGGAGTCGGGCAATATAGCAATAACTTAAAGTGATGCAAGTGTTCGGGGGCTTAAAATCGAGGAACGCGAGCGGATTATCGGCACGCGTGCCCCCTGCCGCTCCCTCCCCCAACGGGCAACGCTCCGAGAGGGCCGCATCGACGAACCATTACCGTTTCTCGGGACTAATCATGGTATCCGCCGTTCGATTCGCCTCACTTGAAGCTGACGATCCAGATACTCTACGACACCGGCCTGCACGCAAATGTGCAGGCCGGGTCGTTATTTGAAAACTTGGCATGCGTCCAGAACTACTTCTTCCCGCTCGTAATCCCAGCGTCGGTCAGGATCTGGGCCTTGACGTTGCCAGGAACCTGGGCGTACTTCAACGGCTCCATAGCACCCGCGGCGCGGCCGGTGGACATTGAACGAAGTTCCGTCGTGTAGCCGAACATTTCCGAAAGCGGCACTTCGGCCTCGATAATGACGGTGTTGCCGCGTTCCTGGCTGTCCAGAATCAGGCCGCGACGGCGATTCAGGTCGCCGGTGACGTTGCCGACGAAGTCCTTCGGCGTCGTGACGACGACCTTCATGATCGGCTCGAGCAGTTCGGGCTTGGCAGCCTTCACCGCGTCGATAATTGCGAGTCGGCCGGCAAGCTCGAACGCGACCTGCGACGAATCGACGTCGTGGTAGCTGCCATCGGTGAGCGTCACCTTCATGTTGATCAGCGGGTAGCCGGCGAGGATGCCCGTCTTGCAGGTCGTGCGAATGCCGTACTCGACCGAGGAGATAAATTCCTTGGGGATCGAGCCGCCGACGATCTTGTTCTCGAACGCGATGGCGTCTTCCCACTTCAGTTTTTTGAGCGCCTCGGGTTCCATCAGCTTGCCGGTGGCCTTGTCGATGCCGTTGAACGGCTCGACGCTGATCCAGCAATCGCCGAACTGACCGCGACCCCCGGACTGCTTCCTGTGCAAGCCGCGGATGTCCTTGGCCGAGCCGACGATCGTCTCGCGATAGCTGACCTTCGGCTTGCCGACGACGCACTCCACCTTGTAGTCGCGGGTCAGACGCATCTTGATGATTTCAAGGTGCAGCTCACCCATGCCGGCGATGATGGTTTCGCCGGTTTCCTTGTTGTAGCTGGCCTGGAACGTCGGGTCCTGGCGGCGCAGGTTGGTGAGCGCGTTGCTGAGCTTGTCCTTGTCGCCAGCCGACTTCGGCTCGATCGACATGCTGATGACCGGCTCGGGGAACGTCGGACGCTCGAGGATGATGGGATCATCCGGGTCGCACAGCGTGTCGCCGGTCATGGCTTCGTTGACGCCGATGACGGCGACGATGTCGCCGGCTTCGGCGCTGTCGCGCGGAATGCGGTCATCGGCCGACATCTGGAACATTCGGCTGACGTTTTCCTTGGTGTTCTTGTTCGCGTTGAGTACGCGGGTACCCTTTTCGAGCCGGCCGGAGTAGACGCGGACGTAGGTGAGCGTGCCGAACTTGTCGTCCACGATCTTGAATGCCAGGCCGCAGAACGGCTCTTCGGGCTGGCGAGCTCGGGTAATGACCTTGTCGTGGTCGTCGGGGTCCGTGCCGGTCGCCGGGGGCATGTCCAGCGGACAGGGGAGGAAGTCGATAACGCCGTCCAGCAGCGTCTTGATACCGACGTACTTGTACGCCGATCCGCAGAACAGCGGGTGACAGCGAAAATCGATCGTTCCCTTACGCAAAGCGGCAATGATTTCCGCCTCGGTGAGCGATTCGGGGTCTTCCAGGTACTTCTCAGCCAGCGCGTCGTCGAGTTCGGCGACCTTCTCGAGCATGATCCCGCGGTAGTGGTCGTACTTTTCCTTCATGTGCTCGGGCACGGGCTTGGTCGTGACCGTGTTGCCCTTGTCGGTTTCGTTCGTCAGGTCGGTGTAGTAGCCGACGCCGCGAATGAGGTCGATGATGCCCTTGAAGGAGTCGGCCTGGCCGTCGGGAATCACCACCGGGATCGCCGGAGCACCGAGGCGGTCGAGAATGGTCTTGTAGCAGAATTCGTAGTCCGCCCCGACCTTGTCCATCTTGTTGACAAAGCAGACACGCGGCACGCTGTACTTGGTGGCTTGGCGCCAGACGGTCTCGGACTGGGCTTCCACGCCTTCCTTGCCGTCAAACACCGCGACCGCGCCATCGAGCACGCGCAGAGAGCGTTCGACTTCGGCGGTGAAATCGACGTGCCCGGGGGTGTCGATCAGATTGATGTTGTACATCTCCCCGTTGCGCTTCCACTCGCAGAACGTGGCGGCGGAGTTGATGGTGATACCGCGCTTCTGCTCTTCGGGATCGAAATCCATGACGGCGGTGCCTTCATGCACTTCGCCGACTTTGTGTACGCGACCCGTGTAATACAGGATTCGTTCAGAGGCGGTGGTTTTTCCCGCGTCAATGTGAGCGGCGATGCCGATGTTGCGAATCTTGGTCAGGTCACGTGACATAGTTTCCTCAAAGCTGAAGCATCCACTGCCCGGGAGCGGCAATTGATCCGAATAAAAATGCACGCAGCAACCTGCGCGCACCATCGGCCGACCCGGTTTCGGAAGGCGTAGGAATGTACCGAGATGAGGCGCGTAGTCAAGCGCGGGCTTTACGCGTAAAGGCAAGCGGGCGATGCGTCACGCGGACGCATCGCCCGTTCAATGGAGGGAAACGAAAGATCGTTCCGCCGCGGGTTAGCGGCTTTCGTTTTCGATGGTGGCAGCTTCGTCGTTGATGCCGCCCAGTGCGAGCTTGGTGAGCTTCACGTCGGCGTTCTTCTCTTCCTGAAGCGTCTTCTCCAGCAGCTTCACGACCTCCGCATGTCCAAGCCGCTCGGCCAAGGCGCGAGCGGTGCCGTAACCCGAGATTTCATAGTGTTCGACCCGCTGAGCCTGGGCGATTAGCCCGACGTCCTTCACTTCGTCGGGCGCGTCTTCGGCAATCATGTCCTTGGCCTCTTCGACCAGCCCTTTCATCGCGGCGCAAGTGTGTCCGGTGAGCTTGGCATCGAGAATTTCGCCGATCTTCTCCAGGCGTTCCTTATGCCCTTCGGTTTCCTTCAGATGCGATTCAAAGGCCTTACGCAACTGCTCGTTGCTCGCAGTCTTAGCCATGCGCGGCAACGCAGCGATGAGCTGCTTTTCCGCACTATAGAGGTCTTTGAGTTCGTGCTCGAAAAGATCCTGCAGTGTATTGAGTCCGGCCATGTCAATGCTCCTTTGGTTTGATGACAGGCGTAGTATTGCAACGGGGATATGAGTCGTTGCTCAAATGCGGCTAAAATCGCGTTCAGGTCGACGCTGCTCTAATTGACCGCTTTCCAACGCCACACAACACCTGGATGCAAGCCGACCCCGTTGACACTCAGATTCCACTCATCGGGTGTCGATCTGCGCGTGCGCGAGCTGGAACGCCACTGCGCAACCCGTCAGCCGGCCTGTAAGGATTGTCGCGCGTTCGCGGGGATTTTCTACGCGTAACTGTGCAGCCCGACCAGGAAGAAGTTGACGCCCCACCAGTTGAACAGCATCACCGCGAAGCCGACGACGCTGAGGATGCCGGTGATGAGCGCCCGCTGTTGTCCGGACGTAATGAAGCGCACGTGGATGATGACCAGGTACACGATCCATGTGATCAGCGCGAACGTTTCCTTCGGATCCCACCCCCAAGGCCGGCCCCAGCTCACGTCGGCCCAGAGCGCGCCGGTGATGATGCCGATGCCGAGGATCCAGAACGCGAGCTGCAGCATGATGAGATTGCAGTCGTCGATCGTCTTGAGCACGTCGGCGTCGCGGTTGCTCAGGTACTGCACGATGTACCACACGCCCATTACGAACGTCATGCCGATCAGCGCGTAGCTGGCGGTGACGAGCGTGACGTGAACGTACAGCCAGTAGGTCATGAGGATGCCGGCGTGCTGCTTGATCTCCCCGCCGATGTCGCGGCCGGTGATGTAGGGCGCGGACGCGATCGCCACCAGCGAGAGCATCCCAATGAACGCCGCCGCCGCGCCGAAGATGCCGAAGCGCTTCCATCGCTCCAGCAGCAGCGCGACGGTGACGCCGGAGAACGCGCTCATCAGCACGCTCTCGAACTGGTTCTTGATCGGGATGGCGTCGAGCCAGTTGCCGACGCTCTTCTCGATCAGCCACCAGCGGATTGCGATGCCGGAGAGGTGAACCAGCCAGCCACCGATCGTAAAGCCGACGGCGCTGCGGTACAGCCACGAGATGTCGGTCTTCCACGCGAGCAGAAACAGCACGAACCCGACGAAGTAGAACGCGACGGCGGGCATCGTCAGGCGATAGAGCGAGTTGTAGAGGACCTCGAAACTGCGCTTGGTCTTGGACGGGTAGATCGCCGGATTCGCCTCCTGAACCGCCGCCGCGAGCTTGGTGGTCGCGAGTTGCGTCTTGGCGAGGTCCTGGGCGAGCCAGGCTTCGCGCAGGTCGCCGAGCGATTCGAGCACGTCGCCGGCGATGCGCGGCGCGTAGCCGGCAATGGTCGTCGGCAGCGTGGCGGGCGGCGTGCTGCCGGTCATCTGCGCCATCGTCTTAGCTGCGTCGTCAAACAGCGCCTGCGGCGACAGCCACGGCTTGGCATTGGCATCGGGTGAGTTCAAGGGCGGCAGGATCGCCAGCCGGTAGATCGCCCGCTCGCCGCTGGGAAAACCGAGCAACTGCGCCAACTGCGCCGCCTGCCCGTTGATCTGCTGGATGGCGTCGGCCTTCACCATCGCGGTCGACATAATCTTCTGCATCTCCGCCTGCACGTGCGGGTCGAGCCAGAAAGCGAGGGAGATCGTCCCCTCCTTCACGATGCGGTCGGCGTCGGCGGACTTGTCCTTCAGGACCGACAACGACGCGAAATCGGCACGAAACGGCTTGTTGCGGATGTAGATCAGGTTGCGATTGCCGTACTGCTCCGGACGCAGCGCCATGTCGATCACCACGAACGCCGCCGACTTCCCGTCGAGCGTGCTCTTGGCGGTGACCGCGAAGAGCACGTCGCGCGCGTAGGTGTCGAAGGTCTTGATCGTCTGGTTGTGCTGAACGCTGATCGACCGGATCGCGTCCAGATCGACCGTCTTGGCAAACGCGTCGTCGGCCGCGCTCGTCGAATCGGCGCCGCGCGCCGAGGTGACCAGGAACAGGAATGCACAAATGGAAACGAGCAATCGTCGCATCACAACCTTTTTACAAAATCCATCCGTCGTCTTCGCGCTCATCCTCGCGCTCATCGCAGCTTCGCGGCAGACGCTTCTACCGCGCCGTTAAAGCGGCGCGGCCTCGCTTGGGCTTCGGACCCGATCCGTTCGCATGTTCAGTCGCCTGCGCTTTTTTCAGCGCATTCTTCTTCATCCGCTTGATGATCAGCGGCTTGATGTAGAAGGCGTAGAAGATGCCGACGATGATCAGCGAGCACCCTGCTGTCATCGCGAATACGCCGGGACGGTTGCCGATGCCCAGGACGGTGAACCGCTGGCCTTCGTTGTCCCATCCGGACTGGAAGAAGATCCACGATTTGCCGAACACCATCGACAGCGGCGACGGGTCGTACTTCACCGGGCTGTTGAGGAAAACCACGTCGGTCTGGCTCTTGCCGGTTTCCAGGTCGGTGATGGTGATGGTGGAGCGGAAGTCGCGCAGCATGGGTACGCTGGTCGCCTCGAACCCGCCGTACGCCTCGGCCTCGAACTTGTCGAGCTTGATCCGCGCCGGCAGCCGGCGCCAGTCGTTGCCGAGCTGCACCTGCGCGACCGTCGACATGCCGGGGATATTGAGCAACCCGCCCTGCCACGGCGACTCGAACGGCCGCTCGCTGAACGGCGCCAGCACCTCAAGCTTGAACGGCTTATCATTGGCGTCGCGTCCCTCGGCCCTCACGCGCACCACCTGCTTGCGGCCGGACTGCCCTTCGTCGCGATTGCGCATCGCCTTGGGCGTCACGTCCGCGATCTGCTCGGCCTTGGCGTGATCGACGCGCAGCAGCGTCACGTCGTCCGCATGCGAAGCCTGCGTCCGCCCGGTCATGACGGCGGTGAGCACGTCCTCGCCCGATTGCGGATGCGCCACCGACAGCACGCTCGTCGCGCCCTCAAGCGTCTGAACCGACGGCGGCTCGTTGAGCGACACGCCCACAACGGTTGCCTTGGCGGATTCGTTCGGCGTGGTGAAAATCGTGTGCTTCGCCAACCCGTTGCGCGGAAGCAGTATGAACGGGTCGGAGAAGGTGTAGGTGGTGATCAGCGCCGGATCGAGTGGCTCGGTTTGGCGCTTGCCCATCGGGCCCGAGCCGAGTTCACCCAGCTTCCAGTCGGTCGGCTTGTCGCGGCCGGAGATCACCTGACGGCGGAAACGCTGCGTCGGCGTCTGCACCATCATGGTCAGCAGTTGCACGCGCGTGCCGTCCATCGCGGGGAAGTTGGGCTCGAACGATTCGATCTGCATCGCGTAGCCCGGGATCGCCAGATCCACTGGCTGGCCGACCTGGACGGCGACCGTCTTGTCGATCCCTGCGACCTTGATTGCGATCCGGTGGATCGACTTCGACGCGTCGATCGCGGCGTTGATCGCGGCCTGGTCGGCGACCGGGCGATGCTCGAACTCCACCGCGCCCCACATCGCCTGGCGACTGCGCAACTCAGCGCCGAACAGCACGCTTTCATTCGCCGCATCGTCGCCGTGCGCGGGCATGCGGGCGATGAAGCCGACGTCGTTGCTCGACGCATCCTGCACCAGCCGCGTGCGGACTTCCGCGTACGGCCAGTAGCCGGTGATCGCCAGCCGCAGTTCCTTCAGCCCCAGCGCCTCGGCCGCTGGCGCGGGCATCGGCTGCGCGCCGGGCTGCGATACCTTCGCCAGCACCGGCGACAGGTCGCGCAATTCACTGCGATCGAGATAGTCGGCGTTTTTCAATTCGTCCGAATACGCATGGAACCGCGGCAGCGCCGTCAGCGGCACCCGCGTCACATACCCGCCCGCCTGCAGGTAAAGCGCGCGGTCCCAGCGGTCGTAGAAACGCGTCGCCGCGCCATCGACCGGGATCAGGATCGCGCCCTCGACCTTCTTGTTGTAGTGATACGCCGCGCCGGCGATCAGCGTCACGATCCCCGTATGCACCATCCACACGCCATAGCGCGGCGGCGTGAACGGGATCCGCTGAATCGTGACGGTAATCAGCGTCACCACAAGCAGGAACATCATCAGCTTGAGCGGCAAAGCGTTGAAGAACCCCATTTCGTCTAGCTCAAAGTATTCGCGCACCGACGCCAGCCCCGAACCGACCGCGATGTACCCCGCGATCCCCACCAGCAGCGCAATCCCGAACGGCACGCTGCTGAGCGTGTGGCGAAACAACCAGTCCACTGAACGAAGAAACATCAGGCGATTCTCACAACATCGTCGTCTCGACGCGTCCGGCAAATCCTGTCGAGGTCGAACGCGCCAACCGTGCCTCGTCTCGTCCGGTTCCCGTGTCCCGTCCCGAGTCCTGCGATGATAGCCGAAAGTCGGACACCTTCGCGCAGGACAAACCCCAATGCGTCAATCTGACGCGGATGTGCGACTAATCAACTCGCCGAATCGCTCGCGCCTTCGCGCTCCAGCTTCGTCCATTCCTGACACCACCGGTCGCATCCCTATCACGTCGCCCAAACATTTCCCGAATTTTACAGTTGACACCCGAACACGACCCGTACACAATAGCCCGTACAGACAACGAACACGGAGGTCTGCAGTGTTGACGATTAGACAGGTAGACAAGCTTTGGCAACTGAAGGCTTACGAACGGCTGCTCGATGAGCTTTGCATCGGCCGCGCCGAAGCGACCGGCGGGATTCGACAGCTCATTCACGGGTCTGTCGCCGCTGCGGCGCTGGTGGTGATCCGCATGGACGAACTGCACCAGGGACACCTGCCGCAGGTCGCCAACGCCATCCGCTATGTGCTCAGCCAGCAGGCGCCCACCGGCGGCTGGGGCGACGCCGTCACCTCGGCGCTTTGCCTGCGGGCGCTTTCTCGGGGCGCGGGTACGGGCGTGGCGGTCGATCAGGCGGTCAAGTTCCTGTCGAACCTCCAGAAGGAAGACGGCGAATGGCCTCGCGAGCCAATGAACCGCTTCCCCGGCGACCCGGCGGTCACCGCGTTCGTCCTCCTGCAACTTGCCGAATCCCGCACCCCCGCCGCCCGCGCCCTCGTCGCGCGCACGCTCGATCGCCTCAGCGATGAGTCGATCGGAACCGACGGCGCCGCCACGACCGCAGGCGACCACCAACTCGCCACTCTTCGCGACCGCGCCCGAAGCCGTCACGCCCACGACAACGCCCTCTACCACGACCTGCGTGGCGCGCCGATGCAGCAAGGGTGGCGTCCGCCGCTGGCACCGGCGGTGCCCGAATCGCTGTTCGTTGTGCCACCCCATGCCTGCCTCGACGGCCGGAACCCGCCCGCACCGGCGATGCACCGGCTGGGCCTGGAGCAGTTCCCCTCGCCGCCAGTGCCGCAGGTCTCCACGCAATCGCAATTGGCGAGAGCCGGCTGATCCCTAGCCAACCCCCCTCTACGAAAGGCAATCCACATGAACATCTTCTTCATCAATTCCGGGGGTGCCGGTTACGCCAAGCAGATCGAAGTGCCCGAAGGCATGACCACCGCGCAGTTGTTCGATCGCGAACTGCCCGGCGGACGGCCGGACAATCACCTGAGTGCCAGCGCGCCGAGCCAGATAGCACCCGGCTTGATGCAATCGCACTGACGCGTGTCGACCCGCGCATCGTCGCCCGTAGACGGCCGGACGGGACGATTGGCTAAGCCGTGCCATCGAGCAACCACCATGCGATCGCGCAAACGGCGGGAAGTGGATCGGACCGGCATCAACTCATCGGCTGGCGGCGCGCCCACCACTTTTGCGAAGCAGCGACCTGTCCTGTGACAGACGATCGTTGCAGACCTCGACCGGGCATGTGATGCCATCACGGCGGCTCAGGCCCGACCTCTTGCGACGACAGTATGGTCGACAAAGAGACCGTCAGAACCTGTGTTCAAAAGCGCACCAAAATGCGCACCAGCAAGGGGCGGAATTGGGGAAAATGGCCGGCAACGAGCGGAAGGGAATCCGCGTTCCCGCTCAAAAAACGAAGAAACCCCCGAACTTCGGGGGCTTCTCATGGGCCCGCAGGGATTCGAACCCTGAACCAAGGGATTATGAGTCCCCTGCTCTAACCGTTGAGCTACAGGCCCGTGACTTTGATTGCGATTGTGGGGATGACCGTGCGGGTTTGCAACACTCACGGTGAGCGAAGCCCATCAACAACACGGACGTGAGGGCGATGTCGGCGCATCGTTAGTTAGAGATCCCACTTCACCGCCCCGCCGACGATGGTGTGGGTGGCGCGGGCTTTGACGGTCCAGCCGTGGAAGGGGCAGTTGCGGCTTTTGCTGAGGAACGATTCTTTGTCGATCGTCCAGGCGAGGTCGGGATCGATGATCGTGACGTCGGCGGGCGAGCCGGGCTTGAGCGTGCCGCGGTCGGAGCGGATGATTTTGGCCTGCTGGGTGCTCATCATGTCGATGAGTTTGCTCCATGAGATGTGGCTGGGCGCGACCAGGGCTTTGACGTAGAGGGCGAGCGCGCACTCAAGGCCGATGATGCCGAACGGGGCGTAGGGGAACTCGAGTTCCTTTTCCTCGGCCAGGTGCGGCGCGTGATCGGTGGCGAGGATGTCGATCGTGCCGTCGACCACGCCGGCGATACAGGCATCGACATCCGCCTGCGTGCGCAGCGGCGGGTTCATCTTGTAGTTGGTGTCGAAGGTGCGGCAGTTCTCGTCGGTGAGCAGCAGGTGGTGCGGCGCGACCTCGGCGGTGATCGGCAGGCCGTAGTTCTTGCCGCGACGGATGAGTTCGACGCTGAACGCGGTGCTGATGTGCTGGACGTGATAGCGACAGCCGATGGTGCGATTAAGGACGATGTCGCGGGCGATCATAAGCTGCTCGGCTTCGGACGGGATGCCGCCGAGGCCGAGCATGGTGCTGACGACGCCGCCATTCATGCTGCCGCCACCGAGCGCGTGGTCTTCGCAGTGCTGCATGAGCAGGCCGTCGAACATGCGGATGTATTGCAGCGCCTTGCGCATGACCGAGGCGTCGTTCACGCCGACGCCATCGTCGGAGAACGCGATCGCCCCGCGCTGGTGCATCGACGCCATCTCGGCCAGTTCTTTGCCGTCACGGCCCTTGGTGATCGCGCCGACGGGGAGCACGTTGGCCTTGCCGACGCGCTCGCTCTCGCGGAGGACGAATTCGATCTGCGATTCATTGTCGAGCGCCGGCTTGGTGTTCGGCATGCAGCAGACGGTGGTGAACCCGCCGGCGACGGCGCAGGCGCTGCCGGAGGCGATGGTTTCTTCTTCCTCGTCACCGGGCTCGCGGAAGTGGACGTGGATGTCGATCAGGCCTGGCGCGACGAGCTTGCCCTTGGCGTCGATGGTCTTGTCGGCCTTGGAACCCGCAGCAAGCTGCGGCGCTAAACGGGTGATCTTGCCGTTCTCAATGAGCACGTCGAGCTTCTGCTCGATCTGCTGGGAGGGATCGATGACGGTGCCGTTGGTAATGAGGAGAGAAGACATTTTGAGCCGCAGATAAACGCAGATGAACGCAGATGCAAACGCGGAAAGCTAACCACCAAGAACACCAAGGTCACCAAGGTCACCAAGAGAAAGACCTGAGAGTTGGATTCATTTTCTTCTTGGTGGATCTTGGTGTACTTGGTGGTTTCATTTTTTATCCGCCTTCATCTGCGTTCATCTGCGGCTAACTTCCTGATTGTGAGACAAGAAAAAGCACAGCCATTCGGATCGCCAGGCCGTTTTCGACTTGCTTGAGGATGCCGCTGTTCGGGCCGTCGGCGATGTCGGATTGGATTTCGACCCCGCGGTTCATCGGGCCGGGGTGCATGACGAAGACATCGGATTTACACCGTTGGAAGCGGTCCCAGGTCAGGCCGAAGAGCTTGGTAAATTCGCGCACCGTCGGGAACTGGGCAGTCTTCATCCGCTCGTTCTGGACCCGCAGCATGTTGATGACGTCGACTTCGTGAACGATCGAATCGAAATCATACACGATGCGGGCGCCGGTGGCTGCAAACGCCTTGGGCAGCAGCGTGGGCGGGCCGACGAGAATGACCTCGGCACCGAGTTTTTTGAGGGCCCATATATTGGAGCGGGCGACGCGCGAGTTGGCGATGTCGCCGACGATGGCAACTTTCAATCCTTCGACCCGGCCGAAGCGCTCGCGGATCGTGTAGACGTCGAGCAGGCCCTGCGTGGGGTGCTCGTGAGCACCATCGCCGGCGTTGACGATGGAGCACTTCATCACGCGCGACAGCAGTTCGGCGGCGCCCGCTGCGGCGTGGCGGATGACCATGATGTCGACGCCCATCGCTTCGATGTTGCGGGCGGTGTCGACGAGCGTTTCGCCCTTGCTGACGCTGCTGCCCTTCTCGGTGAACTCGATGACGTCCGCGCTAAGCCGCTGAGCGGCAAGCGAAAAACTCATGCGCGTGCGTGTGGAATCTTCGAAGAACGCGTTGACGACGACGCGGCCTCGCAGCGCGGGGACTTTCTTCACCGACCGCGTCGACACTTCCTTAAACGTGTCGGCGGTGTCGAGAATGAAACGGATCTCGTCGCCTGAAAGTGCTTCGAGCGAGAGCAGGTGCTTGCGTGTCCATCGCGCGTCTTCAGACATAATGCGGTCCACGAATCTGTGCGAATTGACACGAATGAAATCAGAGCTTCGATGCTTGGTACTTGGTACTGCGGGCATCCTGCCCACAGATCGTTTCTCTGCGCGATGTGCGTGGGCAGGATGCCCACACTACAAAGGGCGCAGAACCAACTCTGCGTTCGTGGGATTCGTGTCAATTCGTGGATGTTCTCCTCTGTTCGACCTCGATGCCATCATACGTGTCGCGCGTGGCGACTTTTACTTTGACGACCTGGTCGGTTGCGAGTTCGCCAAGTTTGAGCGCGACGGCGTCGGCCTGGATGGGCAGTTCGCGGCCGCCGCGGTCGACAAGGATGGCCAGGCGCACGGCGCTGGGGCGGCCGTAGTCGGCGAGCGCGTCGAGCGCGGCGCGGACGGTTCGGCCGGTGAACAGCACGTCATCGACGAGAATCAACGGGCGCTTGTCGATTTCAAAGTTCAGCACGGTCGGCCGCACCAGCGGGCGCGGGCCGATCTCGGAGAGGTCGTCTCGATAGAGCGTGATGTCGAGCGCGCCAAATCCCGACTGCGTCCGGCCGCGCGCCTGGAGCATCGGCTGGAGGCGTTCGGCGAGGATCTCCCCGCGCGTGCGGATGCCGACAAGGTTGTACGGCTGGTCTTGCGGAATCAGGGAAACAATCTGGTCGGCGAGTTCGTTCAACAGACGCGAGAATTGGTCGGCGTCAAAGTGCGTCTGCTGCATGGCGCTTCGGATTATGTCGACGCGCGTTCCGGCGTCAA
>JBBRFH010000050.1:0-15687 GCA_038224615.1 Tepidisphaerales bacterium
CGTTAGTTCGTCGTCGCCGGTACGGAAAACCGTTGCGGGCTGGGGCGGGTGGTTGTAGCGGATCTTGGCCTGGCACTTCAGACCGATCGCGGACTCATTCGCAGACCGGCTCACTGAAGTGAGCTCGGCGCGGGGAGCGAGGATGTTGATCTGGTGCGCGATCAGCTTGGTCTTGAGGAGTTGGTCCTTGTCGCCCAGGGTCACCTTGTTCTGGCGTGGGTCGATGTCGACGACGTAGATCGGGTATCCGAACGCGACGCCGACGCCTTTGCGCTGGCCGATGGTGAAGTGCTGGTGGCCGGGGTGGGTGCCGAGGACTTCGCCGCCGGATGAGACGAGCTCGCCGGGCTTGATCGCGTCGGGGGCGCGGCGCTTCACCAGGGACGCATAATCCTGATCGGGGACGAAGCAGATCTCCTGGCTGTCGGGCTTGTTGAAGACGGGGAGACTGTACTTCTCCGCAAGCGCGCGGACGTCGTGCTTTTCGTACTCGCCGATGGGGAGCATCAGCCGATCGACATGCCCCTTGGGCATGCCGAACAGCACGTAGCTCTGGTCCTTCTTGTGATCGAGCCCACGGAGCAGCGTCTTAACGCCGGTGACGGGGTCGATGCCGACGCGCGCGTAGTGGCCGCTGGCGACGTAATCGGCGCCGACCGCTTCGGCGTACCTGGCGAGCCGGCCGAACTTCAGCCAATCATTGCAGCGCACGCACGGGTTGGGCGTGCGGCCGAGGTTGTACTCGCTGACGAAGTAATCGATCACCCGCCCGAACTCGTCCTGGAAGTTCAGCACGTAGAACGGGATGTCGAGCATCTGCGCCACCCGACGGGCGTCGCCGGCGTCGAGGACCGAGCAGCAGCCTTGCTTCTGCTTGGGGGGTTCGGAAGTTGGTGTCGGGGTTGAAGACCGGCTCACTGAAGTGAGGCCGGCCGGGGAGAGGTCGCACTCTTGCTCGGCGTGGTCTTCGACGCCGTTGGGGCTGCCGAGGCGCATGAAGCAGCCGATGACGTCGTAGCCCTGCTCCTTGAGCAACGCCGCGGCGACGGAACTGTCAACGCCGCCGGACATGGCGACAACGACTTTCTTGTTATTGCGCGGCGTAGACGACATCGGACGGGGCATTGTACGCGATTACGCGGTCCCCGTCCGGCGAGAACCTTCTTCCCGGTCGGGCAATCGCGTGTGCATATCTGTCCCCCTCTCCCGCGTACCCGCGGGGAGAGGGCTTTGCACAAAAAGCATGGCTTCTGCCGCGAAGGCAGGTCGCGCAGAAAGGTTCCCATCCCAAGCCTCCCCCGGCGTGCCGGGAGAGAGCGTCAGACGAAACTACTTCTTCCAGACGCGGCTCTTGTACTCGTCGATGGCTTTCTTCAGGTTCGATTCGATGTCGTCGGTCACTTCCTTCTTCGCATCGAGGTCGGTGAGGACCGCCGGGTGCGACGAAGCGAGGTAGGCCAGAAACGCGTCCTGAAACTCGCTGATGCGGGTGATGGCGATGTCGTCCATGTGGCCTTTGGTGGCGGCGTAGATCATGACGACCTGCTGGGCCACGCTCTGCGGCTTGAACTGCGGCTGCTTGAGCAACTCGACCAGGCGGGCACCACGATCGAGACGCGACTGAGTAGCGACGTCGAGTTCGGTACCGAGCTGGGCGAACGCTTCCAGTTCGCGATAGGCGGCCAGATCCAGTCGCAGCGAACCGGCGATCTTCTTCATCGCCTTGGTCTGGGCGTTGCCACCCACGCGGCTGACCGACACGCCGACGTTGATCGCCGGACGCACGCCCGAGAAGAACAGTTCGGGCTCGAGATAGATCTGCCCGTCGGTGATGCTGATGACGTTGGTTGGGATGTACGCCGACACTTCGCCTTCCTGCGTCTCGATGATCGGCAGCGCGGTGAGCGATCCGCCGCCCTTCTCCGCGCTGAGCTTACAGGCGCGCTCGAGCAGCCGGCTGTGCAAGTAGAACACGTCGCCGGGATACGCCTCGCGGCCGGGCGGACGACGCAGCAGGAGCGAAAGCTGGCGATACGCGGCGGCCTGCTTGGAAAGATCGTCGTACACGCACAGCGTGGCTTCGCCTTTCCACATGAAGTACTCGGCCATCGCGGTGCCGGCGTAGGGGGCGATGTACTGCAGCGGGGCGGAGTCCGAAGCTCCGGCAAGGACGACCGTGGTGTAGTCCATCGCGCCGTTGGCCTTGAGCACTTCGACGATCGAGGCGACGGTCGATTCCTTCTGACCGACCGCGACGTAGAAGCACTTCACGCCCTGGCCCTTCTGGGCGATGATCGCGTCGATCGCGATGGCGGTCTTGCCGGTCTTGCGATCGCCGATGATCAACTCGCGCTGCCCGCGGCCGATCGGGACCATCGAGTCGATGGCCTTAATACCGGTCTGCAGCGGCTCCTTGACCGGCTGACGCTCGGCGATGCCGGGGGCGATGATGTCCATCTTCCGCGTCTCGGTGCTGGTGATCGCCGGCCCGCCGTCCAGCGGACGACCGAGCGGATCGACGACACGGCCGATGACCGCTTCGCCGACGGGCACTTCGAGCAGGCGGCCGGTCGTCTTGACGGTGTCGCCTTCCTTGATGCCCAGGTAATCGCCGAACACCACCGAACCGATCGAGTCTTCCTCGAGGTTGAAGACCTGCCCGGTCGCGCCGTTCTGGAACTCCAGCAGTTCGCCGGCCATCGCGCCGCGCAGGCCGTAGATGCGGGCGATGCCGTCACCGACTTCGATGACCGTACCGACGTCCGACACCTGCAGCTTCTGCTCGTAGGCTTCGATCTCACGCTTCAGGACACTTGTGATTTCCGCGACATTGATGGCCATGTTTGCCTCTTGCTTCCAAATCCGAACGACGAAACCAGAAATCCGAATCAAATCCGAATGACGAATTCCGAATCATTGCGACGCACCCGCTTCGTCATTCGGGTTTCGTCATTGATTCGGGATTCTGGTTTCGTCATTCGTCATTCACTGCGATCAGACTGCGGCGATCATTCGCCGTTTGAGTGTTTCCAACTGGGTCTTGACGCTGCCGTCGATCAGTGAGTCGCCGATCCGGAGGATAAGCCCGCCGATGATCGACTCATCGACGGTCTGCGTGACGACTGCGTTCTTGCCGATTTTGCTGCTGATCTGCTGGCGGACGGCTTCAAGCTCATCCGGCGGCAGCGACTGGGAGACCGTCACCTGCACGTTGGCGTTGCCCGAACGCGCGTCGAGCAGGGTCTTGAACGCCCGCGCGACGCCGGGAAGCTCGCCGAGGCGATTGCGGCTGTTGAGAAGCTTGAGAAACGACAGCAGCAGCCCGTCGACCCGCCCGCCGAACGTCCGCTCGATCACGCCTTCGCGCTCGGCGACGCCGACGGTGGGATCGGCAAGGTACTTGCCGAACGTCGCGTCCTCACCGATGAGCTGCGCGATCGACGCGAGGTCGTCACCGACCGCCGGGGTGATCTGCCGCGCGTCGGCCAGCTCAAGCAGGGCCTGGGCGTAGCTGGTGAGCGTGGCGGTTTGGTCTTGTTGTGCCATGAATTTATTTGCAAAGGTCAATTTGCAACTTGCAATCGGGGATGCTGGCTCCCGTCATTTGCAAATCGCAAATTGCAAATCTCCCTAGTTGGTCGACCCCAGTTGTTCCAAGCTCTGCCGCACCAGCTCGCGCTGGTCGTCGACGTTCAGGTTGCGACGCAGGATCTTCTCGGCGATCGAGGTCGACAGCTCGGCGGCCTGGGCGTGGATCTCGGCGACGGCGGCGCGGCGGCTGGCCTCGATGTCGCGGAGGGCACGCTCCTTGGCCTCTTCCGACTCCTGCTGCGCCTGCATCTTCAGACGCGTGCCGACCGCCTGGGCGTCGGCCTGGGCCTTTTCGAGGATCGCCCGAACCTCGTCGCCGGCCTTGGCCAGCGCGGACTGGTATTCCTTCAGCTTAGCGTCGGCCGCAGCGCGGGCCTTCTCGGCCTCGTCGATGTCGCGGCGGATCTTCGACTCGCGCTCGCCCAGGCCCTTGGCAATCGGGCCCCAGGCGAACTTGCCCAGAACGATCACCAGCCCGACGAACACGACCAGCGTCAGCAACGCCGTCACGACTCCCTGGTCGAAGGACGGCGGCATCTCCGACTGGCCGCCGACGGCTTTGTGAGCCTCTTCGGCGGCCTGCACGAGCACCGGCACGGCCAGCACCGACGCGGCGGCAATGAGTTGGGAAAGCTTCATAGGCGTCATCCTCGTAGCGAACGATCCATCCAACCGAACGCGTCTGCTAAATAGCGTCGGGCACAAAAAGCCTCGCGACGGCCGATGAAGCCGTCGCGAGGGGGTGATTACTTCAGGACGGCCAGCAGACCGACGACCACGCCGAACAACGCGACGCCTTCGACCAGCGCGGCGGCGATGATCATGTTCGCCACGATACGGGCGGCGGCTTCCGGCTGACGGGCGATCGACTCCAGCGCCGAGCCACCGATCTGACCAATGCCACGACCCGCGCCGACGACGGCCAGGCCCGCGCCGATGGCGGCCAGACCCGTGCCGGTCGAGACGCCGGGGTTGTGCTCGACCGCAGTGTTGGTCAGCGTCTGAGCCATCGACACCGCCGGGGCGGCCAGGCTCATCAAACCAGCGATCTTGAGATACTTCGTCATAGCGTTCTCCATTTTCAGCGACTCCCCGTGCGAGCGGTTTGTCGGTCTACTGCGGTTCGGGCAAAACGCCCTTTCGATGATCGCTCGCCCGATCACCGGCCGATGTACTTTCGTCGCGTCTCGAATCGTGTTGCGCCCGTTGGCCGAGGGAACCCGGTGGTCACGCACGTTCGACTGATTCGCGGCTCAGTGCGCCGGCTTCAATTCCTTGTTACGGATGTCAACCGAGTGGGTGCCGTGGGGCTCCCCCAGTTCGTCGCCGTCCGATTGATCGTGGTGATCGCTTTCCTCATGGTGGTGCGACAGCATCTGCCCGATGAACAGCGCCGTAAGGAAGACGAACAAGTATGCCTGCAGGCAGGCGACGAAGAGTTCGAGAAGCATGATGGCAATGGACGCCACGCCGGTGACGATCGCGACGCCGATGCCCGCCCCGGTATTTCCACCGGCGAGCAGCGCCGGGCCGAAGCCGATCAGGACGGCGATCAGCACATGCCCGGCGGTCATGTTGGCGGCCAGACGAACCGCCAGCGCGAAAGGCTTGATCAACATGCCGAGGATTTCGACCGGCACCATGATCGGAGCCAGCCACCACGGTGCCCCGCCGAGGAAGTGGTGCAACCAGCCGCTAAAACCATTGGCCATGATGCCGTTGTACTGCACGACACAGAAGACGATCCCGCCCAGCGTGGCGGTGACGAAGAAGTTGCTGGTGGCGGTGCCGTAAATCGGGTGGAAGCCGTGGACCCCCTCCCCGTGCCCGCCGCCGCGATTGACAACCAGGTTCTGGATCGCATCGAGCGGAAGCAGGCCGAGCAGATTTGCGATCAGGACGAAGAAAAAGAGCGTCCACAGCAGCGGCATGAAGCGGTCGGTCTTGTCCGCGAGCAGCGGCTTGGCGACGTTGTCGCGGACGAACATCATCAGCGCTTCAAACACGTTGCGCGTGCCGGTGGGCACCAGTTTGCCGTCGCGATAGGGCTTGGTGAGGCGGGGGAAGATCAGCAGCATGATGACCGCGGTCGTCAGCAGCATGACCATGTGGTTCGACAGCAGCCAGAAACCGCCGTGCGAGGCCCAGATGGCGTGATCGCGGACATGCGCGGTCGGATCTTCGCCGGCGGCGAGCAGGCCGAATGCGGAGGTGCTAAACATGCAACGGACTCCCTCGTAGACTCTCGAACCTTCCAAGTCGCCCCGCTACGTCGCTGGGGGTGCGATCGCGTCGCGGGCGGCGTTGCTGAGCATGACCGATTCGACGATCAGCGTCACGACGTAATATACGCACGCGAGCATTGTCGTCGAAATGAGCGGCTTTTGCAGCGTCTGGACGGCGACAATAACGCCGATGACGCTGATCGCGATGCGAGCACCGGCCGCCATCAGGACGACCGAGATCGCCGCATCGACGGGTTGCCCCGCCGCTCGCGACAACAGCACGATCGACACGATCCCGCCGAGCACCGCAATAACCGTCGCCGGCCAATAGCCGGCCCACCACTCGGGGTGTCCTGAAAACTGCAGGCACACCGCAAGCAGAAACGCCGACCCGATCACGACCGCCGGCACCGCAATCGCCAGCTTTCGCGTAAGCGATCCCGGCACAACCGGAATCGGCTTCATCGGCACCGGCACAGTCGAACTGGGCACGATCGAACTGGGCACGGGCGAAGTGGGAACGGGCGAAGGCGTCTGCTCGTCGTCCATCTCACTTACCTTGCCGGCATCAATCGCCCGCGCGTCGAGTGACCGCGTATCGCTCGACCGCGTTTTGTTCACTTTATCGCCTCCCGGGCCGCTCGCAACAACAGATACAAACCTGCGACGAACCCGAACATGCCGCCCACAAGCATCAGCCAAGGCCTCGTGCCGAGCATTCCGTCCACCCACCAGCCCAAGCCGCCCGGCAGCAAAACTGCCGCCACGAACTCGAAGCCGAGGGTGCCGAGACTCGCCCACTTAGCCAGCGAAGAGGCGCCATCGCTGTCCGTCGGAGGCAGTTGAGACCCATCCGCCGTCATTCAGGCTCCTCCCGCTCCTGCGACAATCCAGACCAAACGACAGACCAAATTGTCGCGGGTCGCGAAGCCTAAGGGCAAGGTTTTGCCCGGTCAAGGAGCGCCGCGTTCTCGCCCTGCGCCAGTTTGCCACATGCCTGTTGCCCGCGCGCTGCTTGAACAGCCAGATCAACGTCTCTGCTTGCAGAGGGCGCGGTTGCGCATCAGGTTACGCCGATTCATGTACCTTTGCGCGAACGTCCGATAAGTGAAGCTGTCATGAGCCTGTTTTCGACCTGTTGCACGACGTTCGCCGACCTCTCCCGCGCCGCCGCCAAGGCCGCCAAAGCCAAGCTACGCCAGCGGGGCTGGCTTCCATCCGCCTCCAACTGGGCGGCCCGGGCGGAGATCTGTGAGCGGTGCCCCATGCGCATCGTGAAATGCGGCGTGAGCTACTGCGGCAAGCCCTTCCTGCAACAGATCGAACGCGATCAGGTCCTCGACGGATGCGGTTGCCCCACGCACAAAAAAGCCAAAGATCCGTCCGAACACTGTCCTATAATCCGCCTAGGCGTCGCCGCCAGCCGCTCTGAAATCGGCTGTAACTGCAAGTGGTGTACGTCCTTATCGAACTAAGACACGCTGCGCCTGCGGCAAAATGCGTCAGTCATTCCCCTCGACCGACCGCTTACGCATGCCGATAGTTCCTCAGTCATGAGTTACCTGAAAATCCGTTCCGTCAATCATTGGCTGGTCATCCGTGTCGAAGCGGAGCGTCTGACAGATCCCGTAACCGTCGCCGACCTACAGCAGTCACTGGAGGAAGCCGTCGCGTCGCTGCCGCTACGCAGCCAAGTCGCGATCGACTTCTCCAAGGTCGAGTTCGTCAGCTCCCAGGTGATCGGTCTGATGCTCGGCCTGCGCGACCAGATTGCCAAGAAGCACGGCACCCTCGTGCTCTGCAAACTGGGCAAACATGTGCTGGATGTCATGAAAGTCACCCGCCTCGACCGCCATTTCAGCTTCAGCGACAGCGTCAGCAAGACCATCGGCCTAAAAGAAGCGTCCAATTCCCGCCGTCGAAACGACGTTGAGTGGATGGATTGAGAATGGGCCTTGGGGATTGGGGCTTGGGCCTTGGGCCTTGGTGACGGATCACGCGGGCGCGATGCGCTTCACAATGGCGAAAGGTCGGAGGCAATCGCAGGTACGTCTGGCTACGTCGCCTGATGCGTCGGTGCTGGGTTGGAGGGGCGGGTTTTTTACGCGAGCGACTTTTGGCTATCGAAAGCCCGCGAAGGCGCAAGCGAACACCCATTGCCGCATACTCAAGCGAGCGTCGCTTGCGCCTTCGCGGAAAAAAGCCAGACGAATTTTTACAAAACTAGCGCGACCCCCCACACCCCACCCCCAGCCCACGCGCCCAAGCGCAGAAGCAGGTGCGACGCGCGCAGACGCAATCACCAAGCCCCAAGGCCCAAGGCCCAAGGCCTAAGGCCTAAGGCCTAAAGCCCATATTCCCACTTGATCCCGCCGCCGTATCGACGTTCAATAGGATGCGGTGCCTAACTCGCTTGCTGGCAAGTTCCTTCTCTCGTCGAACACCCTGCTCGACCCGAACTTTCTGCGCACGGTGGTGCTGATCGTCCGGCACGATGACGATGGGGCGTTCGGGCTGGTGATCAATCGACCGTTGAGCATCAGCGTCGGCACCGCGCTGTCGTCGGTGATCGAGGAAGCCAACAGCGTCGAGGCCCCGGTTTACTTCGGCGGGCCTTGCCAGGGGCCGGTGTTCGTTCTGCACGGCGATCCGTCCATCGGCGGCGAGTCGCCCGTCGACGGCGTCTTTGTCACCACCGACCGCGAAGCCATCGAAGCCCTGCTTGTCGCCGGCAGCGAACCGATCAAGTTTTTCGCCAGCTACAGCGGCTGGACCAAAGGCCAGATCGAAGCCGAAATCGCCGAGAATAGCTGGATCATCTGCGACGCCGGCATCGGCGAAATTTTCGCGCTCGGCGACAACCTCTGGTCGCGCCTGCACACGCAGGTCAACCTCAGCAAGTACGTCAACCCGAACATGATCCCCGACGACCCCAGCGTCAACTGACCGGCCTCGCGCAAGCCAATACAGCCCCAGTTATGCGTGCTCCGCCTGCCAGGCGCTCGCGCCAAGAAATCGAATCAACCAGGAGCGCTGGCTTCGGGAAAAATGCGACCGCGTACTGCAGTTGGTTGGCGACGAATTCCTCGGTCGACCGTAGGGCAATCCGAACAAAGAAAAATAAAGTGCGATTCATGCGGGTCTCACCGGTTTTCGCGGGCACCCGGTGCAAGACTATGGATGTCGAAAGGAACCCCATGAATCGTGAGTCTACTTCTATCGTGACCAACATCCGCCGCCGCGGTGCTGCCGGCAAAGCTTTGATCGTGTGGCTAGTGAGCGGCAGCGGCGTCGTCGCCGTCATTGCATACCTGCTCTTCTCGCAAATGGGATGCTGAGGTAACGATGATGGCAACCATGGCAAAGGCAGCGGACCCGGGCGTGTCGGCCTGGGTTCGAGTAATGTGCGCAATGATCGTCGCGGGCGCCGTTTCCACGGCGCTGGGCGAGATCACTGACAACAACGCCACCGACCGACGCGCCGCAGTGGCGGCGGCGCGGGCGGAAGTCGATCACGCGCAGGCTGTCGTGACTGCGGCCAGCGCGCGAGTTCGGGCGTCGTGGAAATCAAACGAGCAGCTCATCGCCGCCGAGGAGGAACTGTCCCACGCCCGGCGCGAGTTCGATCACGTCCGCGACGCCGTGCAACAAAAGCTCAAACAGGATCCCGCCTACTCCGCCGCGTTGCGCGAGGAGGCGGATGCAGGCGAGCGCGTTCGGCAGGAGCAGGCAGCAACCAACGCCACGCAGCCATCGACCACGCGTCCCGCCGACGCCAACATTGACGTCCCCAATCTGCCCGCGCCCTCCAGCGACCAGATGCAGGCGGCTACCCAACGGCTCGAACAAAAGGGCAAGGTGCGTGATCTCGAAGACGCCGCCATCGCGTCCGATCCCGAGGCCGCCAAGGCCCGCGCCCGGCTCGATCTCGCCCAGCGGCAGATGAAAGTGTGGCAACTCCAACTCGACGCGGCGCTCAAAAACGATCCCGAATACAAAGCCGGCATGGACCAACTCGCCGCCTCTCGCGCCAGAGTCGCACAGGCCGCCGCGAGCTATCCGGATCGCAGGCAGCGGTAGCAAGAAATAGCCTGCGGCGATTGTCGAATAGCATGAATTTCTCTTCAGCGGTAGCCCCGAACGGCCGTCAGAAGCTGCCTTAGCGAATCACAAACCTGCATTTAGAATTTCTTCTTGCTGATACTTCAAGCCAGACGCCTGCTGCAAGTGGGGTCGCAAATTTTCGAGTCGATGCGCAACTGTCTCGAAGCACGAAATGCCACTCGCCGTAGCCCACGTCGCCGGGGGAAGCAGCACGTCATCGAGCGCTGAATCGCCACCAAGATGACGCGACCGTTCCGCGATTCCAAGCCGTTTCAACCGGGCGGCGTCGGCTTGGGTGAAGCGTCGGCCTTGGGGAGCGACCAGTTGTCTTTGAGGAGCTTGATGAAGCCGTCCTCGCCTTTGGCACGTTTGTCCGCCAAGTCCAGGTGCGCGGCGGCACGGCGTTCGTCGCCGGTGTTGTAGTAGACGTACGCCAGCAGCAGCGGCGCGCCGACGTCGTTGGGGTTTTTCTGCATCAACTCGCGCAGATCCCGGTCGATGTCCTGCAGGCGCTGTTCGCCGAGGAAGCCTTTGAGATCGTACTGACCTGCCAGCAGGTTTTTGTCCGACTGCAAAGCCTTGCGGAGGCTGAGTTCGGCGCGCCGGTAATACGACCCGCCCAGTTCGGCGTGTGCCCGGCCGAGCTTGATCATTGAGTTGCCGGGGGTCACGGTCTCGGCGTTGTCGTAGCTTTCGATCGCGGAGGCGAATTTGCCTTCGCGCATCTGCTGCTCCGCCTTGGCGAGCAGATCGTTCAGTCCCTTGGTGCCCGTGCTGCCGGCGAGCGAGCCGATCTTAAGCGGCGCGACCGCCGTCGGCTGCGGGGCCGGATCCGCGCCGGGGGCAGGCGTCGGCGCGGCATCGGCAGGCCGGCGAGTCGGGGCGACCTTGCCGGGCATGGCGTCGTCGCCGGGCGCTGCAGGATTGGCGGGGTTGACGCCGGGCTTGGGTTGATCGTTGTCTGCCTTCTCCTTGTCGGCTTTCGCCTTCTGACGCAGTTGCTCGTTGAAATTGCGCGACGCTTATGCGGTCGCCTGGCCGGGACGCATCGTCTGAGCCTGCTCGGCGCGACGGGCGGCAAGATTGGCATACGTCGAGTTTTGCTCGGCCATGCCGAGAACCCTGCTGCGGATGCCCGGCTCGACGGCACTTTCCGGAGTGAGCCCGTTGTTGAGCGCACCCGGACGAACCGCGTCACTCGGGCCGGCGTTCTGCAGGGAGTTGGGGGCGATGGCGTCGTTGATCTGGCCGGCCCCTCGTTGACCGCCGCCCTGCTGCGTCGCGCCCTGCTGATCGGCGGGGGCGTTCTGGGTCTGCCTGCGCAGTTCGGCGACGTCATTCGGATTCAGCGCCGACGGGGTCGTGCGGTTGAGTTGCGTGTAGTCCGACAGTGTCGAGGGGTTCATCGACTGGGTGCTGGTGTACGGCGAGGCGGTGATTGCGCCGGGCGCGTACTGCATATCCATTGCCCCAGGGGCACCAAACTGGTCGGGCCGGTTGAGCGTGGTCGACATCCCCGAACTGATCGACCCGATGCGCGGATCGACGTTGCGCCACGCACTGGAGACTGGCGCCGTATACCCGCCCACACTACCCAGGCCGCTGGTGAAGCCGGCGGGCGGCGCGACGCCGCGCGAGTCGCCGTAGTAGGCGCGGGTCTGGTTGGCGTTGAAGGTCGCTACGCCGCCGGTGCTCACGCCGGCCGAGTTGCGGACAAAGTTGTCGGTGTTCTGACCCGCTGTCGCGCCGCGAAACGCGGTGGGATCGGTGGTGGACAGGCTACCGCGGAATTCCTTGCCGCCGGTGACATTGCCGTACACGATCGCGTTGTTGGTCTGCCACGGTTGCGGCTGAGGCGTGCGATTGTCGTTGCGGCCGTTGGAGCCGACGCGCATGTTCGCATCATTTGCGCCGGAACGGTCGACGCGTTGCTGTGCTGAGGCGAACTGCGTCACGCCGAGCACCCCGGCGACCGCCAATGCCAGAATCGTCGATTGGCTCATTGTCTTCCCCACGCGTTCTTGGATTCGTTTATTGCTCATCGTCGTCGCTCCAGGTAACCAGTGACATTCTAGCAGTTTAGACGCCGCAAATCGACCAAAGTTGCCGGGAATCGCCTTCCCCGGCAATCGCATCTGCGTCTGACTCCCTTGTATGGTACGCGGGGGCGGGTTGGGGTGGGGGCTTTTGTGCGCAACCGACTGTTGCACGCAATTATTCGCGTAAGCGCAAGCGACTACCCATCGCTCCAGACCAAGCCGGGCGTCGCTTGCGCCTTCGCGGCGTCCGACCGTCGCCGGAATCTGCCCGGATCGTGTGGGCGACGACGTCGTTCAGTCGGCTGGAGCCGTGGAGGGAGGTGCGGCGGCTCCGGAGCGGCGCGTTGCGGCACCGGCGGCCTGGAGGTTTTTCAGAACCCACATGGCACGCTGGTTGCCCGGTTCCAGGACCAGCCACCGTCGTACCGCCTTCTCGGCCAAGTCGCGGTCGTTGAGCCGCGCCGCCAGGCGCATCAACTGGATCGGCGTCTGCGCCTGCAGCATGTGTGAGGGCAGAATCCGCACCAGGTAATCCGCCGCCGTCCGGTAGTCGCCGCGTTGCTCGGCGAGCACGGACATGTTGGTCAGCGCCGATTCATTCTTCGGATTCAGCCGCAGCGCCAGTTCCGACCATTGCTCCGAGCGGACGTAATTGCCCCGCGCGAAGTCGATGAATCCCAGATTGCCGGCGACCATCGCCGAGTCCGGATTGTAAGCCAGCGTGTCCAGGTGCAGACGGCGCATGTCCTGCCAGCGGCGTGCCTCGGCGGTAGTCACCGCCGCCAGCGCGCCCAGCACCGCGACGCACCCGACCGCCAGCATCTTTTGATGCGATGCCGCAAGCTGCACCGCCAGCGCGACCGCCAAGCCAACCCCGAGCAGCGGCTGATACATGTAGTGGTCTGCAACGGTCGAATACTGCTGCATGTCAAAACGAATTATCCCCGACACCGGCGCCAGCGGGATCACAAACAGCGCCGCCGCCAGCAGCAGGCGTCGCGAACGCGACCAAAGGATCAATCCGAAAACAACCGCCGGCGCGATCCAGGCCCACCAGATCGAGCCGTGCTCCAGCACGTACACCGGGTTTCGTCCGTAGTCGATCAGCAGCGGATGCGGCAGCACGAGTTTGCCGAGGTAGAACGCCAGCGAATCCCCCACCACCAGCGGCCGCAACGCGATGGCGACGCGCGGGACATCCGGGTCGTTCTGCGCGCCGAGCATAATCAGCGCGACGAGGAACGCCGGCAGCGCCAGGGGCGCCAGCGATTCGATGCACTTCGCGATATGCGCGCGCCCCCCGCGGAGGTAGACGTCCACGACCAGCAGCACCGCGGGCAGCGTCATCGCTGTCGGCTTGCTGGCGCAGGCAAGCACCGTGAACAGCAACGCACGCAGCCAGTGCCGATCGCGGTAAATCTGTTTTGGGTCGGCGATCGCAAAACGCGCGTAGGCGCCGATCGCGAGGAACGCGAACAGGCCGCACATCACGTCCTTCAGGCCGGTGGTCCAGGCAACGGATTCGACCTGCAGCGGATGCAGCCCGACGATCAATCCGCCCACGATCGCCGGCCAGCGCGACGGCACGAACGCCGCGATTGCCCACGCCGACGCCGACGCCGCCAGCGCATGACACAGCACCGACGCCAGCTTGAACGGCCAGATCGTCATCGCCTTATCGCCGATCTGCATCGGGTCGCCGTGCAGTCCCATGACGGCGAGCACATTCCAGACCGTCAGCGGCAAAGGCATGTAGATGCGGAAACTCGGCGACGACCAATGGTGGACCAGATTGGCCCACGACATCGCGTGAACGTGCTCGTTGCGCACCAGCATCAGGTAATCGTCCAAAGGCGACAGTCGCCCGAAAATCACCGGGGTGAACACGGCGAACGTCACCAGCGCGATCATCAGGTAATCGAGTCCGTGCAAAGGCGGACGCCGCTCGACCGATAGCGGCATCGCTCGACGAGTATCAAAATGGAGCGAGTCGGCGGCGGCGGCGGTGGTCATCGGTAGTCAGCCAAGATAGCGAGCGACGATCGTGCGTGCACGCACCGGGTCGGCCGTCCCGTGTACCAGCACCCGGCCGTCGACGAAAAGAGTCAGGTCGATGCCTTCTTCAAATTTCCCCTTCAGGAAGTACGGCGTCGACTGCAGTTCAAAGCGCCCGCGCAGTTTCGTCTCCACCGCGCTGAGCGAAAAGTTCGCCGAGACGTGCGTGCGGACCTGCACGCTGTTGCGCCCGCAAAGCGAGACGGCCGACGATGTCGTTCGATCGAGGAACTCGAACCGCCGCTCTCCGCACGCGCGGCACTCGCTGCGCCGCGCATCGGTAACGTCGATCGAGCGGAACCGCATGGTCCACACGTCGGCGGTGAGCAGGTGGTGGCTTGGCTGCTGCTCGACGATGAGCCGGATCGCCGCCGCCGCCTGCAGCGACGCGATTACGCTTGCCGCCGGCCCGAGAACGCCGGCGGTGTCGCAGGTGGCGACCTCGCCGGCACCCGGTGGCTTAGGAAACAGGCAGCGCAGGCACGGCGTTCGGCCGGGGATGATCGGCATCACCCGCCCCTCGGTCCCCACGCAACCGCCATACACCCACGGCAGATCATGCTTGATGGCGACGTCGTTGAGCAGGTAGCGCGTTTCGACATTATCGGTGCCGTCGAGCAGAAGCGTCGCTTCGCAGTCGCGCACGAGCGATTCAACATTTTCGGGCGACACGTCGGCGATGTGACCGTCGATGCGAATAGCCCCGTTGATCGCGCGCAGTCGTCGCTCGGCGGCGATCGCCTTGGGGAGCTGGTCGCGCACGTCGGATTCGGTGAACAGCGTCTGCCGCTGGAGGTTCGTCAGTTCGACGATATCGCGATCGACGACCGCCAATCGGCCGACCCCGGCGCGGGCGAGTTGCTCGGCAATGGTCGTCCCCAGCGCCCCGCAGCCGACCAACAGGACGCTTGCCCGCGCCAACCGATTTTGCCCGGCTGCGCCGATTTGTGGAAGGAGAATCTGACGGTGGTATCGATCCATCGGGGCGTTCCCCCTATCATAAAGCCGTCTAGCAAGGAACAACCACAATGGCAGTTGATACGCAACAGATTCTCGACGCCGCCGGCAAAGTCGCCGACCTGCTCGCCCAGCACCCCACCGTCGAAAAATATAAGGCCGCTCAGAAAGCCCTCCAGGACGACCCCGACGCGTCGCGCCTGCTGGCTGATTTCAATAGCGTCATCACCCAGATCAGCCACAACGAGCGCGCCGGCGTGCCGCCGACCGAGGACCAGCGCCGCAAGTTCGAGGCACTGCAGACCCAGATCGCCAGCCACCTGAAGTTCAAGAGCTACTCGATGGCCGAGTTCGACCTGACCGACCTGCTGCGCAAGATCAGTGCCGTCTGGCAAAAGCCCCTCGCCCGACCCGGTGCCCAAGGCGCCGGCGCGGCGGCGGGTCCGAGCCTGGTGATGTAGCGCCTGCGAGCGCCCCGCTTTGCGCGTCGCCCGATTGTCATGCTGAGCGCAGCGAAGCATCTGCATGCGCTACGGTTATCCAGCGCGCCTTCACGCCGCGAGTAGATCCTTCGGAGTACCTCAGGATGACAGATTGGTGGACGCAACCGTAGCGCACCGTTGTGCATCTGCGTTCATCTGCGTCCATCTGCGGCTATATTCCGATCATGTCGCTCTGGCTTCTAAAAACCGAACCGTCCGAATACAGCTACGACG
>JBBRFH010000051.1:0-15532 GCA_038224615.1 Tepidisphaerales bacterium
CAGCACGAAGCGAATGCGAGCGTTGGGCTTCATCTCATTTTGAATGTCTTTGGCTTTCTTCGTGACGACCTTCGTGGCTTTCGTGCTTTCGTGTCTCTGCCATCTTTGGCGCGACGGGAACACCTTGACGCGGCAACCCCCACCAAATTTGCCCCGGCGGGTGAGGGAGCGGATTACGGCGCTCGCGCCGCGCCCTGTTTTTACCGCCGTCGCCTGCAAAAAGCGGCGGAAAAATTTCGCGGGGTTACCAGATGTTTTTGCGGGGGACGACCGCCGTCGAGAGCGTGATCGTTTCTGCGGTGTCGGTCTGTTTTGCACCGGCTTCGGCGTTGGCGAAGGAAACGGTCAGCGTGAACGTCGCCCGGCGAAGCTGGTCGAACCCGCCGCCGGCCTTGATGCTGGCGGCCGAGCGCATCGGTTCCATTGACACCGTGAAACGCTGCACCCCGCGCAACAGCACATGATCCGTGCCATTCTCGGTGACGATCAGTTGTCCGGCGTCGGCGTCGTAGTGGAACGACAACTCGACATCGTTCGTATCGAACAGACTGATGCCCGTGTCGGTCACCGTCGTGCCGTGGCTGAACTGCGTTGCCAGGCCCGGGGTGAACGGCGCGTGGGCGGTGCTGGTGCGGACGTACGTGCTCAGCCGCTCGAGCGAGATGCGGGTGCGGTGCAGGGTGTCGCTCTGGGTGGCGTTGACCGAGTACGCGCTGATGGCCGCGTTCACCGCGAACGCGGTCGCCGACAGCAAGGCGGCGGTAATCGCCAGGGTGACGAGCAGTTCGATCAGACCGAGGCCACGGGCACGATTGCCGAATGTTGACGGTCTGGGTGCCACGGTTTGGTACACCAAGCCGTGCCTTTGTCGACCCGGGCACGACTCGGAGTACCAAACCGTGGCACCCAGCAAAGCCACGTCGGCTCCCGAGGAAGGCGCGCCATCCAATCGCAAATCGCAAATTGGCAATCGCAAATGCTTCACAGCCCCTCCTCATACGTCTGTGCGTCCGGCGTGATGTCGATGGCGACGTTGATGCCGTCGGGCAGGGCGCGGGTCGGGTTGTAGCGAATGTTGAGCCGTCCGTAGCCGCCTTCGGGGAGCGCGGTCGGGTTGGTGTCCGAGTCGCTGGCGCCGAAGTAGCCCAGCGTGGTGTTGCCCGCGCCGTCGCCGGTGACGATGATCGAGCCGTCGACGATGCTGGTGCCGCGGATGTCGATGTTGCCCGCGACCACCACGCCGACCAGCGTGCTGGGGGCGGCGTCGGGATTGGTGAACGAGCCCATTTCGATGTTCACCTGAGGCGAAACGATGGTGGCGGTCTGGTCGACCTGGTTGTCGAACAGCGTGGCGCCGGTGAACTCCCACGAGTTGGCGTAGTGCGTGTAGGCCGTCGAATACGCGCCGGCCAGCGGGCCGTTGAAGGTGCAGTTGTTGAAGCGCAGGTTGTTGCCCTTCTGCGAGCCGAGCGTGATCGCCTGGCCGCTGGTGGGCGTGCCGGTCGCGAGCAGGATCTTGTCCTTGGTAAACGTATCGCCGCTGACCTTGCGCCCGGCCCAACTGCTGCCGTCGCTCGGGCTGGTGCTCACCGATCCGCCGCTGGTGGTGATGTTCTTTTCGGTGTCGACGAACGTCACGCCCTCGAACTTACAGTTGTCGAACAGCGCGTTGAGGCCCTTGGGGACGATGACGTTCTTGAACGTCATGTTCTTGAACACCGGGCGCTTGTAGGTGGCCTGGTAGGTGGTCGAGCCGTAAGGCGTTTTTTCGGTGACGGCGGTGGCGTTGGCGTCGCTGGCGGCGAGTGTGGTGTTGGTGATCTTCACGCCCGTCGTCTTCACGGTGGTGCCGCCGGCGGTGCCCGCTTTGGCCTTGAAGTTGTTGCACGCCTCCTCGAAGTTGGCCGGCGAGAGGTCGAGCATGTCGGCGGTCGTGGCGCTGAACTTCACCGGTGCCGCACCGTTGGTATCGCTCTCGACAGGGCCTTTAATCATGTCGTAGATCGTGTTGCCGCCCGACATGCTGGCCTGCCACGCCGAAGCGCTGGTCGCCATCACGATCTGTCCGCGGAGCTTGGCGTAGGCATCGTTGGCGTCGATCTTGCCGTCGTTGTAGCCAAACCGGTCGGTGTCGCCTGCGAACAGCGGCGAGCCCAGCGAGTCGATCGCGGCGAACAGGTTCGCGTCGTACAGCTTGCCCGTGCCCGGATTCGTGAACTCGCTTTTGCTGACGGCGCGATCGCCGTTGGTGTCGTACTGCTGCACGAACAGGTCCAGCTCGTCGAGATAGCCGCTCTTGTCGTAGTCGGTGAATCCCTGGGCGACGGCGGCGTTGTAGCTGGCGGTGTCGTTGACGCTGATGACGCCGTCGTAGTCCTTGTTCTGCTGCTCGAGCATCGCCTCGAACTGCCCGACGCGCGTCGCCAGCGCCGAGGCCAGGTGCGTGAAATCGCTCAGCATGTAGATCGGCGGGTACTTGCTGGCGGTCGCCATCGCGACCGGGCCTTCGACGATCGTGTTACGCCCGAGCTGGATCGGCACCTTGCCGACGACGGCGAACTTGATCTTCTTGTCGATCTTGAACTCCATCGACACCGACCGCTCGATTTCCCCGTAGGTGCCGGTGCTGGTGACGCGGAGGTATCGCTCGTCGAGCGTATCGCCACTGACAAGCGGGTGCTGCTCGACCTTGATGGTGAACCGCGCGTCCGAGCCGTCGAGACTGATCGGCGAAGAGGTGATCGACGTCGCGGTCGTCGTGGTTACGCGCTCGGCGGTCCTGGTCATGGTGTTCAGGTCGGTCACGATCGCCGACCGAATCGACGGCCACAGCGAGCCGGCGGTGCTGGCGTCGATGACGCCGATGGTCGTCTTCGGGCGGCTCATCCGGACGAAGCGCCACTGCATCCATTGCAGTCCGCTCTCGGCGGCGCTGCGGGCGCGCGTCACTTCGCTCAGACTCGCCGCCGACTGCATGTTGGTCATCGACATCGAGTACATGCCGACGGTCAGCGTGGTGACGATCATCAGGAACATCATCGCCAGCACCGCAGTCGCGCCGCGGCGTCTCAAATTGCTGTCATCCTGAGGTACTCCGAAGGATCTACCCTCCGACGCCTCGGCGCAGTCGATGAAGCAGGATTGCATCGGAAAGCCATGTTGCGCCTTCTCGCGCGTCGTCGTGCGGATGCAGATCCTTCGGAGTACCTCAGGATGACAAACGGAGTGCGAACGATTTGCGATGAAAGCGTTCATTGATTCATCCTCAACCACGAGTAGCTGTAGATGCGCTCGACGGGCGCGCTATCGGTGGATTTGTAGCTGATCGTCACGGTGATTCGCACCGCGCTCCCGGCTGAGCCCGAGGCCGAAGGCTGGTTCGGATTCACGCTGGTGACGCTGACCGTCTGCGTGTACTTGGCCAGTTCGTCGATCGGCTGGCGCAGCGCGTCGATGGGCGGATTGAACGACTGGTTGTTGAAGTCGTCGACGTCGTCGAAGGTCGCCAGCGTCTCGCCGGTCTCAGCGCCGAACGTTGCGGAGATCGGGTTCGGATCGGTGAACGGCAGCGACAGCATCGCTTCCTGGACGTGCCGTCCGAGCATCATCGCGACGGTGGTCTGCGCGCTGGCGCGGTTCTGCTTGGTACACGCGCCAAACAGTTCGAGCGCCGCGACAAAGGCGATCCCGATGATCGCCGTCGTCATCGAGGCTTCGATGAGCGTGAACCCGCGTGATCTGCAAACGCGACGCATACTGTGATGTCCGATATGGATTGCCCCGAGGCAAGATGAGTGTGGCGTGCGAAATGTGGCGTGATAGGGAGCAGGTTTTTTACGTCACACGCATCAGGCCGCACGCTTCATTTAGCCATGATCGACGAGAGCTTGAAGATGGGCAGGATGATGCTCATGGCGATGAAGCCGACCAGGCCGCCCATGATGACGATCATCAGCGGTTCGATCATCGCGGTGACGGATTTGATGACGTTTTTGAGCTCCTTGGCATAGAAGTCGCTGACTTCGTCGAGCACTTCGCCAAGTTTACCGGACTCTTCGCCGGCGCCGATCATCTGCACCACCGAGCGCGGCAGCAGCCTGCTCGATTGCAGCGGGGCACTGATTTTTTTGCCTTGTTTGACCGACGCCAGCACCTGCCGCCACAGGTTCCGGTACAGCAAATTTCCGGAGATGTCGGCGGTGATGGAGATCGTGTCGAGCATCGGCACGCCGGCGTTGATGAGCTGGCCCATCGTCTGCAGCGAGCGGCTGATGTACAGCGCGCGGAACATCTTCTTGAACAGCGGCACCGTGAGCTTGGCTTTATCGAAGGTGCGGGCGCCCCAGGTGGTCTTGAGGACCAGGAAAAGCCCCCAGATGCCGGCGATCATGGCGCCGATGACGAAATACCAGTAGTTGACCATGAACGCGCTCATCGCCAGCAGCATCTTGGTCGGCAGCGGCAACGCGGCTTCCTTGCCTTGGAAGATCGTCATGAAGCGCGGCAGTACGAAGGTGAGCAGGAAGATCGTCGTGCCGATCGCCATGCCGCCGATGATGCCGGGGTAGATCATCGCGCCTTTGACCATGGCGGCGGTTTCGATCTGCTGGCCGAGGTAGGCACCGATGCGCTCGAGCATGCGCGAAAGCCCGCCGGACATTTCCGACGCGCGCACCATGTTGATGTAGAGCATCCCGAACGTCTTGGGATAGCGCGACAGCGCCTCGCTGAACTGCTTGCCGGCTTCGACGTCCTTGCGGATCTGGATGAGCATGGCTTTGAACTTCACGTTCTCGACCTGCTCGGAGACGCCTTCGATCGCCGACCGCAGCGCGATGCCGGCGCGGATCATGACCGCAAGTTGCGCGGTGAAGCTGTGTACGTCCTTGGCGCTCGGCCCGAGCGAGATCGAGAAGCCGGCCTTGCGGCGGGCGCCTTTTTCACTCTCGGGCGCCAGCGTCAAGATGTACTTCCCCGCGGACCGCAACTGCGCCGACGCCTCGGCCATCGTGGTCGCGGCGATGACGCCGGAGTTCACTTTGCCGGAAGAGTCTTTGGCTTCGTAGCGGTAGGTGGGCATTGTTCTGAAGGCTGAAGGAGCAAGGCTGAAGGATCAAAGAAGACGGTCGCTTCTGTTTCATCCTTCATCGTTCACAGTTCATCTTTTTCCTTAAGCGGCAAGTGACCTTTCCAGCTTCTCCGGATGCGCCGCCTGCGAGATCGCGTCGTCGCGGCTGATGTAGCCGTTGACGAACAGTTGCTTGATCGAGTCGTCCAGCGTCTGCATGCCGATCGCGCGGCTGGTACTGATGATGTTCGGCAGCTCAAAGATGCGGCTCTCGCGAATGCAGTTGCGCACCGCCGGCGTGCAGAGCATGATCTCGACCGCGGGCACCATGCCCGGCTGGTCGACGCGCTTGAACAGAGTCTGGCTGATGACCGCCTGCAGCGTGTTGGCGAGCATCGAGCGGATCTGATTCTGCTGGTCGCTCGGGTAGATGTCGATGATGCGCTCGATCGTCTGCGGCGCGTTGACCGTGTGCAGCGTGCTGAAGACCAGATGACCGGTCTCGGCCGCAGTGATGGCGGCGGCGGTGGTTTCGAGGTCGCGCATTTCGCCGACCAGAATCACGTCCGGGTCCTGCCGCAACGCGTGCCGCAGGCCGCTCTGGAAGTTCGGTACGTCCGAGCCCACTTCGCGCTGCTCGATCGCGCTCTTGGCGCTCTGGAACGCGTACTCGATCGGGTCTTCGAGGGTGATGATGTGCCCCGGCTCGCGGCGGTTGATCGAGTCGACCATGCCCGCAAGCGTCGTGCTCTTGCCCGAACCGGTCGGGCCGGTGACCAGGATCAGTCCGCGCGGCAGGTACGTCAGCTTGTGTACGATCTCGGGCAGGAACAACTCTTCGATCTTGCGGACCCTGTCGTTGATCGTGCGGATGCTGATGGCGATCGACTTGCGCTGGTAGTGAGCGTTGACGCGGAAGCGGCCGACGCCGGGGATTTCGTAGGAGAAGTCGCTGTCGCGCAGGACTTCAAAGTCGGCCCAGCGCTTTTCATCCTTCAGCATCTCCTTCAGCAGCCGCAGCGCGCCCTCGGCGGTCACGACGGGGAAATCGCTCGGCTGCACCACCGTATGAATGCGAAACAGCGGCGGGGCCCCGACGTTGATGTGTACGTCGGAAGCCTTCATTGTCACGGCGTTGCGAAGGATATCGTTCAGCATGCGTTCGTAGTTGATAGTCGGTAGTTGATAGTCGATAGCAAAGAGTGGCTCTTGCTATCGACTATCGACCATTAACTATCGGCTCTCCTCAAGCACTCTCAGTCACTCTCAATACTTCATCGACCGTTGTGAGGCCCTGGTTAGCTTTGTTGAAGCCGTCTTCTCGAAGCGTTACCAGACCACGCTCGCGGCAGAGCTTGCGGAGGACGTTGACGTCGGGGTTGGCGGTGACGATGTCGCGCATGGCGTCGTCCATCACCATCAGTTCGTAGATGCCGAGCCGGCCTGAATAGCCGGTCTTGCGGCAGCGGTCGCAGCCGCGGCCCTTCCAGATTTTCTCGGACGGGAAGCCCTGCAGTTGCAGGAACTCCTTGAGTTCGTCCGACGGATCGATTTGTTCCTTGCAGTGCGGACAGATCTTGCGGACCAGTCGCTGCGCCAGCACCGCGTTGAGCGCCGCCGAGATCAGGTAGGGCTCGACGCCGATGTTGATCAGTCGCGTTACCGACGACGGCGCGTCGTTCGTGTGCAGCGTGCTGAGCACCAGGTGGCCCGTGAGCGCCGCCTGCACCGCCGTCGTGGCGGTTTCGCTGTCACGGATTTCGCCGAGCATCACCACGTCCGGATCCTGTCGCAGCAGCGCCTTGAGCGCTTTGGCGAAGGTCATGCCGATCTTGTCGTGTGTCTGCGTCTGGTTGACGCTGCCGAGGTGATACTCGACCGGGTCTTCGACGGTGCTGATGTTCAGTCGCGCCGCGTCCATCTGGCGCAGTGACGAATACAGCGTCGTCGTCTTACCCGATCCGGTCGGCCCGGTGACGAGCACGATGCCGTGCGGCTGGTCGATGGCGTTCTTCCAGATCGTCAGCGCGTTGGGCGCGAAGCCCAGGTCGTCGAGCTTCACGTTGATCGACTTGTTGTCGAGGATACGCATCACGACCTTCTCACCACTCACTGTCGGCAGCGTGCTCATGCGCAGGTCGACCTTGCGGTCGGCGACGACGGCGCGGATGCGGCCGTCCTGCGGGAGGCGGCGCTCGGAGATGTCGAGGTTCGCCATGATCTTCAGACGGCTGACGATCGCCGGCGCCATCGTGTATGGCGGGTTCATCGACTCGAAGAGAATGCCGTCGATGCGGTAGCGCACCTTCAGGGCTTTTTCCTTCGGCTCGATGTGAATGTCGCTGGCGCCCTGCTTGATAGCGTCGAAGATGACGTAGTTGACGAAGCGGATGACCGGCGATTCGGCGCTGGCCTTCTCCAGATCATTGACGTCATCGGCGGCCGATTCCTTGACGAGCTGGATGTCGTCCTCGGCCATGTCCTTGATGAGGGCGTCGACGTTCATGTCGGCCTCGCCGACAGTCATCTGTTCGACGATCCGGCCGACATCGGCGGGGGTGGTGACGACGGTCCGCAGGTCGCGCTTCACCTTGCGGCGCACTTCATCGATCAGGAACACGTTGGTCGGCTCGGCGACGGCGATGATCAGCACGTCGCCGTCGAATCGCAGCGGCAGCACCTTGTGCTGGCGGATGTATTCGACCGGCAACAGCGCGAACGCGTTGGGGTCAACCTTCGATCGTTCCGGCGTCTCGAAGAGCAGTCCCAGCGTCTCCGCCTGGGCCGACAGCACCTGCTGCTCGCTGGCGGCCGACATCGTCAGCAGGATCTGCGCCAGCGCCTTGCCGGGCGATTGCCGCTGGACGTTCTTTGCCTGCAGGATCTGATCTTCGCTGATGTGCCCGCGCTCGAGCAGCAACTGTTCGACGCTCTTGCTCGCCGATCGCGCCGCCGGCGCCCAGAGCTGCTCGACGGTCTCGCCGCCGTCGTCGCTTAGGTCGACGGGATCATGGACCGGAGCCGTCGAAGATGGCGCGCGCTTGCCGAACATCAACGTTGCACCTGGAGTAGGAAGCGGAAGCCGGCGTGACGGACGATGACGCCGTCGGGGTTGATGCGCTCGATGGTGAAGTCGTTGAACTCCTCGCCTTCGGATCGCATTTTCCCGTCGACCATGCACGAGCGCGACTGCCCGCCGAGCATCACCGACTGCACCCGCAGGCTTTGGACGCGCTTCATCGCGTCGGCCTGGTGCTGCTCGCGCGATTTGCTGTCGCCGTCGGCCTTGGGGGCTTTGGGGGTGGACGTTTCGTTGAACGGATCGCGCTGCAGGTCGTCGAGCTTCACCTGGGCGGCGGCGGGGAATTTCTTGAACTGTTCGACGGTTTTTTCGAGTTCCTTCTGCTGCTGGCGCATGGCGCTGACGTTTCTGGCGCTGTCGTCAAGCATCGACTTCATCGCCTGCGCGTCGCCTGCGGCCGATGCGCCGGCGGGGCCGCTCTTGGTGTACATGAAGAACAGCCCACCCACCGCCGCCAGGATCAGCACGCCGACGGCGGCGTTGGTCATGCGCGATCGCTTCTTCGATTCCGCCTCGACGTCGTCGCTAACCAGATCGGCGGGCGTGGCGGCCAGTTGGTCCTGCAGGCTGTCTTGTTCTGATTCGGTCATCTGAAACTCCGTCAATCACCTGGCAGACGTGGTGCGATTCATCGCACCATTCGGTCGACCGGCGGCGCTCATTGCGCCGTCGCAAACTCCGATGCACCGGCCGGGTCGAAGAAGATGCTCAGCCGCATCACGGCCTGCATGCGCCCGGCCTCTTCGTCGATTTTGGTCAGCTTCAGATCCGTCACCTTGATGATGCGGTCGCGCCGCTCGATGTCGGCCAGGAACTGGTAAAAACCGAAAAAATCGCCGGTCAGCAGGATCTCGATCTGCTTCTCGCGATATCCCGGGCCGACGATCGGCTTGGGGCTCGGCTTGAAGCTCACGCAGTTGAGGTTGTGCGCGGTGATGAGCTGATTGGTGCTGTCGAGGATCTCGTCGACGCCCTGTTCGCTCGGCAGCTTCTTCTTGAAGTAGTCGATCGCCTGCGTGAGCGTGTCGAGCTTGTGCTCGATGTCGTCGATCTCCCGCTTGGCGCGGGCGAGGTCGGTCAGCTTGTTCTGCTTGAGCGTGATCTGCTCTTCGTAGCCCTGGCGTTTCTCGTTCATGCGCTTGAGGCCCATGAAGTACGAGGCGACGAGCAGGCCGATCATCAGCTTGAAGAAGATGATTTCGCGGAGGCCGAGTTTCATTGCTGCTCCTTGGTCGACACGGTGGCGGTGGTGTTGCGGACGCCGGCGGCGGGGCGGACGTCGGCCTTGGGGTTGACCAGAATCTCGATCGTGAACTTGCGCAGCTCCGCGCCGGCGGCATCGACGTTGGCGCCGCGGTCAAACTGGGAACTGATCACCAGGTCGACGCTGGAGAACAGCTCGCTCTCCTTCAGCTTGGTCATAAACTGCGCGACCTCCGCGTTCGTCGAAGCGCGGCCGCTGAGCTTGAGGCCGATGTCCTGCGCGTCGGGCAGCGGGGGAAGGTTGTCAGCCTTGCCCTTAGCGCCGGGCTTGGCGGCTTTTTTCTTCTCGAATGCGGTCTTCATGTCGGCCTGGGTCGCAACACGTTTGCGCGTGTTCAGATCGAGGTCGGTCAGCGTCACGCCCTGCGGCAGCAGGTTGGTGATCTGCGCCAGCATGTAGGAGCGCGGCACGCGGTCGATCAGGCTCGACGAAAGCTCGGCCTGGCGGGCGAGCACGCGCTGCTTGTCCTGCATCTGCTGCAACTGCTTGATGCGCTTGGCGGCCTCGGTGTACTGGGCATCGACGACGGCATGACGCTGCTCGGCATCGCGCATGGTGCGCTCGGAGATCGTGAACGCGATGGCAATCGCGCCGATCATCACGACGAACAGCGAGGCGCACAGCAGGTTGGTGCGATGCTGGGCTCGCCGGACGAGGTAATCGTCGGGCAGGAAGCTGAGCTGGTTCGGTGCGTTCATCGGCTGCGACTCCGCGCGTCTGGGTTCTTTACGCGCTCTTGGCTTGCTGCTGATCGTTGGCGAGCGGCCCCATGGAAAGTCCGAGCGCCACGGCCCACGCGGGCTGCGGTTGCTTGAGGTCGATGCCGCTCTCCGGGCCGACCTCGGTTGTCTTAGCCATCCGGACGAGCGGGTCGCCGAGCTGGGCGGCAACGCCGATCGACTGCGCGATGCGCTGGCACATCCCGCGCTGCCGCGCTTCGCCGCCGATGAATACGAGCCGGTCCACAGGCGACTGCGCAAACGTCGCCTCGTGGTAGCGGCGGCACAGGTTGAGTTCGTCGCACAGTTGCTGAATCGTCGCAGCGCAGGCGGCGTCGACACGCGCGGCCTGCTCCTGCAGATCGTCCGGAAGCGCCGTCGGAACGATGTCGATTGCTTCGACGACATGACGACGGTCGTTCGCCGGCGCGAGAGTCAACAGCGCAAATGAATGGTTGACCGAATCCGCCTCGGCCGGTTGCGGCTCGGGTTCGACGGGTTCGACGGGCTTGGCGGCCGGGCGGACGATCGGCTGGGCGGCGAGCTTGATCCGCAGGAGCTTGGCCTGCTCGAAGCTGATGCCCAGCGCGCCGGCGACGGCGTGGGAGAGCGTGTCGCCGCCGATGTCGATCCCGCGGGCGAAAAGAATGTTCTGTCCGCGGGCGATGATCACCCGCGAGGTGCGGCAGCCGAGATCCACGTAGCAGCTCGTCACGTCCGCATCCTGTTTACGGCGGTAGACGTGCGCGAAGCAGTCGACGACGGCGCGGGGCTCGACGTTCATCCCGATCACGTTCAGCTTCGCGCGCCCGGCGATTGCCAGCATCTGCGCGACGGTCGATTTCGGCGTCGCCAGGACGATCACTTCGTTACGCGGTTCATTGTTGACATGGATCTCGCCGGCGACGATGTGGCGCAGCACCGAATGGTCCGGGTCGATCGGCAGCTTTCCCTTCACTTCCCACGGCAGCGCCTTCTTGATCTCCGCCTCGCCGAGCGGGGGCATGCGGACGTGCTGCATGTGCAGGACGGTCGACGGCACGCACAGAATCGCATCGCGCCCGCTGAACTTGCCCGTTGCGACGAGTTCGCGAATGGTGTCGCCAAGATATTCGTTGAGCACCTCGGGGCTGTGCCGCGCCGATTCCGGCACGTCCATGCAGGCGGCGGCGTGGAGACGCCACTCCTTGCCGTCGTGCATGCACTGGGCGACGCGGAGCGTGTCGGTGCCGAGGTCCACGCCGATCGGCGATGCCTTGGACGAAAACCAGTTGCGGACGAACCCGAGCATGACGCGAACTCCCGGCTACTTGATCTCGATCTACGATTCGATGGCGAGATCGGCAAAACAGATCGTTTATCACGGGCGGCGTTGACCGGAGATCAACGCGCTTGGTCCCGGTTTCATCGACGGGAAAGAGGACGCACTTAACGACGTGCAGAGGGTTATCGGGCCAGGGCAATGGGGTGAAAACCCGCTCAAGCAGATCGGCGCATAGCGCACGGATCTACAGCCGCGGCTTTATCGGACGAACTCGCCGGCGACCGAGTCGGCGACGTGGAGGCCGGGGACGGTGAGGCGGAAACCGATGTCGTCGACCGTGAGTAGATTCAGGTCGCGCAGGCGCGCGAGCACGGCGGCGTGGTTGGCGCGGAGATCGTCCGAGAAGTCGCGCCAGCGCACGCCACGGCGGAGGCGAAGTTCGAGCATGATGCGCTCCTCGACGCGCTGCTCCGGCGCTAGCACCTCGTGCTCGACGACCGGTAACGCGCCGCCGGGCACGGCTTGCTCCCATTCGCCGAGGTGCGGGCGGTTTTTGAAGCGGTGGCCTTCGACGTGCGATGCGGCGCTGGGCCCAAGCCCGATGTAGTTGCCGCCGCACCAGTAGACGAGATTGTGCCGGCACGCCTCGCCGGGCATGGCGTAGTTGCTGATCTCGTACCAGTCGATGCCGTGCCCGGCGAGCAGGTTGCGGGTGAGGTCGAACATCGCCAACTCGGTGTCATCGTCGGCACCCGTGAATTGTCCGAGACGTTTGCGGACGGTCATCGGCGTGTTCGATTCGTAGGTCAGGCCGTAGCACGAGAGGTGCGGCGTCTTGAGGCGAAGCGCCTGATCGAGCGAATAGCGCCACGAGTCGATCGACTGGCCGGGGATGGCGTAGATGAGGTCGACGTTGAGCCGCGTGAAACCGGCTTCGCGCGCCATCGCAATCGAGCGCTCGACATCCGCGGGCGCGTGGTGGCGTTCGAGCATCTTCAGTTCATCGGGCACGAAGCTCTGGGCGCCGAAGCTGAGGCGGTCGACGCCGTGCGATCGGAGCGTGCGCAGATAATCGAGGTCGGCAGTCGCCGGGTTTACCTCGATGGTCCACTCGTCGACGCGCGAGAGGTCGAAGCGGTCGCGCAGCCCGGTGAGCAGGCGGTCCATCGCCTCGATCGGCAGCAGCGACGGCGTACCGCCGCCGAAGAAGATCGTGCGCGGTCGCGGCGCGCGGTGCGTCCACAGGTCGGCCTCGGCGAGCAGAAGGTCAACGAAGCGCTGCATTCGCTCGGGCGTCTGGCGCGTGATCGAATAGAAGTCGCAGTAGTGGCACTTGTGGAAGCAGAAGGGGATGTGAACGTACAGTCCATCGATCACCCCCGTGGGCAACCGTGCCGCGCGAAGGTCAAGCGAGATTGGCTGGGCCACGGCCAAAGGAAGCATTGCAATGATGTCCGCGCTAAGTCGAAGACGTCGAAGAGGTCAGGTCGGTAGACCGTCTTTCACCAAGGCCCAAGGCCCAAGGCCCACGCCCCCCACCCCCACTACTCATGCCGCAGCGCCTCGATCGGGTTCATATTCGCGGCTTTGATCGCGGGGTACAGGCCGAAGAACATGCCGATGAAACCGCTGACGCAGAACGACGCGATCACGCTCCAGGTTGCCACCGCCGTCGGTTGTGGCTGGAAGCCTAATAAGATCAGCAGCGGCGGCATGGTGACGGCGGCGAGCACGCCCAGGCCGATCCCGAACAGCCCGCCGACCTGCGAGAGGATGGTCGTTTCGACCAGAAACTGCAGCGTGATGTGCCGCCGCTTGGCACCCAGCGCCCGGCGGATGCCGATCTCGCGCGTGCGCTCGGTGACGCTGGCGAGCATGATGTTCATGATCCCGATCCCGCCCACCAGCAGCGACAGGCTCGCGATCCCGCCCAGCACGAAATTGAACCGGCGATTCGATTCCTCTGCGGCGCGCAGGATTTCGATCGGTGCCTTCACCTGCACGTCCTGCCGTTGCGGGATGCCGACCAGGTTCTTGAAGATCGCCGCCGTCCGCTCGACGTCTTGGATCTCCTTTACCTGCACCCAGATTTCGCTGTACTCGATCTGCTTGCGTTCCATCGTGCCGGCGAAACGTCGATTGGCGCCCTTGCCGAAGATCTGCTGGCTGAGCGTGAGAGGAAAATAGATGTCGCGGTCGACGTCGCGGTCGGTGATGCCGGCGCCCTCGCTGGTCGGACGCAGGCCGGTCGGCTCGAGCACGCCGATCACGCGCAGCTGCACCGTGCCCATGCTGGCCGACCCGCACTGGAGCGTCTTGCCGAGCGGGTCTTCACTGGGGAAAATCTGTCGCGCCGCCTCGGAGCCCAGTACGCACACCGGCGCGCTCTCGGCCAGGTGCTGCGCGGTCAGCAGTTGTCCTTCGGCGGGGCGCAGGTTGACGACGGAGAAGAAGTCGTGCGTCACCGCGATCGACTTCACCTGCGGAAACCGTTTACCGTTCAGAAGAACTTCCTTTTCGGTGTCGCGCAGCGGGACGACCAGCGTCGTGCCCGGCACGGTGTTGATGCGCTTGAGATCGTCGCCGGTCAGCCCGTAGATGAGCACGCGCATCGACGACGAATTGCCGTCCGAGCCTTCCGGCGGGCGGACCGAGCGCACCACGACGTTGCGTGCCCCGAGTTGCTGCATTTGCCGCAAGGCTTCGCGCTTGGACCCTTCGCCGATCGCCACCATGACGATGACCGCCGTCACGCCGAAAATGATGCCCAGCGCCGTTAAAAGCGTCCGCAGCTTGTGGCGACGGAGGTTCGTGAGGCCGAGGCGGAGATTTTCAAAGAGGAAACCGGAAAACATGGGGAAGATCCGAAACGACGACGAAACCGCCAATGTTACATCATGCACCGCATGAACGCATCCGGTTTACCCCTGATGCAACCGTGGTCGCCCCTCGCCGCAGGCATAACCCCGTCGGCCGGGGGGTTGCGTGCGATTCGGGTTTCGGGTTTCGTCATTCGGAATTCAGCGCCGATCACACCGCAACAATGCGGGCCCGTTCGATCGCCGCGTTGAGCGTGTCGAGGTTGATGGGCTTGAGGATGTGGGCGACGAAGCCGGAGTCGCGGGATTTTTGGTGGTCGTCGTCGCTGCCGTAGCCGGTGAGGGCAATGCCGCGCAGGCCGTGCTTGTCGCGGAGTTGGCTCATGAGTTCGTAGCCGGTGATGTCGGGGAGGCCGATGTCGCTGATGACGAGATCGAACTCATTGGTCGCTGCGTGCTCCAGTGCGGCGGCGGCGGTGTTGGCGATGGTGACGGCGTGCCCGCCGGTCGCCTTGAGCAGGCGCGCCATCGCCTTGGCGGTGTCGGCGTGGTCTTCAACAAGCAGCAGTCGCAGCGGGTTCATCGTTGTCGGTATCCCTCGGGCCCCGATTTGGGGATGATGCCATGGTAGGCGGTTAGTGAATGATTCACCAAAAAACCTTCATGTGAAGGTTTGTCATTCTTCTACAATACCGCCATGACCCTGTTCGAGAAGATCATCGCCCGGCAGATTCCTGCACAGATCGCCTACGAAGACGAGCGCTATATCGTCATCCACGACATTGATCCACAGGCGCCCGTTCATGTGCTGGTCATCCCCAAGCGGGTGATCGCGACGTTGAACGACATTGGCGAAGCCGACGGCGAGCTAATCGGCGGGATGTTCAGGGTGGCATCGAAGGTGATCAATGAGCTGGGGCACACCGATTATCGCACGGTCTTTAACTGCGGTCCGGGCGCGCAGCAGACGGTGTTTCACCTGCACCTGCACTGCCTGGCCGGCCGGCCGTTTAGTTGGCCGCCGGGGTGAGGTCCTGCACCGAGGTGTCGATCGGCTCGCGAGACGCGGGAAGCACGTAGGGCGTCGTTGTGCCGTCGATCCGGTCGAGCGCATCGTGCGCGGCGCGGCCGATGTCGTTGGGTTGATCCCTGGCGATTTTCTCCAGCGCGCCCTTGAGCGACTTGGCCCGCGCGTTGCCGGCGGCCTTGATCCCCTCGAGCACGACCGAAGGCGATTCCTCGATGTCCGTCAGGCGCCCCATGAGCGAGCGCATGGTGGCCGCGCCGCTGTCGCCGCTGGTCAGCACGCCCAGCGC
>JBBRFH010000052.1:0-15242 GCA_038224615.1 Tepidisphaerales bacterium
GAATCCGCCGTTCAGTTATCGCTGGGACTCCAACGAGGCGATGGGCGAGGACGTGCGGTTCAACAGCCACGGGCTGGCCCCCAAGAGCGCGGCCGACTTCGCGTTCCTGCTGCACGGGTTTCACTACTTAAAGGACGAAGGGGTGATGGCGATCATCCTGCCGCGGCTGATTTATATAGGGGCGTGCTGTTCCGCGGCGGGGCCGAAGAACGCATCCGCACCAAGCTGCTGAAGGATGGGCACATCGACACGGTGATCGGATTGCCGGCGAACCTGTTCTACTCCACCGGCATTCCCGTGTGCATTCTGGTGCTGAAAAAGTGCAAGAAGCCGGATGACGTGCTGTTCATCAATGCGGCCGAGCATTTCGAGAAGGGCAAGCGGCAGAACCAACTGACGGACGCGCACATTGAAAAGATCATCCAGACCTACCAGAAGCGGCCGAAGCAGATCGAACGATACGCCCGCCGGGTGGGGATGAAGGAGATCGAAGCCAACGACTTCAACCTGAACATTTCGCGGTATGTGAGCACGGCGGAGGATGAGGCGGAGATTGACCTGGCGGCGACGCATCGGGAACTGATGAAGATTGAGGGCGATATCCAGACGGCGACGAAAAAGCACAATGAATTCTTGCGCGAGCTCCGCTTGCCCCCGTTGCCATAGATTGATGCTGCCGCTGCGGCAAAATGTCCACCGCTCCCGATTAATGCGGGATGAATATGGGCCGATCCAGTTAATGAAGCCGTGATCGATGCAATGAGTTGCCGCAGGATTTGCTTCTCTTCTCAAACAGGCCTGCCGTTTCAGGGGTCTAAGGGAGATACGATGGACTGGCTCCGCAGACGCGAGTCGGAACTCGTACCGCAGCTCAAGCAGATGGCGCAGGTGCTTACCATCGCGCCCGAGCTATTCGGATTTGACGTGCCGTTCGCGACGGCTTTCCAGGGTAAAGTAGATGCATTTGATCAGAGCTACATGGTGGCTCAGGCCGATGCCTCTCGTTCCTGGCTCCTTCTTTTGCATCTGCTCCCGCCCTTCTGCCGTCTGCCCTCCCCCGATAGAATTTTTCGCTTGTCAAACCCACCTGTCCGAGGCTTCACTATGGCGGCCCCCAACCAAAGGAAACGCCATGACCACGCAGCAAGTTGCCGATCGTCTCATCGCACTCTGTCGCGAGCACAAGGAACTCCAGGCGATGGAGGAGCTGTACAGCGACGACATCGTTTCGGTCGAGTCGTTCGCCCCGCCCGGTAAATCCGCCGAGAGCAAGGGGATTGCGGCGGTCAAGGCCAAGGGCGAGTGGTGGGCCGGCGCACACACCGTCAACGCGAGCAGCGTCGAAGGCCCGCTGGTGGTCGACACGCACTTTTGCGTGAAGTTCTTCTACGACGTCACCGTCAAGGCCACCGGCGTCAACATGAAGATGAACGAGCTGGCGGTGTACGAGGTGAAGGACGGCAAGATCGTCCGCGAGCAATTCTTCTACCGCATGTAGAAAACGTCGACGAAGCGTTGATCGTCGATAGTTGATGGCCAATCCGTGCTATCGACTATCGACCATGCCGCTATCAACTCCTTCCTGCCCCGCCCGCGTTGCCGGTCAGCGGTGCTGCGGCTACGTTGACGCGAATCATGAGTGCTCCTTCGCTTGAATCGCTGCTGGGCGTCGCCATTGAGGCGGCGCGACTCGCCGGTCAACACACGCTGAAGTACTTCCATCGCGGCGTCGAGGTGGAGTTCAAGGCCGATCGCACGCCCGTCACCGTCGCCGACCGCGAGGCCGAGCAGATCGTTCGCGACCGCCTCCTGCGCGATTTCCCCACCCACTCGATTCTCGGCGAGGAGCACGGAATCGTCGAAGGTGATCCAGACTACCGGTGGGTGATCGACCCGATCGACGGCACCAAGTCGTTCATCCACGGCGTGCCGCTTTACGCGACGCTGGTCGGACTGCAGGTCAAGGGGAAGCCGACCGTGGGCGTGATTTACGTCCCCGCGCTTGAGCAGATCGTCGCCGCTGCCACCGGGCACGGGTGTACGTGGAACGACAAGCCCGCGCGGGTGTCGAACGTCGGCGCGCTCGACAGTGCCCTGCTGTGCTGCTCCGACGCGGTGATGGCCGCCGACCGCAGCGGGACGTTTCTCGACCTGGCGCGGCGGTGCAATTACTCGCGCACCTGGGGCGACGCCTACGGCTACTTCCTCGTCGCCACCGGGCGCGCGGAGATCATGCTCGATCCGAAGATGAGCCCGTGGGACTGTGCCGCGATCATCCCCGTCATCCAGGAAGCCGGCGGCTGGTGCAGCGCGTGGTCCGGCGAGGTCACCATCGACGGCAACGACCTGTTCGCCTGCAACGCCGCACTCGCCCCGCAGGTGCGGCAGATCCTCGCCGTGGGCTGAAGCCCCGCTCCCGCGCGACCTACTGTTTGTGTGCGGTGTACGTTGCGCGCTTCATAGACTCCGGCGCCCGCTCCGTTTGACTGTACACGCTGGCGCGTTATGCACTGTGGCATGTCCGAGCGCGACTGCCTGCTCTTTCGTCCTTCGGTGTTCGCGCTCTCCCAGCGTGATACGATCGCGGATGAATCACAGCGTCCGATTGTCTGGGTGCATCGGCGGCGTCCGGTGGTGTTGACGACGCTGGCGGCGTTGGCGGCGATGGCGATCGTCGGCATTGCGGGGTTTCAGATCTATCCGTACGTCGTCGAACTGATTGAGTGGAATCTCAAGACATCGTTCGAGATATTATCTGCGCCGACGATGACGCCGAGCACGCTGATCGTGATAGCGCTGCTGGCGATCGCTACGAGCTGGGCCGTCGCGACGTTGATCGCGCCGCGACACCGGTTCGACTTCTATCGCGACGCGGCTCACACCGACAAGCTCATCGAACTTGAGCAGGACGGGCGTTGGCAGTTCGTCGTCGCGACCTATTCGCTGCGCGATCCCGACGGCAACGTGCTGGCAAGGTTCCGGCGCAATCGCGTGCTAGGCCTGCTGTGCGACCGCTGGACCGTGACCACGCCCGACGGCGGAACGATCGTCTGCCATGCCAGTGAAGGACCGATCGCACTGGCGCCGCTGCGGCACTTGCTGGGCACGCTGGACGGGTTGCTGCGCACGAACACGACGATCCACACCGCCGACGCGCGCCGCGACACGCTCGGCCGGTTCGATCGCCGGCGGCTCGTCATCGACCGTCGCATGCTTGACCTCACCGCCGACCCGACCCGCACGCTCGATCGCCGTGTCGCGGTGGCGCTCGGCGCGTTGCTCAACGAAGTCGAATGACGTCGTCCGGCGACAAATCCCTGTCATCGCGCCTGTCATCCTGAACGAAGTGAAGAATCGACTGCCAGCGGCGAGGCGCAATTGAACACCGAAGACCCGGATTCCAGCACACGCGCATGCTAAAGTTCCCGTGCGTCATTTCTTAACGTCGCTAACTGTAAGACCCCCGCACGCAACGTTGCCACGCGCGTCGATCGCGCCGATACTGGGCGCACTATGTCGATGTTCGATGCACTCAAAGGACTCGGAAATCTCCCCGGACTCATGGCCAAAGCCAAGGAGATGCAGGAGAAGATGAAGGCGTTTCAGGAGCAGTTGGCGCAACGCCAATTCAGCTCCGACGCTGCCGCCGGTGCGGTGACGGCGATCGTCAACGGGCGGATGGAGCTAATCAAGATCCGCATCGACAAGACCAAGCTCGACCCGAACGACACCGAGTTGCTCGAGGACGTGATCGTGGCCGCCGTCGTCAGCGCCCAGGCGAAGGCGGCGGCGACGATCCAGCAGGAAATGGGCAAGATGAGCGCCGACCTCGGGCTTCCCCCGGGCGCGCTGCCGGGCATGTGATCGGCGTGCGACGCATCGGTCCAGACCGATAAGACGCCGCCCCGATCGACATCCGTCGGTCGCCGAACCATCGCCCGATTGCAGGGCACAACTCGCGCGCCATGCGACATTTACTCGCATGACAAAGGGTAATTCCTTACCCCGACTCGCCGCACAACCACGCCGCAGTAAGTCGATAGCAATGGCAATGACTATCGGCGCGAAGATCATCCTTGTGTCCATTGGGGCTGTCGGCATCACGGTCGGCACGGCGTTATTGATCCAGCGGAGCGTCATCCGCAGTCACGCCGTCGAAGAAACCAAATCTTCCATGGCCGCCGGCATCGCGCAGGCGGAGCAGATCCGCGACATGGTCTCGGCGCTGAACGCGGGCGGCGTGATCGACCAGAAGCGATTGCTGGCCGATTCCAAGCACGGGAACACCGAACTGCGGCAGACGATGCTCTACAAATCGCTGCCCATCGTCGCGGCGTGGCAGGCGCTCGAGCAGTTCAGCAAGGCCCAGCACCTCGGCTTCCGAATCGTCAAAGGCCAGGCGCGCAACACCGATAACGAACCGCGCCCCGAGGAGTTGCCCATTCTCGACGCCCTTGAGCAAGGCGGGCAGCCGGACTACGCGCGGATCGACTCCGCCGCCAATACGCTCACTTTCGCCAAGCCGATCAAATTGTCGCAGGACTGCCTGACCTGCCACGGCGACCCCAAGAACAGCCTCACCGGCGACGGCCGCGATACGCTGGGCTTCACAATGGAAAACTGGAACGTCGGCGAGGTCCACGGCGCGTTCGTGCTGACGGCGGACCTGTCGCGCGTCGACCCAGTGGTGCAGGCGGGCGTCCGCGACACGCTCATCTGGATGACGCCGATGACTCTCGGCATCGTTGCGCTGGTCTTCCTGGTAAATCGGTCGCTGATCGTCCGCCCGTTGTCGCGCGTGATCGAAGTGCTGGCCAACACGTCCAGCGAGACCGCCAAGGCCGGCGGGCAAATCGCCGAGGCCAGCCAGGTGCTCGCCCAGGGTGCCAGCGAGCAGGCGGCGAGCCTGGAGGAGACGTCGGCGTCGCTGCAGGAGATGGGCGGCATGGTCCGCCGCAATGCAGACAGTGCATCCCGCGCCGCGACATTGACGACCGAAGCCCAGACCGCCGCGGCGCGGGGCGACTCGTCGATGAAAAAAATGCGCAGCACCATCGACCAGATCCAGACCGCCACCACCGACACCGCCAAGATCATCAAGGTGATTAACGAGATCGCCTTCCAGACGAACCTGCTGGCGTTGAACGCCGCGGTGGAAGCGGCCCGCGCAGGTGAAGCCGGCAAGGGGTTCGCAGTGGTCGCCGAGGAAGTGCGGGCGCTGGCGCTGCGTAGCGCCGACGCCGCGAACAATACGGCGTCGCTGATCGAGGGTTCGCTGACCAGCGCGCGTCAAGGCGTGGCGATGGCGCAGGAAGTCGAATCAGTGCTGAGCGAGATCCGCACCACCAGCGACCAGTCCAGCACGGTCGTCCGCGAGATCGCCGCCGCCAGCCGCGAGCAGGCGACGGGCATCGGCACGTTGACGACGGCGATGTCGCAGATGGACACTGTGACCCAACACAACGCCGCCAGCGCCGAGGAAACCGCCGCCGCCAGTGCCCAGATGGCCGAGCAGTCGACGAAGCTGCGGCACGCGATCGCCGACCTGCAGACCATGGCGACCGGTCGCAGCGCTGTCGCGGCGTAATCGCCGCGCCCGACATGACGCCGCGATCGAGGTGACGTCAGTCGTGCGCATCACTGCCTTGTCATCCTGAACGCCGTGAAGGATCTGCTCGCCGCGTGAAGGCCCAATCGAAAAACGCGATCGAGTTGGCGAGCCGGCCGGCGCGTCGGAGAGCCTTCACGCCGCCAGTAGATCCTTCACTGCGTTCAGGATGACAGGGTAATCCGTCAGACCAGCTTCTCTGCGATCTGCACGGCGTTGGTCGCGGCGCCTTTGCGGATCTGGTCGCCGGCGACGAACAGTTCAATGCCGCGGCCGTCGTCGCGCGAGATGTCCTGGCGGATGCGACCGACGAGGACCAAATCCTGGCCGCTGGCTTCGAGCGGCATGGGGAAGTGGTTCTTGTTCACGTCGTCGACGATCCGCACGCCGGGCGCCTTGCTGAGCAGCGCGCGCACCTCGTCAGGCGTGATTGGCTGGGTGAACTCCAGGTTGATGCTCTCGCAATGCGCCCGCGGGATCGGCACGCGGATGCAGGTGGCGGCGATCATGATCTTGGCGTCGCCGAAGATCTTGCGCGTCTCCTTGACCATCTTCATCTCCTCTTCGTTGTAGCCTTCGGCGCCGATCGCCGTGTTGTGGCTGAAGAGGTTGTTGACGATCTGGTGCGGGAATTTTTCCTTGGTGACCTCAAGCCCCGCGGCCGCCTGCTTCTGCTGATTTTCAAGTTCGTACAAGCCCCACGCGCCCGCGCCGCTGACGGCTTGATAGGTGCTGACGACGATGCGCTTGATGCGGTTTGCCTGGTGCAGCGGCCAGACCGGCACGTTCATGATGATCGTGCTGCAGTTGGGGTTGGCGATCAGCCCGTTGTGCTTGTGGATCGCCTCGGGGTTCACTTCCGGCACGACCAGCGGCACGCCGTCCTTCATGCGGAACGCGGACGAGTTGTCGACGACGACCGCGCCGGCCTTGACTGCGCTGGGCCCGAACTCCTTGGAGATCGACCCGCCGGCGCTGAACAGCGCGATCTGGATGTCCTTGAAGCTGTCGTGCGTGAGAGCTTCGATGATGTAGGTCTGGCCTTTGAACGTCGCGGTCTTGCCGGCGCTGCGCGCCGAGGCCAGCAACTTGAGGGTCTTGATCGGAAAATTGCGCTCCGCCAGTACGTTCAGGAATTCCTGCCCGACGGCCCCGGTAGCGCCCACGACGGCAACATTAACGGCCATGACACACGCTCCATAAAACAAGATGAGCAACAGACTTCGGATGACTTTCACGCACGATTTTGGCGACTCAAACGACAACAAACAACGTCCACGGCACCGGCCGGGGCGTCATTTCGTCGTCGTTTTGCGCTTCGTCGTGGTCATCAGGTGTCTGTTGCTCAGGATCAATTCGAGCCGTGCAGTATGTCAAAATCGGCCAAATCCCGCAACCCTGTCATTTCCCCGCGGCGAGGATCTTTTTGGCATCGAGCTTGAAGCCGGGGAGCAGCGTGGTGGTGTAGGTGTGTCCGGGCTTAAGTACGCGATCGCGCCAGACACTCCGCCAGCGTGTTTTGGTGGTGATTGTCTGTCGGCTGGGATGGATGATCCAATACTCCTTGACGCCCATGGATGCGTACTCGGGTGGTTTCTCGTCGTAGTCGCGTTTGACACTGGAATCCGATACGACTTCGACAACGATTTCAGGAATCCACACCGCCCAGGGCTGCGGTTCAGACGTCGGAGGCTCGTTGAGGTAGACCAATAAATCAGGATGACGTTCCGATTGATCCACCTCGCTTAAGAGCTTGGCACCACCACCGCTGGCGATCAGATAAATGACCCCCGGGTGCTGATGCTTGTAGACGGCCAAGGCATCGCGGAGTTCGGCAACAACACACTCATGATTGACCTGTGGGACTTCACTCACCTCGATCACCCCCTTCGCCAGTTCGTAGAGATGGCCCTCGGATGCGATCGCCCGATCGAAGTCATCGAGCGACATGCGCGTGCCGTGATCTTGCAGGCCGACCCGGATCACGCGCGGTTTGCGTTTTTTGGCGACAGCAACCATGCCGTGAAGTATAACAAACCGTTCCGCCATAAGAACACGGATGTTCGAAAGACGCCTGCAAATCCTTCTGCTGCTGCTTGCGATCGTTTCGTTCGTGTTGATCGCGCGCGCCTTTTCCGTACAGGTGCTCGGCAAGTCCTACTGGGCCGAGCAGTCCGAGAAGGCGATGCGCGACGAGGCGCAGCTCCCCACCACGCGCGGCCGACTGCTCGACTACCGGTGGCGCGAGCTGGCGATCGATCAGCCGTGCATCGACGCCTGCATCGACTACCGCGCCATCATGTTTGAACCGATCAGCTCGACGCCGACATCGGACACGATGCAGGCCCTGCGCCTCAAATGGCTGCGCGGCGAGGGGCGGGCGCGTATCAAGAAGCGGATGGACAATTACTACGACCTTCCGCTGGCCGAGCGCAAGAAGCTGCTGGAGGCGGAGATCGACGTCGTCCGCCGAGACATCGACGCGATGTGGCACGACCTGGCCCGGCTGTCGGGCAAGCCGGTCGAGGAGATCGACGAGGTCCGCCGTGAGATCATCCGCCGCGTCGAAACCCAGGCGCGCATCGCCTGGTACAACAAGTTCGACAAGGCCCAGAAAGCCAAGGCCGACGACAAGGATCCCGCCTGGTACGCGTGGATGCTCGGCAGCGGTGCCAGCGAGGCCGACATCGACAAGTACGAACTGACCGTCGCCGAGCAAGGCCAATCGCACCCGGTGCTGCGCGACATCGACAACCAACTGCGCATCGCGATCGAAACCAGCCGCGCGCGCTACCCCGGGCTTTCGCTGCGCGGGAGCGTGCGACGGCACTACCCGTACGGCGCCGGCGCGTGCCATGTGATCGGCCGGGTCTCCAAGGTGTCGCCTCAGGACCTGGTCGACGATCCGAAACAGGCCGACAAGCTGAGCAAGTACGGCCCGACCGATCTCATCGGCAGCGAGGGCATGGAGCACATGCTCGAACAGCGGCTGCGCGGCACGCGCGGCCTGCAGGCGTATGCGGCATCGGGCGAGAAGATCGAAGACACTTCGGCGGTGCCTGGGGAGGACGTGCGGACGACAATCGACATCGAACTGCAGATGCAGATCGAGGATGCGTTCAAGCACGTGCTGCTCGCAATGGACAAGCCCGACACGCTGCCGATGAACGGCGCCGCAATCGCCATCGACGTGCAGAGCGGCGAAGTGCGGGCGCTGGCGTCGTGGCCGACCTACGACCTCAATCGCTTCGACGAGTTGTTCGCCAGGCTCGCCGACGACCAGGTCAACCGGCCGCTGCACAACCGCGCCACCATGACAGCGCTGGAACCCGGCAGCACGGTGAAGCCGATCGTCGGCCTGGGCGCGATCACCGACGGGCTTTTCGGGCCGAACGATCGGATCGTCTGCGACGGCTTCCTGCACATCGGCGGCAAGACGTACACCAACTTCGGCCGCTGCTGGACACAGAAACTGTTCGGCGGAACGCACATGCAGCACCCCTGGGCCGACCCGATGGATCGGCCCGACCTCGCCTTCCCCGACGCGCTGGAGCGATCCTGCAACGTGTTCTTTGAAACGCTCGGCGATCGGCTTGGCATCGAGGGACTGGCCAAATGGTTCGATCGCTTCGGGCTCGGCCGACCGACCGGGATCGGACTGCCCGAGGTCAAAGGCCTGACGCCCCGGGACTTCGACGGGCCTCCCTCGCGCCGCCGCGCGGTGGCTTGGTTCGGCGCGATCGGGCAGGACCAGATCGCCGCCACGCCGATCCAGATGGCCAACGTCGCGGCGACGATCGCGCGGCGCGGCGTGTGGAAGCGCCCAACCCTCGTGCCAGGAGAGTCCAACGAAAACATCGACCTGCACATCAACCCGCAGGCGCTCGACGAAGCGCGACAGGGGATGATTGCGGTGGTCAATTCGCCCGGCGGCACGGGACCGGTGCCGCGGCTGAGCGCCGTGCTGGTCGCGGGCAAGACCGGCTCGGCGCAGTCGGCGCCGCTGCGCATCCCCCGCCGGGATTCGACCGGCAAGCCGCTGCGCGACGAGAACGGGCGCGTCATCTATGACACCGTTCGCCTCGGCACCACTGCCAATCCCAATCTCGATCTGCCTTGGTATCGCGCGATCGGCAAGGCCGAGGACACCGTGCCGTCGCACGCATGGATGATCGGCTTCGCGCCGGCGAACAATCCCAAGATCGCCTACGCCGCCATGGTCGAATACGGCGGGGGCGGGGGCGTGGCGGCGGGCAGCGTCTGCAAGCAACTGCTTGAAGCCTGCATCGAACACGGCTACCTTCCGACAAGATAACCCGCGCCGCACGGCTTCCCCATGACCCAGCCCGACACGACAACCAAGACGCCCCGCCCGCTCACGCGGCGTGCGCGGTGGCGTAGCTGGGCGGAGATGCATGTGCGGACGTGGGTCCTGCTGATGGCGCTGTTTCTGATCGCGGCGACGGTGATGGGTGCCACGCGACTGCGCACCGTGGTGCGCGAGCGCCGCGTCGTGCAGTCGGGGACGCCCGTGACGGCCAAGGTGGTGCAGATCGGGCAGTCAGCGCAGCACCAGGCGGAGCGCGACGAGATTCTGTTCGTCATCCTCGAGTACACCCCGCCCGGCGCCGACAAGTCGATCAGCGCTTCGGGCTACCTGCCGCGTAAGCCCGGCACGCTCGTCAAGAACAAGGGAACGATCGACATCCGCATCGACCCGGCCGAGCCGGCGTTCTTCACCGACCGCGCCGATGCTCCGCCTTACACCGCCGAGATCGGCGTCCCGCTGATGCTGCTGGGCGTTGCCGCCGGCTGCTTTCTGCTGGCGCTGCTGACGCGCCGGTCTGTGCTGCACGCGTTCACCAGCGGAACAATCCGCCCGGCGACGATCGTCAGCGTCAAGCAATCGCCGGCCGCGCCGATGTCGAAGCAGATCGGCTTCACCCTCGACGGCAGCAACGACGTGCGCATCTACCAGTGCTTCTGGCCGAACAGCGCCGGTGCGGTGACCGAAGGACAACAGGTCGACGTGATCGTCCCCGCCGACCCCACCAAGTCGCTGGCGGCGGCGGCGTACGGAGTGACCGGATGAGCTGCGGACTCCCTCGCCCATGTACCCATGGGAGAGGGCCGGGGTGAGGGCTTCTTCTGGTTTTGCAGTAGATCGCGAGCCGAAATGCGGCCCTCACCTTGCCCTCTCTCGTGCGTACACGGGAGAGGGGGCCATCGATCGCATTTTGCCCTGACCCGGATGTCCAAGCTCATTCGCCACCTCTCGCTCTCCTCGCAATGGCCGATGCTGGTGGCGGTGGTGGTGCTGGCGTGCATCGGGGTGGTGACGATCTGGGTCGACGAACCCGCCGCCGGAAAAAAGCAGCTCCTGTTCTTCGCCGCCGCCGTCGCGTGCCTGGGCGCGTTTCAGCTCATTGACTACCGCATCCTCGGCGCCCGCTACTCCGCGATTTTCTACATCGGGTCGGCCGTACTGATCGGGTACACGATTGTCGGGAGCATCGTGCGCGTGCCGGGCGTGTCGTCACGCAACGGCGCGTTCAACTGGATCGACTTCGGCCCGTTCGCGCTGCAGCCGTCGGAGCTGATGAAGGTCGGCTTCGTGCTGGTGCTGGCGCGTTACCTGCGCTTCCGCTCCAACTACCGCACGATCTACGGCCTGATTCCGCCGTTCGCGCTGGCGGCGATTCCGATGCTGCTGATCCTCAAGCAGCCGGACCTGGGGACGGCACTGATCTTCATCCCGACGCTGTTCGCAATGCTGTATGTCGCCGGTGCCAAGCTTAAGCACCTGTTCGGCGTCGTCGGGATGGGGCTGGCATTGATCCCGTTTGTCTGGCTGTGCGGGCTCGACGGCGTGCCGCTGTTCGAGCACCTGCCGAGCGTTGTCAAGAACTACCAGCGTGACCGCGTCTACGCGATGTTCAGCGACGACCCCGACGTCGAGGAAACCGGCACCGGCATGCAGCAGTACCGGGCGTTGATCGCGCTGGGCACCGGCGGATTTATGGGCAACGGGGTCGGCGAGGTGCGGGCGGGCAAACGCGTGCCGGAACGCAAGAACGACATGATCTTCGCACTGATCGGCGAGCAGTTCGGCTTCATCGGCAGCGTGGTGGTGATCGGGTGCTACCTGGTGATCTTCGTCACCGCCATCGAAACCGCCGGCAGCACCCGCGAGCCGTTCGGCCGACTGGTGGCGATCGGTATCGTTGCAATGCTGGCGGGACAGACTTTCATCAACCTGCTGGTGGTGACCAAGCTCATGCCCGTCACCGGCGTCACGCTTCCCTTCGTCAGCAGCGGCGGCAGCAGCCTGATCGCCAGCTTCATGAGCATCGGCCTCCTGCTCAACATCGGCCAGAAACGCCCGATCGTTATGGGCAAGGCAGTGTTCGAGTATTCCGACTGAAGCGACCGCAAATTACGCGCGTTCTTCTCAGTACCCCGCCGCATTTGTCATCCTGAGGTACTCCGAAGGATCTACAGTCCGACGCCGTGGCGCGAACGACAATGGGGCGAAGCAACCGAGAGCCCACCATCAATTCTATGGGCCTTGCCGTGCGGGTGAAGATCCTTCGGAGTACCTCAGGATGACATGGTGCGCAGCGGTCGCGGTGGTGTGCCGACCCCTGTTATCCGCCGCGACGGGCGTTGTGGACGGCGGTGATCTGCTCGGGGGTGAGGATGGCGCGGACCTGGTCAGCCGTCTGCTTGGTGCTCACCAGCGTGGCGCTGATCGACTCGCTGGAGGTCTTGCGAAACAGCTCGATAAGCGGCGGCTCGAGCGCCTTTTTCTGATCCGCGGGAGCGGCGGTATAGGCGGTCCACTGATCCAGGATCTGACTGCGTGCGGCGTCGGACGCGATCATCTCACGGACGTACTGCATCGCGCGCAGCTTCTTGATCTGCTCGTCGGTGATGCCGGCGGTCCTGGCGGGGTTGGGGTCGCTGATGGCGTAGAACCGGGCCATGATCGCCGACGCGTCATTGGCGGGCTGGAAAGCCGTACCGATGTACTGCAGGTCGAGCTTGACCTTGGTGCCGTCCTTGGTGAAGCGGGCGCGGGCACCGTCGATGCGGATGCTGCCCGTGCCATCGGCCGCCGCGACCACGCTGCCTCCGCCGGGGATGCCAGTCGGTGCCGGGCGATTGGGATTCCCGCCGGTGCCGCGGCGGTTGAAGCGGGCGCGGGCCTGAGCCGCCTCACCGCCGACCGGTTCGTACTGCGAGAGGTCGACTTTAGGGCGTGGCTTGAGCTGTTCCCAGACGAACCACCCGCCTGCGCCGATGCACATCAGCACGAGTATCGTCGCGACGCCCGCCGGCAGCTTGAAGCCGCGGCGCGGGGTCTTGCGGGGAGTGGGGTTCGACGCGGCATCGGTCACAGTGACAGGATCCTCAAGCCGGATTAGGGAGTTGGCGGTGGGGGCAATGCAACCGTCCACGGGTCGACGCCTTCCAGCGCCGGCTTGGGCATGACGGTCGCGACGTGCCCATCGAGGAACAGGTAGTTGCTGCCATACGACACGCCATGACGGTACGGCTCGACGACGCGATCGAAATCAGTCTCCCACATAAAGCCGTTGATGTCCGGCGTCGCTGTCGGCCCGCCTCGCTCCATGTGATAGTCGCGGACGATGGAGCGCTTTTCGCCGGCGGTGATGATCTCCGAGCGGTTGCGCCCGCCGAGGTTGCCGTTGGAGAAACGCACCGGGCTGTCCTGCTGGACCAACTGCTGGTTGACGACGTAGGAGTGGGCCTCGAATGGATCGCGGTCGGTCGGACATTGCAAAATCTTCGGCGTGAATGGCTTGGCCGGGAACGCCGCCATGTGCGCCGCATGGGCAGCAGCGCTGGCGCCGGCACCGCCCTCGGCGGTGCGATAGTCGTCGTCGGCCGTCAGGCTGGTGGCGTCGTACGGCATCGGATCCGGCCAGGGAATCTTGAACAGAATCGCCGGCCACCGCTTATGTGGCGCAACGTTTGTGCCCAGCGTGGTCGGCTGGCCGTTCACGCCGTTCGGACCGACCGGGAACATGTACCCCTTGTTGTCGTTGCAGTACATCACCATGAACTGGTTGAGCTGGTAGAGCTGCGTTTTGCAGACCACCTGCTGCGACCGCAGCCGCATCTGTCGCAACGCCGGCATGAGGATCGCGATCAGGATCGCGATGATGCCGATCACGACCAGCAGTTCAACGAGCGTAAAAGCTTGCCGACGAGAGTTTTGGGTGTATTTCGACATGAACATCTCCGTCTTCAATACGCGCGACCGGGGCATTCGTTGCGTTCTGACGCACAAAAGCTACCCAAAATCCCCCATGACGAAACCCGAAAGACGGCACACACGCCGGATTCTGATTTCGTCATTCGGATTTAGCCGCTCCCCACGGCGTTATGCCACGGCCGACGTCGGCGGCAGGTTTCTCAGGAACTCGCCGCGCAACTGCACGTTCGGCCGCCAACCGAGCATCGTCCTGGCCTTGGTTGTCACCACCGGGGATGCGTCGGCGGGCCAGTTGTCGGGAAGCGGCGCCTTGGGATGTCGCTTCAGCATCGCCTCGCGCGAAGAACCGGGCATCAAGTGATCGTCGGCGACGAAGTGGAACGCCTCAAAGCCGGTCCAATCCTTGTCCACGGCGCACGCAAACGCGCCGGCCGCATCGGTGACGTGCAGATACGTCCCCAGCCCGTCGCGCGGGGGCTCAGTGCGGTTGCGACGCTTCATCCAGTGGACGATTTCGCCGACGGGGCTCGACCACACGCCCGGAAACCGGAATGCCGCGATCGGCACGTTGTAGCGCTTGGACACCATCGCCGCGAACTGCTCGTTGGACGCCTTCGACAGCGCGTATGGATTCTGCGGCTGCATCGGGTGTTTCTCGTCCAGGGGCAGATACAGCGGCTCGGCGCAGAACCCGGACTCGATGCCCCATAATCCGTACACCTGGCATGTGCTGGTGTAGACCATTTTCTTCACGCCCATCTGGCAGGCGGCCTGCATGACGGTGGCACCGACCTCGGTGTTGTGCGTGTACCCGTCGGACATCTCGCGCCCAGGCCCGGGCATCTCACCCAGGTGCAGGACGACGTCGACCCCATCGAACACCCTCCGCACCGCCGACGCCGCGCGGAGGTCGATCAACTTGTGGGCCAGCGACGTATCGTCCGGCGGACGGACATCGAGCGTCAGCACGTCATGCCCACGCTCACGCAGCAGCCGTGCGGTCTCGGAACCGATCTTCCCGCTGCCCCCAGTTACAACGATCTTCATTGCAGTAAAACCTCGGCCGCTATCGTAGCACGATGGCTGGGCAGGGATAGAAGGAGAGTGAAGATCGGAATTCCCCGAGGCAGGGACCTCACAATTACAGATTTTCACCGGGAATATATCGGCAGAGTGGGTGGAAGGGCATCAAAGAAGTGAATGAGGGAGGGAATGAGGCAATGAGGCAGAGAGGCAATGAGGGACTGAGGGACTGAGGGAATGGGGGCATAAGCGTTAACGTAACAGCACTGCCCTCTGGCGGCGTCGCGGGTCTTCGGCGAGTTTCTGGCGGCAGGTGGGCCAGGCGGCAATCGTTGCTTTGAGGCCCTGCGGCGGAATCAACACGCTCGC
>JBBRFH010000053.1:0-15204 GCA_038224615.1 Tepidisphaerales bacterium
GCTTGGCATGGGCGCGCTGCTGGCGCTGTTGAGCATCCCGGAGTTCGGCTTGTCGCGCTGGTGGAACGGCTTCACGGAGTTCTGCGGCGCGATCGGCGTGCCGCTATTCTTCGTCTTCGTCACCGCGGCGTCGGTTGCGGCGAGCGGGCGCATCGGGGCCGTCTCCCATTTCGGAATCGAAAGCGGCTTCGAGCGACCGCAAAGCGGCTGGGTCGATCTCGGCTTTGAGTTCCCCGGCGGCGCTACCTACCCGATCACAGCGCTGGCGGCGGTCTGGTTGATCGGGGCAGCGTCGCGCGGTTTCAAGGGACCACTCGGCTGGGTGCTCGCGTCAGCGCCGCTGGTTTACATCGGTCGCATCAGCTACGGGCTCTACGTGATTCATATGTTCGTTCCGCACATAATCAACCACGCGCTCGGATGGGACACCGTGCCGCGCGGATGGACGCAGTTCGTGACGTACGTTGCGATCGCGATCGCGGCGGCGAGCGTGTCGTGGTTCTGCTTTGAAGCGCCGATCAACCGGCTGAAGCGCTACTTCGAGTACGACAAGACCGCCCGCACCAAACCCGCCACATCGAACTGATCCGCCTGCACCGTCGAGCTTAGCCCGAGCGCGGTAAGCGTCTGCGTCGTCACCGGGCCGATGCTGGCGAGATTCACGCCGTCGAGCTTTTCCCGGTACGAATCGCCCAGCAGCGCGACCAGATTCTTCGCGGTGCTGCTGCTGGTGAACGTCACCCAATCCACGCGCCCACCGGCGAAGGCTTCGACGACATCCTCGGGGAGGTGCGACGCGATGCGCGTTTCGTAGATCGTCACGTCCTCGACGGATGCCGCGCCCGCGCCGCGCAGCTTTTCGACGAGCACCGGGCGTGCGATGTCGGCCCGGAAAAGAATAAAACGGCCCCCCGCGACTTCACCGCGCGCGATCAGCTCATCCGCGAGCGCTTCTGCGATGAATTGTTCCGGGATGCAGTCCGGTTCGATGCACAGCAGATCGCGCACGGCGCGAGCTGTCGCATCACCGACGACCGCGACCTTCACGCCTGCGAGGTGCCGCGCGTCCAGTTTGAGCGCTCTCATGCGCTCGACCATTGCGCGCACACCGCTTGCACTGGTGAAGACGAACCATTTTTTTTCGACACCACGATCAGCAGCTTCACTGGGTTGCGCCGCAGCCTGGTGAATGCGGGATGCCGATCGCAACACGTCGTCGACACGAGCCATGTCGGACACCGGCACGATCTCGATCGTTGGCGCTTCGAGCACGACAGCGCCGAGCGACTCGAGTTGCGCCGACAGGTCGCTCGACTGGTCGCGGGTTCGAGTGACGACCACTGTCTGTCCGTACAGCGGGCGCGTCTCGAACCAGTTGAGGCTTTCGCGCATCGACACGACCTTGCCGACGATGGTGATCGCCGGCGCGCCGATGTGCGCGGCTTTCACTGCGCCTGCGATGGTGGCGATCGTCGCGACGCAGGTGCGCTGCTTGCCCGTGGTGCCCCACTGAATGGTTGCGGTGGGCGTGGTCGGGTCGAGACCGTGTTCGATGAGCTTGGTGCTGATGCGCGGGAGCGCCTTGACGCCCATATAGAACGCGACGCACGGCAGGCGCGCGATGGCAGACCAGTCCAGATCGGTGGAGCCTTTGGCGGCGTCGCGCGCCTTGGCGTCATCGTCCTTGTACTGCTCTTCCTTCTCGTGGCCGGTGATGAGCGTGAAGGAGGAGTTGAAATCGCGGTGGGTGACGGGGATGCCCGCGTACGCCGGGGCGGCGATGGCCGCGGTGATGCCGGGGACGACGACGTAGGTGACGCCTGCCTGCCGGAGCGCCTCGCACTCTTCCCCGCCGCGCCCGAAGACGAACGGGTCGCCGCCCTTGAGGCGCACGACGCGATGGCCGTGCCGGGCTTTCTCGACCAGCAGCGCGTTGATCTGGTCCTGCGTCATCGTATGTTTCGACGCCATCTTCCCGACGAACAAGTGCTCGGCATTGGGCGCATGCACCAACAGGCGAGGCGAAGAGAGGTAGTCGTAGACGACGACGTCCGCCTGGGCCAATAACTTCGCGCCGCGCAATGTCAGCAGCCCGGGATCGCCCGGGCCGGCGCCGACCAGCGCGACCATTCCTTTGGACAACAGATCACTCATCGCAAATCAACCTTCTTAAGCGACTTGTTAATTATGCCGCCTGTGCGGCCGATGACGCCTATGAGGACTGCATCATATGCCCACGCTGCTGGAAACTCCCGTCGTTCGCCTCGATACCGATGGTCCCAATCGCCGCATCTTTCCGCGACAGCAGGCGTACGGCCACATCCACGGCCAGCGCCTTGACCGCAACGTCCCCGCGGCGCGCTGCAATCCGCACATGGCGTTGGCGTTGCGCGATCTTTCGATCGGCGGAGTGAGCGGGTGGTCGCAAACGGAACTGAATGCCGGCGAGCGACTGCTGCTGTTCTTCCCGCCTGAAGGCCTGCACCGCGGCTTCGACGTCCGCGGCCGCGTCGTACGCTGCGAGATGAGCACGCTCGGCTTCCGCATCGCGATCGCATTCGAGGCAACGCTTGAAACCGCTCTTCGCAAAGCGGCCTGATCGCGTCCACCGGCTTCAGCAGGCGATGAGCTTCCATCGCTGCGTTTGCGGCGCTGCTGGTTCGATCAATCGACGACCGCTCGTCGTTCCGCTAAAACGGGCGCATGACCCCGTCCTCTCCATTCACCGTGATGCCCTCGATCGACCTGCGCAGCGGGCAAGTCGTGCGGCTGAAGCAGGGCGACTACACGCAGCAGATTAACTACGCCGTCGATCCGCTCGACACCGCGCGGCAATTCCGGGCCGAAGGGGCGACGTGGATGCACATCGTCGACCTCGACGGCGCTAAGGAAGGTCGGATCATGCAGACCGACCTCATCGGCCGGATGATCGAGGCGTCGCAACTCAAGGTGCAGGTGGGCGGCGGGGTGCGGTCGGCGTCTGACGTGGACGCCCTGCTGTCTGTCGGCGCGTCCCGCGTGGTCATCGGCACCAAGGCGATCGAGGACTGGAATTGGTTTGAATCGCTGGCGAAAGAGGCGAAGTACGGGCAGAAACTAACGCTGGCGATCGACGCCAAGGATGGAATGATCGCCACCCGCGGCTGGACCGAGACGAGCGGCCTGTCCGCCGTCGAAATCGCCGGCCGGGTGTCGGATTGGGATCTCGCGGGGCTGCTCTACACCGATGTCGCGCGCGATGGCATGTTGCAAGGCCCGAACATGGAGCACACCCGCAAGCTGGCCGAATCCGGCAAAGTGCCGGTGATCGCGTCGGGTGGTGTGGGGTCGCTGGAGCACATCCGCGCGTTGCTCGATCTCCCCGTCTGGGGCGCGATTGTCGGCCGCTCACTGTACGAGCGAAAGGTCATCCTGAAAGACGCGATCGATCTCGTAAAGCAGGCTGGTCGATGAACTTGCAGTGTGTCAGACACCTGTCAGACATCGCATGTCGTAACGCCATGCCCCATGAATCCGCCGGCCAAGGCCGGCGGCTTCATAAAACGCTGGTTTGGTCGGGTCGTTACGCCATTGCGGACGCGTGGTGCAGGCCGATTTCGCCGCGGATGATCTCGTCGTAGTAGGTCGACCACGCGAGGGCGCAGCTCTTGGCGTTATAGGTTCGCAGTGCCCATTCGCGGGCGACTTCGCCGGTCTCCTTGGCGCGCTCGGGGTCGGCCAGCCAGGTGTTCAACGCCTCAGCGATGGCAGGAATCTCCAGAGGGACGACCTGTCCGACCTGGTTGGCTTCCACCTGCTTGGCGAGCGCGACGTGGTCGCTCACGATGACCGGCGTGCCGGCGGCGCACGATTCGATGACCGTCAAGCCAAAGTTCTCCGAATGGCTTGGCAGGACGAACACCCGCGACTCGACATAGGCGGCCGTTCGCACGTTGCCTTCGAGCATGCCGGGGAACAGCACGCGATCGGTCAGTCCGTGTTGCGCGACGAGCTTGCGCAACTCGCCTTCGTATCCCTCCTGCGACGACGGGCCGGCGATCACCAGCTTGGTTGTCTTGTCCTTGACCTGCGCAAAGGCGGGAATGAGCAAGTCGAGACCCTTGCGCGGATGCAGTCGGCCGAGGAACAGGACGAACGTCGAATCCTCGAGTTGCGGAAACGCCCGTCGAAAGATGCCGCTGGCGGGAAGACGTTCAAACAATTCCAGGTCGGCGGCGTATGGCTGGATAATCGCCGGCGTGTGCAGGCGCCACTCGGCCGTCAGCTGCTGCTCGGTTTCGTCGCTGTAGTGCAGCGCGGCGGCGGTCGCGAGGTTTTTCTTCATCCGCACGGCCATGTAGATCTGCTTCTTCAGCCGCGATTGCTGCATCGACCACGGTTCAAGCGTGCCGTGCAGGCTGAAGAGGAACGGCACGTCCAGCTCGCGCGCGATGACCGCGGCGCGGTGCTGGATTTCTTCCCACAGGCCATGAATGTGAACGATGTTGGCAGTGACGATCGTGTCGCGCAGGACACGGGAGATCTTCGGGTGCCATGCCATGACAGCGGTCGACGGACCGATGAGTTCGAGATACGCCCCGGCGTCCTGCATCGCCTGCGCCGCCGAGACGTCGAAGTCCTGCGGGTAGGTGCTGACGACCGTGACGGTCATCCCCAGCTCGATCTCGGCCTTGATCAGCGCGACGAGTTGCGTGGTCGTGCCGCCGGCGCGCGGGTCTACGGTGGAAATCACGTGAACAACATGCGGAAGCGCACCGGCCATCAAAAGATCCTCTGGCAGCAGCGTCGGGAGCGCGTAAGCGAATACGCGACAATGACGTGCGAGCGGAGTATACCCCATGAAACGCCATGTCCAACGCGAAAAACCCTTGGCGCTGCGACTGCCCAAAGAATCCTCGCTCGCGTGGTTTCGCCCCGCTCCCGCGACCTTGGGCACTGGTTAAAGCGGCCGGATCGCGTCTGCCGCGTGGCAGTCACAAAAAACTTTAGAAAAAATTCTCAAGTTCGCGAACGAGGACGTCCGATAACGGAAGATATGGCAGACACGATTTCTCACGTTTGGCAGACGGTCGAACAGGCCGCTGTGACTTTGAACTGCTCCACCCGCACCATCGCCCGCCGGATTTCCGGGGGTGGAATGGAATCACGCGTCGACGACAACGGGCGAAGGCTCGTGCTCGTGCAGACGATGTCGCCGGGATCGGACGTTGCCACCGACGCAACCGACCCGCTCGACCAAGGCAATCCCGGGACGTCTATCGCGACGCCGGTTCAGCCCGAAGGCTTGATGGTCAACGAGAAGGCCGCCGGCGTGCTGGCTGTGCTGCAATCGACCATCGATGCCGCCCGCGAGGACGCACAAGTCGCCCGCGCCGGCGCCCGCTGGGCCTGGGCCGGCATCGGCGCCCTGGCGTTGGCGCTGGCGGTCACGACGGTCGTACTCAACCAGTCGGCCACCCGTGCCGAGGTGAAGGCGACCATGCTCGAGGAGCAAGTCAGCAGCGCCAAGGCAGAGCTTGGTCAGACACGCAACGACCTGATGGCCGCACACTCCGCCCGTGTGGTTGCAGAGCACGAGAAGACCATCGCGATCGCCAAGGAAAAGAACGCCGAAGACAAGCTGAAAGACATCGAAGCCGCCCGTCAGACGGCCGCTGTCACTTTGCAAGCGGTACAGCCTGTCGAGCAGAAGAAGCCGACGACGCAGCCGTCGTCGCCGCTCAAGGCGCTGGTCAACCTCTTCGACATCGAAGGTCGCTGAGGCTTCACCCGATTTCGGACCCGCTTCGCTCTGCGAATCGTTTCGATCACCGCGTGTTGCTGCCCATCGGCGTCAGCACGTTAGTGCGGCTCGAGCCTGCAAGCTTCAGTGCGACGCGCTTGGTGGTTTCTTCCGGGCAGCGCGCGGCGAACTCGTCGTAGAACTTGGTGACGAACGTGCGCGTCGCCCAGGCGGTGCCGTCAGCCAGGCCGCAGATCGTGGTGCCGGGCATGATGCCCATGGTTTTTTCGAGCTCGAGCAGCATCTCGAGATCGCGCGCTTTTCCGTCGCCGGCGACGACGCGATCGAGGATCTTCTTCATCCAGTGCGAGCCCTCGCGGCACGGCGTACATTGGCCGCAGCTTTCGTGCGAGTAGAAGCGCACGCAGTTGCGCAGCGCCTTCACCATGTCGGTGTGTTCGTTCATCACGATCATGCCCGCGGTGCCCAGGCCGAGGCAGCCGCCGCGGAAGCGGACGTCGTCGAAATCGAGCTTGATGTCGAGCTGGTTGGTGCCGAGCACGCCCATCGAGATGCCGCCGCAGATGGAGGCCTTGTACGCGCCGCCCTTCATGCCGCCGCCGAGGGTGTTGATGGCGTAGTCGAGGGTGATGCCGAGCTCGTCCTCGTACACGCCGGGCTTGTTGATGTGCCCGCTCATGCCGTACAGCTTCGGCCCAGGCGACGAGGGCGTGCCCATCGTCTTGAACCACGCCGGGCCTTTCTCGAGGATCATCGGGACGTTCATCAACGTCTCGACGTTATTGATTACGGTGGGCTTGGAAAACGCGCCGGCGATCGCAGGGAACGGCGGCTTGTTGCGCGGCCAGCCGCGCTTGCCTTCGAGCGCCTCGAGCAGGCCGGTCTCTTCGCCGCAAATGTACGCGCCCGCGCCGCGGTGAACGTAGCACTCGATCTTCTTGCCCGACCCGAACACGCCGTTGCCGCCGAAGATGCCGTGGTCGTACGCTTCCTTGATCGCGAACTCCAGCACCTTGGCGCTGTAGTGGTACTCGCCGCGGATGAAGATGTAGGCGATGTCGCACTGCGTGGCCAGCGCGCAGATGGCGATGCCCTCCAGCAGCAGGTGCGGGTCGTAGTTCATCACGTAGCGGTCTTTGAACGTGCCCGGCTCGGACTCATCGGCGTTGACCGTGAGGTAGTGCGTCGTCTTCTTCTCTTTGGGAATGAACGACCACTTCTGCCCGGCCCCGAACCCCGCCCCACCGCGGCCGCGCAGACCCGAGTCGGTCACCGTCTTGACGATGTCCGCCGGCGCCATCTCCAGTGCCTTCTTGAGTTGCGCGTAGCCGCCGGTGGCAACGTAATCGTCGTAGGTGATGAGCTTACGCTTTTCGGGATCGAGCGGAATACGCTTCGTCAGAACCGGTTCAGTGAACGCCATGATGATTAACCTGTGTAGGGTGCGATCAATCGCACCGCCGAACGTGATGGTGCGATCAATCGCACCCTACTGCTGGCAGACATCAATTGTCAGTGATGATTTTCCCACGTCACGCCCGGGTCTTTAAACTCGTGCGGGTCTTCCGGGAGCGTCTCGATGATCTTCATGAGTTGGTCAACATCGACATTTTCGTAAAGCCGCTCATTGACCATGACGACCGGAGCAGAGCCACAGGCGCCAAGGCATTCGAGTTCAACGAGGGTGAATCGCTTGTCGGGTGTCGTCTCGCCGACTTCGACCTTGAGCGTGTCTGACAGCTTCTTGGTGAGCGCTTCTGACTGACACAACTCGCACGTCAGTGACCGACAGACCTGTACCAGGTACTTACCCTTGGGCTTGAGCCAGTACTCTTCATAGAACGACGCCGTGTCCAGCGCTTCGGCCGGCGCGATCTCGAGGAAGTCGGCGATTTCCTTGATCGCCTCGCTCGGGATCCAGTTGTACTCGTGCTGGATCAGGTGCAATGCGGGCAGCAGTACCGCGCGCTTGCTGGGATAGCGGGGGAAATATTTGTCCCGCAGCAGCGCCTTCATTGCGTCGGTCAATAACGGCTGACCTTCGGTGGCGCGAGTGTTACGACGATCTTCGGCGATCCAGGGCATAATGCTCCTAGTAAATAGGAAACCGTGTCTGAAGCAAGTCGAAATGCTTATCGTTGTGCTCGACGCGTGCGTGATGAACGATCCCACACGCATGGATGATCGTATCGGGCATCGGCAGCGTAATGCCGTCGGAGCGGAGCGTCTGGGTGATGCCAATCGCCGTCTGCCAGACTTCCGTCGAGATCGCGAGAGGCCTGACATTCGCATCCAGGAACGACAGCAGCTCTCTATCCCAATCATTATTGACGCCGCGATAAAGCTCCAAACGAATGATCTGGCACCACGCGGCCCGTTCGTCAGCCATCGCTGCGTTCACCTTGGCACGAATACTCGCCTCGCCCTTCTTTGGCAGCGCGTGCGTCCAGTCGCTGGTGTCGATCAGCAGGAACTTCGGCACTTCAGGCGGCGGGAACGTCACATGTCCCTCGCGCGGTCGAGCCGCAATTCTTCGTCGGTGTAGAAGCCTTCGCTGGTGCCGAGAAACTGAATGACCTCTTTTTGCGACCGCGGGCGAGTGTAGTCGCGCAACGCCGCAAGAATCGCAGCTTTCACTTCTGACTTTCCGGAAATCCGCATCGCTTCCTGAATGACGGTTTCGTCGACTTCGATGTGATCAATGGTGAGCATGATCTACTCCAACGGAATTATGACATCGCCAGAGGGCACGGCACAATTACTACAGCAGTCAGTTGCCAGCTTCCGGCAGTCCGGCTCTGTTGCGGCGATCGAGGGATCAATTGGTCGTCCTGTGTCATTCACATGAATCTAAATTCAACTTCAGTCACCCAAGCGCCAAACCAACGCACATGAAAATGGAAACCGCTGCGGATACTCGATTCCGACGCGATTTCATGTTCCAGCCTTACCGATCGAGTTCAGCGGCGATGATATTGAGCGATCCCAGGATCGCGGGGATGTCGCTGATCAGGTGGCCTTCGATCAACTTGGGGAAAACCTGATAATTAATGAACGATCCCGGCCGGGTGCGAACGCGCCAGGGAATATTTTCGCCGTTACTCACGATGTAGTAGCCGAGTTCGCCATTACCGGATTCGATGCAGCCGTAGACTTCGCCCTTTGGCGCTTCAAAGCCGCGATTGGTCATAATTAACTCGAAGTGTTGAATGAGCCCTTCGATGCTGCTGTAAACCTGGTCCTTGGGCGGAAGCACGTCCTTGCCTTCGGGGCTGACGTTGACTGGTCCCTTCGGGAGATTGTCAATCAGTTGGCGAATAATATGCGCCGCTTGCTTCATTTCTTCCATGCGGACGAGGTAGCGCGAATAGACGTCGCCGGCGCTCATGACGGCGACTTTGAAATCGACCGCCGGCGCGCCGGCGCCGTCCCAGTTGTTGGCGTAGCAGAGATACGGCTCGTCCTTGCGCACATCGCGTCGCACGCCCGCCGCCCGCGCGATCGGGCCGCTGAGGCTCCAGTTGATCGCGTGTTCCTTGCTGATCGCGCCGACGCCTTTCGTGCGGTCGACGAAGATGCGGTTCTTGTTGAGCAGTTTCTCGATGTCGTCGATGGCGCGCATCAGCTCGTCGTCGACGAACCTGTGCATCATCTTCTTGAACATCTCTTCGTCGGGCACGTCCTGATTGAGTCCACCGACGCGCGTCCACGAGTTGTGGAAGCGTTGGCCGGAGATGTACTCGAGAATGTCGTAGATCGTTTCCTTCTCGTTGAACGCGTAAAGAAACGCAGTAAACGCGCCGAGGTCGAGCCCGGCGGCACTGATGCACAGCAGGTGCGACTGGATCCGGCCGAGCTCATTGGCGATCGTGCGCAGCGCCTTGCAGCGCGGCGTGAGCTCGATGCCCATCAATTTCTCGACCGTCAGGTGCCACGCGAGTTCGTTGTAAATCGGCGCCGAGTAGTCCATGCGATCGACGATCGTCACGTACTGGTTGTAGTTGAGGGTTTCGCCGAGCTTCTCGAAGCCCGAGTGCAGGTAGCCGATGTGCGGCACGCATTTGACGACGCGTTCGCCATCGAGTTCGAGCACGAGGCGAAGCGTGGTGTGGGTGGCCGGGTGCTGCGGGCCGAAATTGAGCGTCCAGCGGTTGCCGGCGTCGGATTGCTGGTCGGGCGGGAGCAGGGTCGGGTCGGCTTCGCTGAGCGTATAAGGCATATTGTCCTCAATCCCCTGTAGTGCTGTCGGGCGACGACGGAAATCGTCGCGCGGCGCGCAACCAACGAGGGGCCGGGCGATTGTAGCGAACGGCGGCGCGCCTTCCACCTCGCGCGTCTTGCCATCGCATCCGTTTTGAAACCCCAGCCCTGGCATCCGCCCAATCCCCTCTCCGCCCACGCAAGCTGCGGTGGTCATTTGAACGAGTTTTTCCAAAAAACACATCACTCACAAGACTACAAAAGTAGCCAATCGCTATTTCTCCGTGTTGAACGTGCCTTCAAAGGAATAGGAAACGACCAATTCGCAAAGATACCTCAGTTCCATGCCAAAAAGCGAATCTGCGAAATCTGCGAAATCTGCGGTTCCCTGCATTTTCGCAAAGGTGACACAGCCGCTCGCTCCAATCGACGAAATTTGCTTCCCACCGACAAGCAAGTAGTCTTCTGTCTGTGTCCGTCAGGGACTGTCTGTCTAAGGATGCCTCGTTAGCGAGAGGATTAGACCGGCGAAATGTTCCACGTGGAACTCTGCAAGCTCGAACGGAGTCGAAAATGACCAAGCCCCCTGCTGGCCGATCGCGCCTGGGTCGCGGCCTTGATGCGCTGTTGTCGCTGACTGAACAGCCCGTGAAAGTCGAAATACCCGCGAGCGAAGCGGCCGCTGACGCTACGGCTGCGACACCACCTGTAACACCGATTCCACCCCGCGCCGCCACGTCTGCCGTGGCAGACACCCCTTGGCAGTTGCTCGCCGTCGGCCAGATCGTCGCCAATCCGCACCAGCCCCGCCAGGCGTTCTCGGATGAATCACTCGCGGAGCTGGCCGCCAGCCTCAAGGCGAACGGGCTGATCCAGCCGATCATCGTAAGAAAGGTGGGCGAACAGTTCGAGCTGATTGCGGGAGAACGCCGGCTTCGCGCCGCCCGACTCGCCGGCCTCACCCATATTCCGGTGATCGTCCGCGAGGTCGACCCTTACACGCAGGCCCAACTTGCACTCGTCGAAAACGTCCAGCGCGAAGATCTCAACCCGTTGGACCGGGCCAACGCCTATCAGTCACTCATGGTCCAACTCGGCTTGACCCAGGCCGAACTGGCGTCCCGGCTCGGCGAGCAGCGTTCCAGCGTCGCCAACTTTCTTCGTTTGTTGGAATTATCACAGCCGGTTCGCGAGCTCGTCCGCAACGGCCAGCTCACGCTCGGTCACGCCAAGGTGCTGGCGGGGGTGACGGACGCGTCCGAGCAGGAGCGACTCGCGATGCTGTGTGTCAGTCAGCAGTTGTCCGTCCGGAACCTGGAGCGCCTGCTCGAAGCCCCCCCGCCGACAGACACGCCAAGCAAAGGCGCCGAGCCATCGGCCCACCTACGCGAACTCGAGCAAAAGCTCACCCACGAGATCGGCCTGCGCGTGCAACTGCGCTCCGGGGCGAATAAGACAAAAGGCCGCGTCGTCATCCACTACACGTCGTTGGAGCAGTTTGATGAGCTTCTAAAACGGCTGAACATTCAGCTCGACAGCGAATAGGGAGATTGACGAATGAGAAGAGGGCGCATCGGCTGTCTGACGCTGTCAGACAATTCGTGTCATGCTTCATAACCTATTGTCAAAAATATGTTTAGCGATCGAAATGCGTTACTGTGGCGCGAGTTCGATGGCCAGATCAACGTCGCTGCTGCTCTTGACGGCGGCGACAAGCGAGGCACCATCGGCCGGTCGCAGGCGCGAGATGGAATCAACCAGTTGGCTCACCTTGCCCTCTCCGGCGCGGTCCATCCACACGTAGACGACCGCGATCGACTTGCGGCGTTTGGCCTCCAGGTACGGCATCACCATCTCGTCCTTCAATTGGGTGGCTGACAGGGGATGAAGCAAGTCGATCCGGGCGGCGTTGAAGACCGCGTCCTGCGGGGCGTTGATCATCGCCTGAACAAACTCCGCCAGGGGGGCGCCGTGAACCTTTGCGGCGTACTTCGCCGCCAGCACGTTCGCCAGCCCGGTCACCAGCCAATCCTGATCTTCTCGTTTGGGTAGGTCTGCCAGCGCTTCGGTCGCCACCAAGACGCGAAACCGATCCAGCACGGCGGTCACGGCTCGGCTCGTAACTTGTTGTTGGATCTGCTGTTCTGTGTCTTTCACATAGCGCCCCAAGGCAGACACGCGCTGACTCTCGGCGTCCGCTGGACTGAAGAAGGCGGCCACCGCGCTCTCGTCCGAGCCGCCGTCGGGTTGCAATGAGACAGTTCGATCGTATTCGATCGCGTCGCTGGCTTGGTTGTAGCGAAAGCGGCTGTCGCTCCAGCCGTCCCGAAGCGCTTGTTTGATGTGCTCTGAGGGCGATACTACGTACACCATCGCCGGGCGGATCGTCTGAATCTGTTGCAATACCGGCACGAGGTCGGCGATCGTTTTTTCAACCTTGGACGGCGTAAGGCTGGGCAGGTCCTTGAGTACCTCTGCCACGATTAACTCGCGCTTGGAACTCAAGTTAGCGGTGATGTCAGACGCCTGCGTCGTGGGTGTCGGACGATTGATCTGGCCGGCGGCCCGGCGGACCCACGCCTCGTCGGCGGGCAACGTCAGGAACGACCTTCCGTCCAGATCGATGCGGACGAAGCCGATCGGCGTCGAGACATGAAGCGGCGTCGTCCGGCTCGTTGGTTGCGAGGCCGGACGCGCCGGTGCGGCGGGGCGCGACTGGGCATCGACGCCGACCGCGATAAGCAGCACGGCGACGGTGATGAAACGGATACGAACGGACCGGGGACGAGTGCAATACGTCATTTCAGCTTTCAACATACGCCAAAATCTGCGATTGCACATTGAATATTTTGCTTGCAAACAAGACGGCAACCAGCGACAGTGGTATCGGACATCCCGAATTACGGGCCGGCCCCGCGTGGGCTTTCGCACACGCAATCGCCGGAGGCAATCGAAAGGAGAGGTCTTTCAGATGTTATCCATCTCAACGCGTCCTACGGGCAGCGATGCTGCGCCCGCTCAGGATGCCGACCCCTGGCTGCCGGCTTTTGTCGGTGAATCGCCAGCAATCGGGTCGATCAAAGATATCGCCGCCTCCATCGCACCCCGGCGATCAACCGTTCTTATCTCTGGCGAAACCGGCACCGGCAAAGAAATGCTGGCACGGCACATTCACGCGCTCTCTGATCGCGCGGACAAACCGTTCGTCCCCGTCGACTGTTCTGCGCTAACGGATTCGCTCTTCGAGAGCCAGTTGTTCGGTCATGTGCGCGGCGCCTTCACCGGCGCGGTGCGCGACTCGATCGGCTTCATCCGCGCTGCCGACACCGGCACGCTTTTCCTCGACGAGGTCGGCGAACTTCCGACGGCGCTGCAGGCGAAGCTCCTGCGCGTGATCCAGGAACGCGCCGTCTGTCCGGTCGGCGACACCAACGCCTATCCGGTCGACATCCGCATCGTGTGCGCGAGCAACCGCGACCTCGTTGCAATGGTCCGCCTCGGCCAGTTCCGCGAAGACCTGTACTTCCGACTCAATGTGATTTCGTTGAACGTCCCGCCGCTGCGCGAGCGGCCGCAGGACGTGCTTCCGCTGGTGCGACATTTCCTCAAGCAGCAGGCGAGCGTCTACGGCGAGTCGACCAAGCATCTGGCGCAGGATGCCCGCGACGCGATGCAGAACTACGCCTGGCCGGGCAACGTGCGCGAACTCGCCAACGTCGTCGAGCACGCCCATGTGTTGGCCGACGGGATGGAGATCACCGTCACCGACTTGCCCGAGCAGATCCGCTCGCGCGAGCCGCAGCCGGTCGGCAGCGAGCTGCGTCTCGACGACGTCGAACGCCGCACGATCGCCGAAGCCCTGCGCCGCACCAAGGGCAACAAGGCCGCCGCCGCACGGCTGCTCGGGCTGAACATCCAGCGACTCGGGCGCAAGCTCGAGAAGCTGAACATCGCGGCCGATTGAGCGAATCGCTGCGACTGCTTCGATTGCCATTTAAGTCCACGCCACGCCCGACGATTGTTCGTCGGGCGTGGTTGTTCCTGGCGCACGCTTTTGCTTGCCGTGATCCCGCTGGCGGCGTGCGTAGGCGGCGCAGCGACGCGAGAGGACGAAGGGACACGAGGGTCGGCACGAAGGACGCCGGATCGAGTTTGATGAAACCGTGAATGACGAATCGATCATCTCGCGTTCTTGATAGCGTGGGAATGTCCGGTGCAGGTCCGAATCTAAAGTGGGCGGCGTGAAAGCAACCGTGCTATTGCGACAAGAGCGATAGCGATGAGAAGATGACTTCCCACGCACCAGGCGATCGACGCAGGCAGGGAGAACGGGACATCCTGGTTGAGATTGGTCAGGCGCGCGTAGGCGAGCGGTGCGTGAGTCCAGTCGCCGAGGCCGACGTAGACGCCGTTGAGCGCGAGCAGGGGGTGGCAATCGAGCACGCGATCCAGAAGGGGACTGCTCGTCCAATACGGCGACATCCAAACCGGGAATGCGACCCACGCGAGCAGCACAAAAAGGCACAGCGCCCCGGAGAACGTCGCGGGCACGCGGAGACCGCACAACGCTCGCGCGGCGCTGCTGACGCTCAACGTGAGCGAAGCGATCACGAGCAGCAACTGAAGGGTCTGCGACGCCGAACCTGCTCCGATTGCGAATGACGCAGCCACGATCGCGACCGAAAGGTCGATGCTCAGCAGATGTGCCGACACTGCCAAGGCATCACGCGGGTACGCTCGACTACGAGCCGGCTCGGATACTCCGCCAAGCCGAACCACGCACGCGGCGACGGGAAGGCAAAAGATCAGGCCCAGCGTCGGCCCCAATTGCAGACGCGCTAAAGACCCCACGACGACGACCATCACGACTGGAAACAGTGGCCCCAAGAGTGCCGGGTGCGCCGACGCGGCAGGCGTTCGTGTGGAAGTGGGCTGACAGGGGATGTCGGTCATGTCAGACACGCGGCAACTACGGTTTCTTCTTGGCGTTGCTGTCGAGCATGACCTTCTTAATCTTAGTCTCGCCGTCGCGCCAGTAGGTGATGCTGACGGTGTCGCCCGGGCGGTAGCGCTGCATGCGCAGGTAGAGTTCGTCGCTGGTGCGCACGGGCTGGTCGTCGATTTTCTGGATGACGTCGCCAAGGCTGATGCGTCCGTCGCGCAGGCGGGTGGTGCTGCGAAAGCCGGCGGCCTCGGCGGCGGAACCGGGGATGACGTTCAGCACCAGGATGCCCTCGACTTTCAACTGCTCGACGATCCGC
>JBBRFH010000054.1:0-15084 GCA_038224615.1 Tepidisphaerales bacterium
GGTTCGGCCAGCAGGGCGGCGTGTTCGGGCATACGCTGGTCTTTCTTAACGGGCAGTTCCACCCCGGCGAATTCCTCTACGTCATCACCGAGATGGCGATGATCTACTTCTTCGCCTTTTTCTGGACCACCGTGCAGTTCAAGCCCAAGGAGATCGCCAATAACCTGCGCGACTACGGCAGCTTTATCCTCGGCCTGCGCCCCGGCAAGCGGACTGCTGACTATCTCGAAAAAGTCATGATGCGCATGACCTACGTCGGCGCTGCCTTCCTGTGTCTGATCGCGGTAGTCCCGACGATCGCCTTCCGCGTCCTCGACATCGACTACAGCATCTCGGCCTTTCTCGGCGGCACGGGTCTGCTGATCGTCGTCAGCGTCGTGCTCGACATGGTGCAGCGCATCGAAACCAACCTCCTGACCCGCAACTACGCCGGCTTCCTCGGCAGCGGACGAATCAAGGGAAGAAGCAACTGAAGGAAATGCTGAATGCTGAATTAGGAATGCTGAAAGGTCGCTTTCCTTCAGCATTCATAATTCAGAATTCAGCATTTGATTTCCCAATGCCCATCATCATCAAGTCCCGCCGCGAGATTGAGATGATGCGGCGCGCCGGGTTCGTGGCGGCGCAGATGCTCAAGAAGATGTCCGCCGCGGTCCAGCCAGGGGTGACGACGGCCGAGCTCAACCAGATCGCCAGGATTGAGCTGCAAAAAGCCGGTGCCATCGGGATGAGCAAGAACTACCCGACCTACAAGCCCGGCGAAGGCTATCCCGCCGAAACTTGCATCAGCGTCAACGAAGAAATCGTTCACGGCATCCCCGGCCCGCGCCGCTTGAAAGAGGGCGACATCGTTACCCTCGACGTCACGCCCATGGTCGAAGGGTACATCGCCGATACCGCCATCACGGTTCCTGTCGGCAACATCTCCCCGCAGGCACAGCAACTACTCGACGTGACCAAGCAGTCGATGGAACTGGCCATCTCGCTCATCAAGCCGGGCAAGCTCTGGAGCGAGATCGCCCGCTTGGTGCAATACACCGTCGAGAAGCACGGCTTCAACGTCGTGCGCGAGTTCGTCGGCCACGGCGTCGGCAAGCGGATGCACGAGGACCCGAAGGTTCCCAACTTCGTCACCGCCGAGCAGCTTCGCAGCGATTTCAAACTTCGCACCGGCATGACGTTGGCGATCGAGCCGATGGTCGTCACCGGCGACCGCGAAGTGCTGCAACTCGAAGACGCCTGGACGATTATCACCGCCGACCGCAGCATGGCGGCGCACTTCGAGCACACGATCGCCGTCACCGATAGTGGCGTCGACATCCTGACCGACGGCCGGGCACCGTGGGGGCTGTGAGCGCGCGTTCTCGTCGCACGAGGTGATGCGATGTTGACCCGTGTCGCGTGCGGGAGGACTATTCGGCCATGCCGGAAACAGCATTGAACCCGCAACAGTCCGCCGCAATCGAAGCCGAACTCTTCGCGGGTCGGAAGATTCAGGCGATCAAGCTCTATCGCGATGCCACGCGCGTCGGCCTCGCCGAGGCGAAGTCCGCCGTGGACGCCATCGAAGCCCAGCTCCGCCAGTCCCAGCCGACGTCGTTTCGGCACGCGCAGTCCGGAACAGGCGGCTGCGTCACCAAGCTGCTGCTATTGCTCATCCTCCTCGCGGTAGGCGGCTTCGTGGTTTATCTGATGATTTCGCAAAAATAATCGAAATGCTTGCTGGCTGACGTGCGCAGCGATCACCTGCATTCCACGCGCGTTCGCCACGGGCCGGACAAACCGGCCCGTGGCAATCCGCGGTTGTCACGTTACTCAGGTAAGGGGGCTCAACACTACTTCATCTTCATCTTGGCGGCGCACATCGGGCACGAGCCGTCGGCGTTCATGGTGGACATGGGTTGGATGCCCGGGCACTTCGGGCAGGCGTCGGCGACGGCCATGCCGCAACTCGGGCACTTGCCATCGGCGGTCATCGTCTGCACGCCCGTACAATGCGAGCACGCATCGACCCCGGCGGTCTTGTGCATCATGTGGTCGTCGTGCTTACCGTCCATGCCATCTGATTTGCAGCCGGCCATGAACAACGCACTGGTCGCGACGACGGCAGACAGGGTCCATTTCAACATTGCGAACCTCCCGGGTTGGGAAAGAAGTGATCGCATCCGCACGACAAGAGAACTCCTCCGCGTGCGGATGCTCGAAGCATTCTACGCCCGTCGACCGGACGCCGATGAGGATTTCTGCAAAAGTAGCGGGAACAAAAATATATCCTCCACCTTAATGAGGGTGCGACGAGCGGATCGGGTTGGGATGGCGTTCGAGCGCCTTCAGGTGCCGGGCGGGAGGGCGGATTGGTCGGCGGGCGTTTTCAGCGGGAAATGATGAACTGCGAGTACTCCCCGGACGCGGGTTCCTCGGCGGCATCGCAGTCGCGGATGTAGGTCTTCATGCGGTCGATGATGGCTTCGACGAAGGCTTCGACCTCTTTGGCCGGGCCTTCGGCAACGAGTTCAACGCGGCCGTCGGCGAGATTACGGACGAAGCCGGTGACGTCGAAGCTGATCGCCAGATTGCGTGACCTATACCGGAAGCCGACGCCTTGCACTCGGCCGGAAAAAAGGCAGTGACGACGCGAGCAATCCGTAGCGACCATAAATTTGGTTATAGCATGCGGCACGGCTCTTCCCAACGCGAAATCCGGCTTCGCGACATGTAAAAAATCGTTCATTTGTCGCTCGGAAAGCCGGGTGAATCGGCAACCGCCTGGGCGGTGGAAATTGCGGTCACGGCGCGGTCGACGTCGGCGACAAATCTGGGCCAGTCCGGCGCTACATATTGCTGCAGCAGGGGCGGGATCGCGCGGGGGTTGTACGCCCCCCCGGACGCGTCGGTGCGACCGACGTCGTGCAGCGTCCCGCCGGTCTGCACGTCGCGCAGCAGGCGCTGGAAATTTGCCGCGTAGCCCCTGTCATCGCGTAGCATCCGCGCCAGCGCCCAGCACTGCCCGTAGTACCCTTCGACCAGCGGCAGCGGTCGACCGGCGAGGTCGCCGCCGTGCAAGTAAATCAATGTGTCGAAAGGGATTAGCGTCTTTTCCCGCCACGCCCGCGCCAGCCACTGGCTCCGTCGCTCGTTACGCGTCCGATCGAAAGTCACCTCGCCCGTGGGGCTCATGCTGACGTTCTCGAACGTACACGCCAGCCCCTCCTCGATCGTCGGTGGCAGCCGGGTGCGGAAGTGTCGGCCGATGTACTGGTGCAGGCCCTCGTGCGCCATGGTCGTGTACGTGTCGCTCTCGCTGCCCAGGAAGCAGACGACCTTGTCGTCATACGTGTACCCGCCGGTGCCGACCGAGAGATACACGTCGGCATCGGCCCCGGTGAGCTTGCGGGTGAACGATTCGAGTGCGCCCGGCTCGTCAAAGAGGTAGACCTGCAACGGCGCAATCTCTCCGTCCGCATCGGGCAAGGGTGCCGCGAGTTCGGTGTACTGCACAAACGCCCTCTCCAGCAGCTTGGCGAATCGATCGAGGACGGCGGTGTCGTCGACCGTGGTATAGAGGCGATAGTGCGGCGTCCGCACGACATGCCCCTCGACGTTCTGCCACCTCCACGCATCGATCCCGGTGACGGCGGGCGTCTCCTTCGGTTGCCGAGCACAGCCGGTCAACGCAAGACAAAGTGCAAGCGTCACCAATCCGAACCGCGAAGACGCGAAGAGCGCGAAAACCAACGCCAAGAAATTAGTTTGGGAATTCCCTTCGCGTTCTTCTTCGCGCTCTTCGCATCTTCGCGGTTGATCTGATTGTTTTTTCGCTTGCGCGCCATACCCTGTCGGAATGCCGCAAGTTCGTGTGGACGTCATCAGCATTGGGACACTTTCGCGGAATCTGTTGTGGAAGGAAACCGAGCCGGTTCGCACGCCGCACGCGACCTGCTCACTCATCCGGACCGACAAGCGGAATATTCTCATCGACCCGGGCCTGCCCGCGTCGGCGCTGGGAGCCCGGTTGTACGAGCGCACGGGGCTGAAGCCGGATGCGATCGACACCATCTTCCTCACCAACGCCCGGCCAGCCCACCGCGCGGGTGCGGGCGCGTTTCGCAAGGCGAAAGTGATGCTGCACGAGATCGAGCAGCAATTCACGCTCGAGCACCTGCGACGCCTGCTGGATGAGTCTGAAGACGCTGAAGACCGCGACCCGATCGCGGCGGAGATCACGATCGTCGAGGCGTTCGAAGCCGCCGAGGACGAGATCGCGCCGCAGGTCGACCTGTTCCCGCTCTTTGGCTACACGGCTGGCACGTGCGGACTGCTGGTCAGTGGAACCATCCAGACGATCCTCATCGCCGGCGACGCCGTGGCGACGCAGGATCACCTGCTGGCCGGACAGGTGCTGCCGGGGTGCTTCAATCTCGAACAGGCCAAGGAATCGCTGCGCGAGGTGTATGAGATCGCCGACATCGTCGTGCCCGGGCATGACAACATCTTCCCAAGCCCGCGCGGGTTCAGCGGAAGGTGAAGTACGGAGAAGCGTGTGGCGTGACGAGTGTGACGTGAGAAGACGTAGCCATTGCTCTCACGTCACACTCATCACGCCACACTCGGCGTCCCCATCAGCCTACTGCCGCTGAACCACTTGCGGGACGACGGCCGTCTGAGTCTTGCCGGGCGCCTGCAGCCAGGCGACGAAAGTTTCGTCGGCGTAGGCGGCGTCCCAGCAATCGTGACCGAAGGCGCTGAAGATCGTCTTGCGGGCATTGCCGCCGGCGTCGTTGATGCGCTTGGTCATCTCGTGCGTGTTGCCTGCGGGGACGAAGGGATCGGTGCCGTTGTGTACCGCCCAGATCGGGTATTTCGTCAGCTTCGGCACGTCATCGTAATCACTGTACGCACACAAGGGCGCCAGCGCGGCGAAGCGGTTGGGGTACTTCGCACCCAGTTGCCACACGGCGACGCCGCCCGTCGAAAGGCCCGTGAGCGTCACGCGCCCGGAGTCGATCGCGTAATGCTTCATCGCCTCGTCCAGGGTCGCCATCGCAATCGGCTGCTCGTCGACATTCTTCCAACTTCCCGGCGCCTGAGGGAAGACGACGATGCAGTTGAAGCGCTCAGGATTCTTGCGGATCGCCGGGCCGATGCCGACGTTCACCATCGCCGTGCCGTTGCTACCGCCTTCAAACAGGCCGTGCAGGAACAGGATGGTGGGGTACTTCTTCTTCTTGTCGTCGTAGCCGCGCGGGGTGTACACAGAATAGGGGCGACTCTGCCCGTCGAAGACGAACGATTCGCTGGTGATCTTTGGAGCGCCCGCGCCCGCCTCCTTAAAGTTGCCGCCGGCACAGCCGACGGACCCGATCGCGGCGACAAATAACGACAGGATGCGAAGCCACAGTTTCATAAGGCGTTGTCCTTCGGGCTGGAGGCGGAGCAATACTACAAATCACCACCGGCAACGTACAAACAAATCTCGGAACGCAAAACGCCATTCCGGCCGCGAAGAGGCGAAAAGCGCGAAGGCGAACGCGAAGAATGCTCATTTCTTCGGTGTTTTCCTTCGCGTTGATCGTCGTGCTCCTGGCATCTTCGCGGCTCGATTGTCCAATAGGCGTTTCACGCCTGATGGGTCTGAACTCAAGGCTCGATCGCCTGGACGATCTTCTCCTGCAGCCGCTTGGCATTGGAGTTCGTTCCCTTGGCGATCCCATTGAAGATGATCGAAAACGCGTAGGTGGTCTGGCCGTCCTTTGACTTGAGGAAGCCCGACAAGGAACTGACGCCGTCGATGAAACCGCTCTTACCGATCACACGATTGTGCAGCGCGGGGATCGCGTCGAAGCGGTCCTTGAGCGTCCCATCAACACCGGCGATCGACAAACTGGCGATGTACGCGGCGCCGCCTGGGGCAAAGTGCTCGTGGGTGAGGACGTGGACGATCGCGTTCGGCGAGATCGTGTTCCTGCGACTCAGCCCGCACCCGTCATCGAGCGAGAACTCGGCCTGCGGCACGCCGATCGACTTCAGGAACGCCCCGACGGCGGCGGTACCGGTCTTCCACGAGCCAGGCTCGGTCGGCGTCTTGGCGGCACCAAGCCGTTTGCACAGCGCCTCGGCGTAAAGGTTCATGCTGTCCTTGTTGGCGCGGGCGATCACCTGGTCAATCGGCGTCTCGTGGATCGCCAGTGTCTGCCATTCGTTCAACTTGCCGCGGATCGTCGCGTCGCGGGTTGGCTTGTTGGCGATTGCGATGCCCCCCTTGACAAACGTCTCGCGCAGCACGGTCGCGGTGTACAGCGCCGGGTCGTCGATGGTGACGGAGATCGCCTCGCCGTTCGCGCCGTTGGTCTGCCCGCGCAGTTCGATGTCGCGCGCACCGGCGGCGCGAGAGAGCCAAACCGCGTTCTTATTGGTGAAAGTGCAGGTGTTCTGCACCTTCGCGTAGTCGGTCGGCGGGTCGGTTTCGTAGCTGACGGTGGCGCCGCTGGCGTTGGGCTTGAGGTAAAAATCGAGGCAGTTGGCGTTGAAGTTCAGCCCCGCAACGCCGGCGACGTAGCGCTTGTGCAGTTGGTCGGCCGGCCAGTTGGGGTGGGCGTAGTTCGCGTCAAAGATGCTGTCGTCGTACCACAGCGAATCGACCGGCTTCAGCCCGCGCGTCGTCAGCGCCTCAGCCCATGTCTTGAAAGTCGTCGTGCTCTGCCAGCCGACCTTGTGGAGCAGTTCGGCGTCGCCGAGCGTCGGATCGCCGTCGCCGACGATTCCGAGCTTGTCGCCGTTCCGGGTCAGCAGCGTGCGAAAATGAAAATCAGCGCCCAGCCCATCGAGGGCGGCGGCGGTGGTGATGAGCTTGAGATTACTCGCGGGGATCAATGCCAGGGTGGCGTTGTGCTCATAGAGTGTCTGGCTCATGTCGGCTGATTCGCCGAGCCGCACGATTTTGACGCCGGCCTCGATCTTTTTCAGGTACGGGTCGGCCAGGACCGCGTCGACCGATTCCTTCAAATCCGCCGCCCGAGTGACCACTGGCGTCGCGCCGGCGACGAGCAGTACGGCTAACGACAACATCCTTGCTCGTTTGGTGCGATCCATCGCGGGGCAATCTACCGTTCGGCCAACCGCCTGCAAAGCCCGAAAATCCGCTAAGATCACCGCCGTGCGAATTGGAACGATCGTTCTCGACAAACCTTTCTGCCAGGCAGGCCTTGCCGGCTACAGCGATCGCGCCATGCGCTTGGTCGCGCGGCGCCGCGGTTGTCCGTACGCGGTCACCGAGGCGCTGCTCGACACAATTTTGCTCAGCGGCGGGCAGGGGTTGAAGAAATCGATCGACATCAATGACGAAGATCATCCCACCGCCGGCCAGCTCATCGGCAGCGACGCCGAGCCGATGAGCCGCTCAGCCGTCATCCTGCACGAGCGCGGGTACGACGTCATCGATCTCAATTACGCCTGCCCCGTTAAAAAAATCAAGAACAAGGCCCGCGGCGGGCACATGCTGCGCGATGTCGAGCGCGGCCACGCGATCTTCCGCGCCGTGCGCGAGCGCGTGCCGAACGCGACGTTGACCGTCAGTCTTCGCCGCGCCTTCGACGACACCGCGGAGAACCAGGACACGCTCTATTTGTTGCTCGACGAGGCATGGAAGCTCGGCTTCGCCGCCGCCCGCGTGCATGGCCGAACCGTCGAGCAGAAATACAACGGCCGGGCGGATTGGACGAGTCTCAAGCGTCTCAAGCAGCACTACCCCGACCAGACCATCCTCGGCAGCGGTGACGTTTTCACCGCCGAGGATGCGGTGCGAATGAAGCTGGAGACAAACGTCGACGTCGTCTGGATTGCCCGCGGGGCGATCGGGAATCCGTGGATCTTTCAGCAGGCTGCTCGCTTGCTGGAGGAGACAGGAGTCAGGAGACAGAACACAGGAGAAATGCCGGAAGACTCCACCGGCCAACTCCTGTCTCCTGCCTCCTGTCTCCTGTCTCCACCGTCCATCGCCGAGCAGCGTGCCGCGCTCGAAGAGCATTTTGCCGAGTCGATCAGAGTGCATGGCGAGCAGGTCACCGGCCGGCGGATGCGGAAGCAGGGGATCAAGTACGCGCGCTTTCATCCCAACGCCGACGAAGTGAAGAAGGAATTCATCAACGTCGCCTACACGCACGATTGGCAGCGCGTTCTCAACAAGTGGTACGCCTGCGACGGCGCGGGCGTCTGGCCGGCGGCGGATGCGGTGGACGAAGTGAACGACGCGCAGACCTGCGAGATCGCCTGACCATGCACTCACGAACCCCGCCTCGAAATCGCCTCGCCAAAGTGCTGCCCGATGAGTGGCGCAAGTACCTCGTCGACCGTGGTTGTCCCAAGCGCAAGTACACCGCCGTCTGCCGCGCCAAGCTCGTGAGCGGGCGCGAAATCGAAGACCTGATCATCGAACAAGGCTGGATCATCGCCCTCGACCGCCACGGCCTCGGCGGAACGTTCGAGCAGCGCATCGACTTCCATCCCGGCGAGATCTCGGAACTGGAACTGAAGCAGGTGGTTTAGGGCGGAATTCAGAAGTCTGAATTCTGAATTCTGAATTCTGAATTCAGAAAGCGGAAGCTGTGAATCGAATGATACGTTTCAGGTGTGAGCCCCACGCACCGGCACAAAGTGTTGAATGTCGAGTTGTTATCAGCCCCCGCATTGCGTTTCGAGAACAATGCGAGCCGCGAAGATGCGACGAGCGCGATGACCAACGCGATGGGAAACATGAAGAAATAAAGAAATGGGCATTCTTCGCATCTTCCTTCGCGCTCTTCGCATCTTCGCGGTTCGCCTTGGCATCTGGGCACGGGTTTCACATCGGAAACGTATGAGAACGATCCGCATCGCCATCGTTGGTCCTTCTCCCTGCGAGCAGTGCGATGCGGCGTGCTGCAAGCAGTCTGCGTGGGCGTATGCGGTGCTCTTGCAGAGCGATCAGGAGCGCCGCCGGTTTGCGCCGTGGTCGACGCTCACTTCAGTGCGCGAGGCGGATGGATCGACAGAAACGGTGCAGGTGATAGCGTACCAGGCGGGACGATGTCCGTTTCTGGGCGACGACGATCGCTGCGGCATTTACGACGACCGCCCGCTGAGTTGCCGGCAATTTGAGTGTACGAAGCGGTTCGGCAACGACGCGAGTTTTCTGGATGCCAACCCGCGCGTCCGCGCGCTGCTGTTGCGCCAATGATGCTTCGTCGATTCCGGCGATGTGTCAGCCGAGCAGCACGCGCAGCACATCGGCGGCGTCGTAGGTCTGTTTGCCGGGTTGGCAGTAGACCGCGAAATCAATCGGTGTGCTGCCGGCGGTCATGATGCCGGGCTCGACGCCGTTGGCGGTGACCTGACCGAGACCAATCGTCGCCATCAACGCATTGCAGATGCACTTTCGCCCGACGGTGTCTTCGACGTTACCACCCTTGCGGACGTAAAGATCGACCGGCTCGGCGCCGCAGCGATACTGGATGGAGCCATCGGCGGCGCGAAACGGCCGACGAAGCTGGCCGAGGTCGCACACGCGCCGCCGCCGCTGCACAACCTCTTCCTCCGAAAGCGTGCCTTCGACAGCGACCACCTTGAACGGGAAAGATGTAGGCGATGCGGTCGGATCGGTTCGGACACGGATGTTTCCGTCGCGGGCCATCGCGAGGACGCGCTGCTTAAGCTCGGGCGCGGTGCCCGACTGTTCGCAGAATGCGAACGCGGTGCCCACCTGGATGCCCGCAGCACCCTGGGCGAGCGCGGCGGCGAGGCCGCCGGGAGCGCCGTACCCGCCGGCGAGCCAGAAGGGCAGCCCGATGGCGCGTAGCTTTTCAAGATCGACATCGTCGCGCGGACCGTAGCACGGCTCGCCTTGGTCGTTCAATTGCATCGGACCGCGTGGCGGGGCGTTGTGCCCACCGGCGCAGGCGCCTTCGACGATAAACCCGTCCACGCGCCCATTCGATTTGCGCGCCAGCGTCATCGCCAGCGTTGCCGACGAGACGATCGCCAGGAACGCCGGCCGCTTCAGCACCGGTGCTGCACCGGCCATGAACGCGTTGGGATCGAACGACACCGAGGGCGCCGGGAGATTGGTCGGGGCTTCCGGGGTCATGTCGACGTCGATCGAGATCTGGGCCGCAGCACCGGTTGCAAACCGATCGAGAGCGCCGGGGATCAGCCGGGGGATGCCCGCGCCCATCAGCACATAGTCGACGCCTGCGAGCATCGCGCCGTACACGGAGGGCAGCGTGGGGATCTGGATTTTCTCGAGATAGTTGATGCCGACTTGCCCGTGGTGGCCTTCGCGGGCTAACCACACTTCGCAGAAGTTGCCGAGCACGGTCAGTTCGATCAGCGCGGCGTTACCCGCGAGATCGGGGATGGGCGTGGCGATGAACGGCTTGTTTGCGGGCTTGCCGCCAGGGACGAAATACCGGTCGAGCACGCGCTGGGCGATCGCCTGAAGCGGGAATGCCGCCATCGCTCGTCGGACGTTTCCGTCCGGGTCGCCCAATTGCAGTCGTCGCGCCAGCACCAGTGAAAGCGCCGTGCCGGAAACGACGCCCAGTTGCCCGCGCTCGGCCACTGCGCGAGCCAGTACCCAGTTGGAGACGCCTACGCCCATACCGCCTTGAATGATCTGAAATGACGGCAAACCTATATCTCCAGTCACCCACCCGTGCAAACCGGTCCGGAAAGAGGACAAACTACTCCGTTTATCGTCCGCCTGCAAGCGTTTTGGTGCTTAGGGTAAGCCCGACGTGATGATCGGCCTTCGATGCTGGTGGCGCGGCGAGGAAGAATCCGGGCTTCACGGAATCAGCGTGTCCAACGTTAATCATCACTTCGTCCAATCCGTGCGGTCGGCGCGTCCATGCACCGGATCATTTTGTCGTCGGAACCGCCAAGTGCAAGGACATGGGCGAAACGCGAATGATACTCGCCGCAGGCCCGCTTGGTCAGTCCTGGGGCATCGTACCACACGGCGAGAATTCCTCATTGCATCACATCGAGATATCGCTATGTTGTGTCGCAGTTATTGCAGGCGTTTGGGAAGCAGGTGAGATTCCTGCGCGGACGCGCCGCTGTAAGGGACACGTTGTTGCTGCGGGTCAATCAAGGGTCACTGTTCCGGAAACACCGGGATGGGAAGACCGATCCACAGTACGTCCTGAGCCAGAATACCGGCCTGCAAGGATTGCCGATTGTTTCGGCGATCCGTCTGGTTTCGTCCTCGCGAAAGGCAATCTTGCCTTGGGACGGCCGGGCCGAGTGCTTCGTGGCGGCAGCATGGCCGGGCGAGGTGCGAATCCCCTTTGGGCGTTCGTCACCGACAGCCTGCGATCATCAGCCCGCCCCGGGGTTTCGCCCCTCCCGAATCCCAATGTGAGTCGCCTGTCGTTTCGCGAGGACTTTCGCGATTCGTCGCCGCACGCGCTTCTAGCGGCGAAACAGGGATGTGACTCATGCGGGTATCGTTTATTTCCATGACTGCCGTCGTCGGCATCGCGTTTATTGCAGATCAGAGTGCTGTCGCCGGCCCGTATACCCCCGCAGCAGGGCAGCCGGGATCGACGGCGGAGCCGCGTATGAAACGCGCAGCCCCGAAGGCGTTCACACTGGTCGAACTCTTGGTCGTGATCGGGATCATCGCGTTGCTGATCTCGATCCTGCTGCCCGCGTTGGGCGCCGCGCGCCGACAGGCGCAGGCGATCAAGTGCCAGAGCAACCTGCGACAACTGGTGTTGGCGGCCCAGATGTACGTCAACGAGCACAAGGGTTTCTGGCCTGTCGGGTCGTATGACGGCGGGACGACGAATTTGCAGCGGTGGTCGGGCTCGCGCCCGAGCACGTCATCGGCGTTCGATTTTTTCCGGGATCCCTCGCCTCTCTTGCCGTACCTGAAGACCGACGCGATCAAAGCGTGCCCGGCGGCGAACAGCGATGGGGTGCAGGCAGGTGTCGACGGCGGAAGCGGCGGCTACGGCTACAACCAGTCGTTTATCGGCGGCAACTTCATGGACTTCTCCATCAGCTACATCGACCGTCATAAGCGCGCCGCCAAAGCCACGCAGATTCATTCGCCGTCCGAGACCGTGGCGTTTGCCGATACCGCGACGGCGTATGACATGAACTCGGGCACCGGGCTGTTTCAGTACGCCTACGTCGAACCGCCGGTGGCGCTGTGGACGATTGAGTACAACATGCCTTCAGGCGTGTCGTCGTGGCCGAGCATCCACTTCCGCCACAACCGCCGGATGGCGGCCGTTGCGTGGGCGGATGGGCATGTGACGATGGAGCGTTTCAGCTACACGCTTCCGCTCAGTGACCCGAACAACGGTTTCGTCGATTTCGAGAAGATGAACCTCGGCTGGTTCGGGGACGCGCGGACGAACCTGTACTTCGACCGGCAATAAACCGCCGGCAATCCAGTTGCACTCGCGCGTGTGGCACCGGGGTCGCCAGCGCCGGGGCAGGGCGGGGAGCGCACGGGCGAATGCATCTCGAACCGCTGCCTGTTACACTGCGTACCGCAACACAGGGTTCGCATCACACTTACAGGCCAGCAGGTGAAAAGTGGCACAGTCCGCAGTCGACAGGCTTCGCACGAATATTCACTCGGTGTTTCTCGGCAATCCGCGTGCGGTCGACTACCTGCTGATCGGGTTGCTCGCGCGCGGGCATGTGCTGATCGAGGACGTGCCGGGGGTCGGCAAGACCGTGCTCGCCAAGTCGCTGGCCAAGTCGATTGATTGTGCTTTTTCGCGCATTCAGCTCACGCCCGACCTGTTGCCCGGCGATGTCCTGGGAGTCTCGGTCTACAACCGCGACCAGAACAGCTTCGAGTTCAAGAAGGGCCCCATCTTCGCCAATATCGTGTTGGCGGACGAAATCAACCGCACCACGCCGCGCACCCAGTCGGCATTGCTCGAGGCCATGAGTGAAGAGCAGGTCTCGGTTGACAACACCACGTACATCCTCAAGCGGCCGTTCATGGTGGTGGCAACCCAGAACCCGTTTGAGTTCGAGGGGACGTACCACCTCCCGGAGAACCAGCTCGACCGGTTCGTGCTCAAGGTATCCGTCGGCTACCCGACGCGCAGCAGCGAGCACAAGATTCTCACCACTCAACCCGGCCGCTCCGCGCTGGACAACCTGCGGCCGGTGATGTCGGCGGCGGAAGTGGTGGAACTGCAGGACGCTGTCCCGAACATCCGTATCGACCCCGCCATCGTCGAATACATCCTCGACCTGGTCGAATCGACTCGATCGCACGAGCAATTCCACCTTGGCGTCAGCACCCGCGGCGCGCTGGCGCTGACGACGGCGGTCCAGGCGTCCGCCGTCCTGCACGAGCGCGCGTATGTGTTGCCCGACGACGTCAAGGATCTATTCATCCCCGTCTGTGCCCACCGCGTGATCAGCAAGACGTATCTGGGCAATGGCGACGTCGACGCGACGGTGCGCATACTGCAGTCGATCCTCGACCGCGTGCCGGCACCGAAGTAATTGTTCCGCAGTGATTGAGGATCGAGGATCCTTTGCGATGCCCGTCTGCCGCTGCAAACCCATGGCCAAGCGATCTGCATCCTCGAAGGCCTCAAGGCGGCGGCAGATTCGTCGCAAGCCGTCGCTGGATTTTTCGGTCACAGGCCTGATCTACTGCACGATGATGATGTTCATCGGGCTGGCCGCGATCAACACGCAGGCGAACCTGCTGTTCGGGGTGTTCGGGCTGATGATCGGCATCCTCCTGGTGAGCTTTTTCATCAGCGGAACGGTCATCGGCAAGCTCAAGACCGAACGGATCCTTCCCGACCACGCAATCGTCGGCCGGCCGACCGCGATTCATTACGACATCACCAACCAGAAGCGCTATTGGCCGAGCCTGTCGGTGACGGTCACGGAGATCGACTCCGTTGCCGCCTTCAGCCGCCAACCCAGCGCCTACCTGCTGCACGTTGCCAACAAGATGACGGCCACCATCCCCACGGAGATCACCGCGCTGCGGCGGGGGGTGTTTGAACTGGACCGGTTTCAGTTGTCGACCAGCTTCCCGTTCGGGTTCGTCAAGCGCGCGATCGATCGGCGCCAGCGCGACACCGTGCTGGTGCTGCCGGCGATCGGAACGATGAGCCGTGAACTGATGCGGCGCTTCCGCTCGGCGGAATCGGTCGGCGTGAATGTGCGGCCGTCGTCGGGCGGCACCGACGAGTTCTACGGCGCTAAGGAATACCGCGCCGGCGAGAACCCCCGCTTGATCTATTGGAAACGCTCCGCCGGCGCCGGCCCGCTGGTAGTGCGTGAGATGACTCGCGTCTCGCCTCCCAAGCTGCTCGTGGTCATCGACGACTACCGCCGCGACGATTCCCTGCAGACCTTCGTCGAGGTCGAGTACGCCATCGCGATGGCGGCGACGACCATTGACCAGGCGATGGAGGCTGGCCTGCCGATCGGCCTGGTCGCCTGGGCCGATGGCTGGACGACCGTTACGCCCAACCGCGGCAAGCGGCACCGTCTCGACCTGCTCACGGTGCTCGCCAAACTCGGTATCAACAGGCGATACGACCACACTGCTTTGCTCGAAAAAGCGCGTCCGTTCTGCAAGAGCGACACGACCGCCATTGTTATCACGCCCCAGGACATCTCGCTAAACCTCGGCCAGTCGGTCCGCGGCGGGTTGATCACGTTGTCCTCCATCCAAGAGAAGCGCGACCGCTACTTCCAGTTCCCCAAGGGATTGGATTTTTCGCTGGGATACGCAGAGAAGTAGCCACACAGACCACAGAGGGCACAGGGATGGTTACTGATTCCGACTTGCTGATCGACGACGACATGGAGCCTGATCCGGCGCTGAACCGGATCACAAATGCGATTATTGGGGCTGCGATGGCGGTACACACGAAACTTGGAGCTGGATACCAGGAAAGTTTTTACGCGCATGCCTTGGAGGTTGAGTTCCGGCGACGGGGAATCTTCCATGAGCGGGAGAAGCGGTTCGATGTGCTGTACGAGGGCGTTGTCGTTGGTGCGGGCGCAGTCGACTTTCTGGTCGAGGGCTCAGTTGTGGTCGAACTG
>JBBRFH010000055.1:0-15012 GCA_038224615.1 Tepidisphaerales bacterium
GCGAACAAGCGTGAGTTACCTAGGATGGCCAACCCAATGTCCATCGGCATCCTCGACTACGGCATGGCCAATCTCCGCTCGGTGCAAAACGGGTTTGCACAGGCCGGCCATACGGCGCGCGTGATTTCGACTGCGGATGAAATCCGCTACGTCGACCGGCTGGTCCTGCCCGGCGTCGGCGCGTTTCAGGACGCCGTCGCAACGCTGCGCCAGCACGGGCTTGACCAGGCGATCATCCGCCACATCGACGCTGGCAAGCCGTTTCTCGGGATATGCCTCGGGCTTCAGATGCTGTTTGACGTCGGCTACGAAGACGGCGAACACGCCGGCCTCGGCGTGCTGCGCGGAACGTGCGAGCGATTCAAAGTCGACCAAACGCACGGTCTAAAAGTGCCGCACATGGGCTGGAACCAGATTCAATTCGTGAAGCCGTCGCCGCTGTTTAAGGGACTGGCGGACGAATCGAACGTCTATTTCGTCCACGGCTACCACGTCGTGCCCGCCGACAATTCAGTCGTCGCCACCACAACCGACTACGGCGGGAAGTTCGTCAGCTCGATCTGGCGCGATAACGTCGTCGCAACGCAGTTCCACCCGGAAAAGAGCCAGCGCGTCGGCCTGACGATCCTGAAAAACTTCGCGGAGATGTGATATGGAAATCACTTCGGCTGCGGGCTTACGTAGATCACCGCTTCGCGCTTGTACCTGCCTTCATTGACGCTCAGCCGTGTGATCTCGCGCCAGCCGTTTTCGAGCAGCATCGACTCGGGCACGCAGTATTCCTGATCGGAGTTGAACGTACTGTAGTCGGTGCTCCACACCAGCATCACGCCCGGCGGCGGATGCTTCGCGACGGTCTTGGACGAATCGACGACGTTCGCCTTATCCAGCCGGTCCTCATCCATCAGCATGAACAGGTGCGGCAGCGACGCGGCCAGCACGGGGTACTCACGCCGCAGTTCAGTCTGATCATCCAGCCACGCCTTGAGCTTGATCGCGATCCGATCATCATCCTGCGGCCCGAGCGGGAATGCCGGGTACGTCGCGTTCACCATGATCGGAATGAGCGCCGCAATCACGATGAATACCCCCGGCCGGCGGATGGTGAAGCGGTCGATGAACCAATCCAATCCGATCGTCGCCAGCAGCGCCCAGAACGGCGCGACGATCAGCATGTAGCGGGGCTCGCCATTGGACGCCATCTTCCCGAGCGCCCACAGCGTGCTGTGCGCCACCAGCACGCCGAGCGGAATGATCGCAACCAGCGCCGTGCAGCGCGTGTCGTGCTCGGTGAAGAATCGCGTCAAACCGCCGGGCTTGCGGGTGTCGGTTCGGAACGATTCCGCGATCCTTGCGATTCCGAAGATCATAAAGCCGAACGCGATCGGGCCGACGACCGACGGCAGGATCATCGCGAATTTGAAGATCGACCCGCGTCCGTACACGCTGTCGGCCGAGTATGGCCAGTTGTGCGGGAGCCAGCGCCACCAGGGGTATTCGGGCGGATTCCCGAAGGCGTGCCAGCCGATCCAACTCCACGCCATCAGCCCGATCGGCAGGATCGGCAGCCACCACCATCGCCGGTGCAGCACCAGCGCAGCGCCGACCAGCAGGATAAGCCCGAAGCCTTCCGGGCGGGCGAGCGGAGCGATCGCGGTGAGCGACGCCAGCAGCCAGAAGTGTCGTCGCTGGTATGCCCAGAACATCACGATCAGCAGCAGCGCGAACGGCACTTCGGTCAGTTCTGAAAACGAGTGTGCGAACAGCAGCGGCTGGGTGAGCAGCAGCAGCGCCGCGAGTGTCGGCCGTCTGATGGGCAAACGTTTCGCGACGACGAGCGTCATCGCCGCCATCACGAGGACCAGAAACAAGCTCATCAATCGCGTGCCGCGAAGTCCGTCCAGCTTGGCCGGGACACAGTAGAGCAGGACGCAGAACGGGCGATTCCAGATGCTGACCAGGTGGATCGGCTGGTCGAGCGCGAATCGCCGGGCCAGGTAATGCGTCATCCCGTCCGCTTCGAGAAACCCAACCGACGCGATAGCCATCCACACCGATAGCACGGAAAAGATAATCGCGGCGATGGCGATCGCGACCCAGTTGATCGGCTCTGCGTGCGGCCCGTCGGTTTGTATTTCTGAGGCAGACCTCACGGCAGCATTTCATCCTTCCGGAGTTCGTGGCGCAGGCCGCGGACGTCCAGCAGCAATTCCTTCCGCAGCACGTACCGCGCCGCCAGCGCTGACGGAAGCGAAAGTGCGAGCACTTCCATGTCGTGTGCGACCGAGGCCCGCAGCAGGAGGTACGCCGCCACGAGCGTACACGTCGCCCACTCGGCTCCTGCCGCTATCAGGAAATCGAGCCACGGCCGCTGGTGGGCGAGGAATTCGCGCTGCGTCCGCACGTATCGCGCATGGAAAATCGCCGTCGTGGCGATGACGAATCCGTACGCGATCACGATCCCCGCCAGCGCCCCCACGCCGACGCCGCGCAGCGCCAGGTAGACCAGTGCCGCCACGCCCCACGACAGCAGCGTCACGATCGCGAATTTCACCATCGGCGACAATCGCGGGAACGAAAAATCGTACAGCCGCGACAGGTGCTCCAGGAACCTGAACTGCTCCTTGAGCGACAACTTCGATTCCCCCGCCAGTCGTTTGCCGAAGTGGATGGGGATTTCGGTTACGCGCGTCACGCGCGTCTTGCTCAGCAGTTCGAGGCCGATCTTGTAACCCAGTGGCGTGAGGTGACGCGCGTTGGTGTAATCGATCCGCTTGAGCGCAAAAAACCCGCTCATCGGGTCGGTCACGCGGCCGGCGAACGGGCGTGCCAGCAGCGTCGCGAGCTTGCTGTTGAGCGCTCGATAGAACGTCCAGCCGCTCTCGATCGATCCGCCGGAGGTATAGCGCGACCCGATGACGAAATCCGCGATATCGCGTTCGATCGGCGCGACCAGCTCGGGCAACTTCTCCGGCGGGTGCTGCAAGTCGGCGTCCATGACGACCAACACGTCGCCCCTCGCCTCGGCCATCCCGTGCAGCACGGCGCCGGACAGGCCGTTTTTTGGCTCCGTGCGGGTTATCAGACGTAGTGGAAACCGCTGCGACAAATCAGCACAAACTGCGATCGTGTTATCCCGGCTGTTGTCATCGACGACCAGCAATTCGTAGCGCCGCCCGCGCAGCGAGGCATGGACCCGCTCGGCGAGCGCGGGCAGATTCAAGGCTTCGTTCAACGTGGGAACGATCAGGCTGATTTCGTTTCCGTCCAACATCGCTATACTACCCGTTTTTCATCCCCCACAAAGGACGCACACGTGGCCCACCTGCTCGACATTCGCATCGGAACCATGGCCGGCATCAAGGACGCAGCGCAGACGATCCCGCACGTCATCGATCACGGCTTCGAGAGTTTTCAACTCACCGGCGGCTGGGGCGTGGGTCTCGTGGAGTTTGAACGCATCGCAAAGCAGGTGCGCACGATCGTCGAAGGCAAGGCCGTCATCAGTTCGATCGGCTTCTTCGCCAATCCGATCCAAGACCCCGAAGCGGCAGACATCTTCGGTGCGTACATCGATAACGCCCACCACTTCGGCACCAACATCGTGATCGGCTTCGCCGGCGCACTGGATGACAAACCGGTGATGGATTCGTGGCCGCTGTTCAAGAAGGTGTGGGGCGAGCTCTCTCGGCGCGCTGCCGACAAGGGAGTGAAGATCGCGTTTGAAAATTGCGACATGGGCGGCACATGGAACGCCGCCAAGTTCAACGTCGCCCACTCACCGACGATTTGGGACATGATGTGGAACGAGATCCCCAACGCCGAAGTGCTCGGCCTGTGCTGGGAGCCGTGCCACCAGATGGTGAGCCTGATCGACCCGATCCCGCAGCTCCGCAAACTCGCGGCGGCGAAGAAAATCTTCACCATGCACGGCAAGGATGCGACGATCGCCTGGGACGTGCTCAAGGAAAAGGGCTTGCGCGGCGGACAGCCGTTCATCTGGCACCGCACGCCGGGTTTTGGTGACACCAACTGGACGGACGTCATCAGCATTCTGCGCCAATACGGCTTTGCTGGCAGCATCGATATCGAAGGCTGGCATGATCCGGTCTACCGCGACGACCTCGAATGGACCGGCCAGGTACACGCCCTCAAATACCTCCAGCAATGCCGCGGCGGCCTGAAGCACATCGCGAATCCGCCGAAGTAGCACGCGAGCCGCGAAGGTGCGATGAGCGCGAAGGAAAACGCGAAGAATTTCGTAGTGTGGGCATCCTGCCCACGCATTCGGCTACTCACACGAACACGTAGGCTGTGGGCAGGATGCCCACAGTACGATGGGGCTGATTCGTCGCGTTCATCTTCGCGCTCATCGCAGCTTCGCGGTTCATCTTCGGCTCGCCGCCGCTATCATCCAGCGTGTGATCAGCCGCGCGACGTCACTGCCCGATCCTGTCCAGCCGTCCGACTGGCCGTGGGTGGAGGCCGGCCGGATCCGGCATTTGCAGTGGTCGGCGTACACGCTGCCGATGGACGACCTTCCGTCGTCGCTGGTCGGGCTGCGCGTGCTGCACCTGAGCGACACGCACATCGCGGAGACGTGGATGCCGGCATGGGATGAGTTGCACGATCGCGTGCAGCGCGATCCGCCTGACGTCATTCTCATGACGGGTGATTTCGTCGACCACATCCACGACTGCCGCCCAGCCCTGCCGCTGCTGCGGCGCTTCGCCGACGGTCTGCGGGCGCGGCTCGGCGTGTGGGGCATCCTCGGCAACCACGACGGCGAGATGTTTCGCCTGCGCGTAGGCGAAGATTTCCCGGTGCGGCTGCTGCACGACCAGATCGTCCGCCTGACTGACGACAACAGCGACGCCGCGATCGAGATTGTCGGCGTACATGGCGTGAGCGTGCGCGACCCGATCACCCCCGGCCTGCTCGATCACCTCGCCGACAAGCCGCCGAATACATTGCGCCTGGTGATGGCCCACTTCCCCAGTCAGGTGATGACGCTGGCAACGCTCAAGAGCGATGCGATCTTTGCAGGCCACACGCACGGCGGTCAGGTGTGCCTGCCCGGGGGGCATCCGATCATCACCCACGATCCTCTACCCAGGCGCTTCGCGCGCGGCGCGCATCGCTTCGACCAGACCTGGCTTGTAGTCAGTCGCGGGCTCGGATTCTCGGGTTACGCGGTTCGGACGTTCTGCCCCGCCGAAGCGATCGAAGTGACGCTGGTGTCGACCGCATCGCGCCAGGCCTCCAGCGAGCCGTCGAACGGATAGGCCCGCGCGTGCATGAGCGCGCGAACCCTCGCTCACGCCGCGACGTGTTCGGCGTCGGCCGGTTCAGGCTCGACTTCGGTGTTCATCCGCTCGGCGCGCTCGGCATGGGCGATGGCGGCTTCGCTGATTCGGCCGCCTTGGGCGACTTGGTCGAACTTCACGCTGACGCGCTTGCTGACGCCCTGCTCCTGCTGCGTCACGCCGTAGAGCACGTTGCCGATCTGCATCGTGCGCTTGTGGTGGGTAATGATGATGAACTGGCTGAGGTCGAGGAACTCCTGCACGATCAGGCCAAAACGCACGTTGTTCGCCTCGTCCAGCGGCGCGTCGACTTCGTCGAGAATGCAGAACGGGCTTGGCTTGCTCTTGAAGATGCTCATCAGCAGCGCGATGCAGGTCATCGCCTTTTCGCCGCCCGAAAGCTGCGTGATGGTGACGGGCTTCTTGCCCGGCGGGCGAGCGATGATTTCGATGCCGGCATCGAGCGGATCGACCGTCTTGCGCATCATCGGGATGATCTCGCCGGGCGCGGCTTCGGCCTTGGCGATCTTCATCGCCTCGGTGTCTTCGACTTCAAGCTCCAGGAACACGTCCGCACTGCCGCCGCCGAAGAGCTTGCGGAACAGGTGCTGGAAATGCTCGCGGACGGCGTTGAAAGTCTGCTCAAAACGGATGCCGCTCTCGCGGTTGATCTCGTCGATGAGCTGCTCCAACTCGGTCTTGGCCTTGGCCAGGTCCTCGAGTTGCTCGGCGAAGAATTTGGCGCGGCCTTCGAGCTCTTCCATCTCGCCGATCGAGTCGAGGTTGACGTTGCCGAGCCGCTGGATCTTCTCCTTCAACTCCTTGATCTCCCGCGCGACCTCGTCCCAGTTCGTCGCGCCGTGCTCGTAGGCAAACAGCAGTTCGGGTTCGAGCTTCTGCGCCTCGTAGTGCTTGTCGACTTCCTCGTGATAGCGCGAGGTGACGTCGAGTTGCAGTTCGTCCTGCGTCCGCGTGACGAGCGATTCGCGGCGGACGTTGAGTTCGCCGTGCTGGAGTTGGAGTTGGTGGAGCTTCTGTTCGAGTTCGCCGTGCAGCCCGCGGATCGATTCGACCTTGGCGGCCAGTTGCTTGACGGTTTCGAGCAGCGACTGAAGCTGGGCGGTCGTCTCGGCGACGCGGTCGCGGAGTTCCTGCACGCGGGCGATCTGCGTCTCCTCGTCGTGCCGCGCTTTCTGCCCTTCGGCCTCGATCGCGGCGACGCGGTCCTTCGTGCCGTCGATCGATCGCGTGATGCGTTCGATCTGCTGGGCGAGTTCGTTCTGCTGGCTGCGGAGCCGTTCGACGGTTTGGCGCGAGGCAAGCTGCTTTTCCTGCACCTGCCCGAGCGATACGCGGCACGTCGTCAGGTCCTCGGCCAGTTCCTTCACCTGCTCGACGAGTTCGATCTGCTGCTGGATAAAGGCTTCGATCTGTTCCTGCAGCGTCTGCTGCTGGGCTTCCATCTGCTGCTTTTGCTCGGCCTTCTGCTGCTCCTCGGTGGTCAGGCGCGCGGACTGGTCGAGCAGATTCTGCAACTCGCGATCAAGCAGCGGCAATTCACGGCCGAGGCTCTTGAGGCGATCGGTGATCTGCTGCGTCTGGCTGCTGATCTCGACACGCTGCGTGTTGAGCTGGTAGACGGCATTGCGCAGCGAGTTGATTTCTTCCTCGACCTGCTTGGCCTGCTGCGAAGAGTGGCTCAGCTCCTCGTTATGGTGCGCGATCGTCTGTTCAATTTCGGCGATCTGCATCACGAGCGACTCAAGCTCAGAGCGGCGCGACAGGATGCCCATCGACGCGCCCAGCGGCCCGGCCTTGATGATGCCGTCGGCCTCGACGACATAGCCCTCCCGGGTCACGAAGCGAAAGCCCGCCGGACCGAAATTGTGCAACGCGATCGCGTCGGCGAGCGTGTCGACGACGGCGGTGGTGCCGAGAAGTTTCTCGGCGATGCCGCGGTGCTCGGGCTCGACTTTGACAAGATCAATCGCCAGGCGCAGCGGAACGTCAATCTTCGACCAGTCGTGCTTCGTGCCGTGGACATCTTGCCCACGGTCTGCCTCGCGTGGGCGGGACGCCCACGCCACGAAAGAGACGCGACCCGAAAGCTGCGCGAGCGTTTCAACGGGCACTTCGTCCAACGACTTCACGACCAGCCATTGATCGCGGCCATCCAGCGCGGCTTCGATCACGGTTGCGTGTTCGACGTCGACGCGGAGCAGGTCGGCGACGATCCCCTGCACGAACGGGAACTTCTGTTCGCGCTCTTTCAGGATTTTCTTGACCGCTTCGCTGACGCCTTCGCGGCGGGCCTCGAGGTCCTGCAGCACGCGTTGCCGCGACAGCAGGCCCGAGCGATGTTCCTTGGCCGATCCGAGCGATTCGGTAATCTGCTTGATCTGCTGGCCTAGCGTGGAGGCGGCCTGCTTGCGGGCTTCGTGCTCCTGCTGGCGCTCGGTGATGTGACCGAGCACGCCTTCGAGCTTCGTCTTCAGCTCGCCGGCAATTTCCTCGGCCGTCGCGATGTCGCCCGTCACCTGCTCGCGACGCACGGCCTGGCGGTCCTGGTTGGCGGCGATGTTCTTACGCTCGATCTCAATCGACGCCAGCCGGCTGTTCACGTTCGCCAGCTTCCGCATCATGTCGAGGACGGCAGACTTATTGCGCTCGATCTGGGTGACCAGTACGTTGAGCTTGAGTTGATCGTTCTTGAACAGTTCCTGCTTCTGCTCGATCTCCTTGCGGCGGGCCTCGAGTTGCCCGGTCAGCTCTTCCAGAACCTTCGCTTCGTCATCAAGGTGGGCCTGGACTTCGGCGCGGCGCTCGACGGCAGAGGTCTTGTCGCGCTGCAGGTTCTCGACCTGCTCGCCGATCTGCGTGAGCTGCTGCTGGGCGAACTGCTGCTTCTGCTGGGCGGCGCGGACGAGCGCCTGCGCTTCGACCAGTTCGTGCTCGGCCCGCTGTTTTGAATTGGCGACCTGATCGGCCTGATCGCGCGATTGCGCCAGTTCGTTCTGCCGCTTGGCCAGATCGCCGGCGACGTCATCGACGCGGAACTGCGTGTCTTCGGATTCCTTGCCGACCCGCGTCAACTCGCCATGAAGCTTGTGGTATTCCTGCAGCGCGTAGCCGAGGCGGAGGTCGTTCAGCCGCGTCGAGTGTTCCTGATACGTCCGCGCCTTGCCGGCCTGGATCTTCACGCCGCGCAGTCGCCGATCGACTTCCTGCACCACGTCGTTCACGCGCAGCAGGTTCTGGTCGACCTTTTCGAGCTTGCGCTGCGATTCCTTCTTCTTGACCTTGAACCGCGAGATGCCGGCGGCTTCTTCAAAGATGATGCGGCGCTGCAGCGGGTTGCTCTCGAGGAGCTGCGACACGCGGCCTTGCTCGATGACGCTGTAGGCGTCGACGCCGATGCCGGTGTCGAGGAACAGGTCGCGGATGTCCTTGAGGCGCGAGGTCTTGCCGTTGATGGTGTATTCGGACGTGCTGTCGCGGTAGAGGCGACGGCCGACGGAGACTTCGTCGATGGGGAGATTGATGATTCGTGTGCCGTCGTCGCGCGGCGGGTTCTCGAAGACGAGAACGACCTCCGCCATCCCCGCCGGCTTGCGCCCGCCTGAGCCGTTGAAGATGACGTCCAGCATCGCGTCGCCGCGCAGGCTCTTGGCTGACTGCTCGCCGAGCACCCATTTGACCGCGTCAACAACGTTGCTCTTGCCGCACCCGTTCGGGCCGACAATGCACGTGACCGGTTGATCGAACAGGAATTCCGTACGATCGGCGAAGGATTTGAACCCGTGAAGAACGAGCTTTCGAAGGCGCATGATGTCGGGTCCTCCTGACCCATATCCTGTGGTACGGGCGGCGATCGTCCGTGTCGGCCGCTACTGCTGGGGGGTAATAGAGCACGTTTTGCGCCTCAAAGCAATAGAAACTTACCTTGTCCACAGCCTTGCGATCTGTCGTCGCCGGGCGGTCCGGCGCAGGTGAACCCTGGGCGCACCTGGCGCCCTCGGTGTATGAGCCGTTCCGAGGCGGCGGCGTTACTTGGCTGGACGCTGGCCGGTCGGGGCGACGGGCAGGAGCGGGGACGGCGGCGGCGCGTCGCCGGGGGCGTCGATGCGCGGGGCGTCGTCGACCGCAGGCGTGTCAGACGCCGGACGCTGCTCGGGGATCGTCGGGGCCGAAAAGATCGGGTCGTCGACGCCCGGCAGCGATTGCAGCACGAACGTCGCCGACTCGCGGTTGTCAGGCCCGACGAGCACCTTCTCCTTGCACAGCCGCTCGATCAGGCCGACGATATCGGTGTAGCTGAGGTCGATGCGCGGCTCGCCGGGGGGCGCATCGCCACCCAGTCGCGCCGTGATGATCGCCGCGTCAGACGAGCATGTGAGTTCCGCGGCCTGCTGGCCTTCGCGCCCTCGGAAGTAGAGCTTGGCGGCGCCCGGGCCGGCGTCGGTGATCGTCAATTCGCGTTTGAGCCCGAGATACCACGCACCGCTCGCCAGCATGGCACGCCGGCCGATGAACGCGATGCGCGGGGTTCCTACGCGGGTGGCGTAGATGATGGGCGGGCCGTCGGAGGGGACGAGTTCGATTGCGAAGCGCTCGCGGACGCTGCGGGTGACGATGATCGGATCGGCGCCGGCGAGCATCGCCTCGTAGGCCTGGATGCGGGCGAGCAGTTGGTCGCCGTTAAGCATTTCGCGCAGCATCTGCCGGGTCAGCACGGTCTGATCGAGTTGGCCGAGCACGCGGATGGCGCTGAGTTGGAATGGGTGATCGCGGGTGCGCGCCATCCTGGCCAGCGTTTCCTGCGCGCTGAGGTCTTTCATAAACGCCGCCGCCCGGGCCGCGGCGAATTGCACTTCGGCCGACGGGTGATTCAGCAGCGGCTGAATCTTCGGCAGCGCCGCGGTGCCGAGCCCTTCCCAGCAATAGCTGATGTCCATCAGCGGCGCCTGCTCGCGATCGCGGCCGGCGATTTCCGCGAGCTTGGCGGCCTGCAGCGTGGCGAATTCGGTCGAGCCGTTGAAGTACAGGTGCGTGACCACGCCGGCGAAATGTTCCCAGTCGTCGCCGTACGATTCGGGGACGTTGATCCACACTTCCTGCGGACTCTTGGCGGCGGCGACCTTGCTGTTCTGGAAACGGTCCTGCACGCGCCGCTCGACGGCGCGGGCCATCGGGCTGGCGGCCTGTCGAATGCGCAGGCTGAGCGGGCGGTCGTCAAGCACCTGCCCGCGGCCCATGATGATGCCGCGGCGGAGCGAAAGCCGCTGCGCCGGCGTCGCGTCCTCTTCCTGCGTCGCGACGGCCGGGTTGACCATGATCGGCCCGCTCACCCGCGCCACCGGATTCACAACCCCACCGCCAAGATTGCCAGGGTCCGTGCCGCGCAACGCGAGATCGGTCTGATAGAGGGTGCCGCGATGCAGGCTGGAGGTGTTGCTGTTTTCAAGCGCTGTCACCTGCACGTCAAAGAGCTGATTCTTGCGGGCACCAGGCGGGACGAACCCTTCGACGCGCACGATCGCGACGCGTTTGAGCGGGTCGTTGAGCACCTGCTCGGGCGTCAGTTTCTCAAAGCCGGGGATCATCGTGCTGCCGAAGCCGTGCTTCTGCATCTGCTTGATCATGTACTCGCGCACGACATTGGGAGCACGGGTGTCGCCGGTGCCGTCGAGCCCCACGACCAGCCCGTAGCCGGAGACGAGCATCGGGCCGGCATTGCCGATGTCCACTTGCTCCCAAAGCGTTGCCTTGAGGAAGTCCGGCACCTCCTTGGCGGGCAGGTTCACGTATGGCGTGGTGATTTTGTCCGGTTCCTTCGGCGGCTGCGCGCAACCGGCGATGGACGCGAGCGACAAGGCAACGGCGGTGCGGATCAGGGTGCGGTGCATCATGGGTGGTGTAATCAGAATTCAACCGCGAAGCGGCGACGAGCGCGAAGACAACCCGAAGAAGACCCATCGCCTGGACACATTCCGTTTTCATATACCGATCATCGAGCCAGCCGCGCGATTGGCGAAACAATTCAGAAGCGAAGGCTTTCGCCGCGTTTTCCTTCGCGCTCATCGCCTCTTCGCGGCTGCATTACTCGGCGGGCTTGGCAGCTTCAGTCACAGGCTCGACGCGCCGGCCGCGACGGCGCTTGGGCGCGTGCCCATTCTCCGGCGGCGGCGGGACCGCGGGGACGGCGGGCTTGGGTTCAATAAACAGCGTGCCCTGCGTCGGGTCCTCGAATCGTCGCGCGTCCAGTACGCCCTGGGCGGCTTCGATCAGGTCGTCGAGTGTCTTAAATTGCTTGTAGACGCTGGCAAACCGCACATAGGCGACCTGGTCGACCCGCCGCAACCGCTCGGACACCAGTTCCCCGATGGCGGCCGACGAGACTTCGCGATCGTGGGTGGCGAAGCATTCCTCTTCGACTTCCTCGGCGATCCGCAGCAGCACTTCCTCGGGCACCGGCCGCTTGAAGCACGCCCGCTCCAGCCCGCGGACGATTTTTTCACGATCCCACGGCACGCGAGAACCATCGCGCTTCACGACCGTCAATTTGACCGACCCCTCGATGCGTTCGTAGGTGGTGAACCGCTTCTTGCAGTTCAAACACTCCCGCCGGCGCCGAATCGCGCGATCGCCGTCGCAGGCGCGCGAATCGATCACTTTCAAGCTGTCCTTATCGGCGTGGCAAAAGGGGCACCGCATCGTCGATGGGCAGGCTAACCCTGTGACGGTGGAAATGCAATTTGCTATGATTTACAGGATGGAAGGCGGTAACTCACGCTTCAAACAGATCATCAGCGCCCTCAACGACGCCGGCGCGGAATACGTTATTGTGGGAGGGATTGCGACGATCCTCCACGGCTACGTTCGTACCACATTGGATGTTGACATGATCGTCGCGTTCGACGCGCGGAATCTCGACCGGCTATCCACGGCACTGCAACAGGTGCAGTACGTTCCGCGTATGGGGGTTGATCCTCGCGGGCTCGCCGATGAGGCGACTCGGGAATCGTGGCGGCAGCGTAATATGGTGGTATTCTCGTTTGTCAGCCTCCATAATCCCCCGGTTTTGGTCGATGTATTCGTACACCACCCGATCCCCTTCGAGGAACTGGCACGCGATTCGATCTGGAAAGATTACTATGGTGTGAAAGTGCGGATCTGCTCCCTTGAGCACCTCCTGCACCTCAAGCGACTTTCCGGTCGCCCGAAGGACTTGGACGATATCGAGTCGTTGGAGGTCGCCAATGCACGAAAACCCAGTTGATTACGATCCGGCGGACGGTCCGCTGGGCAGTTGGCAGGAAACCCGGCGATGGCAGATCCGCATGCACGCTCGGCTCACAGCGGCACAGAAGCTGGACGCGGTGGAAGATCTGATGTCGCTCACCAGCAATGAGAACGTTCGGCGTGCGATTGAATCGCGATTGGCCGAGTCCGAAGCCGAACTCATCCCCCTGCCCCCTTCCGACCGATAACTGAGTGGATGGGTCCTCTGCTCCGCAAGCTCAGCGTCGCGCTGTTTCCGTCGCGCCACGGCCGGTCGGCCTTCGCGCCGAAGGTGTCGCCGCTGGATTTGCTCGGGCGTCAGGCGATCAACCTCGATACCCCCGAGCTGCAGCGTTTCATTGGCGGGAAACGCCTCCTGGTCACGGGTGCCGGCGGGTCGATCGGGTCGGAAATCTGCCGGCAGATCATGAAATTCTGCCCCGCGACGCTCGTCCTGCTCGACCGCTGCGAGAATGCGCTGTTTGAGATCGACCAGGAACTGCGTCACCGCTGGATCGGCACCGACCTCCGGCCGACCATTGCCGACGTCTGCGATGCGCGACGGATCGAGCAGGTCTTTGCCACCGAGCGCCCCCACGTCGTTTTCCACGCCGCCGCCCACAAGCATGTGCCGATGATGGAGCGGAATCCCGGCGAAGCAGTCAAGAACAACGTTTTCGGCACCAAGACCGTCGCCGACGCCGCGCTCGCCGCGGGTGTTTCGTCGTTCGTGATGATCAGCACCGACAAGGCCGTCAATCCGACGTCAGTGATGGGCGCGACGAAGCGCGTGGCGGAGTTGTATGTGCAGTCGCTGAATCGAGGTTTTGGGCATTGGGCATTGGGCCTTGGTGAAAACGCCACCCACGCGGCAATCGCTTCCCCCAGCAAGGCCCAAGCCCTAAGGCCCAAGGCCCAATCCCCACGCTTCACCGCCGTCCGGTTCGGCAACGTGCTGGGGTCGTCGGGGTCGGTGGTTCCGATCTTCCAGAAGCAGATCGCCGCTGGCGGGCCGGTCACGGTGACGCACGCGGAGATGCGACGCTATTTCATGACGATCCCCGAGGCGTCGCAACTGGTCATGCAGTCCGGCGCGATCGGCCGCGGCGGGGAGATTTTCGTACTCGACATGGGCGAGCCGGTCCGCATCCTCGACCTGGCCCACGAGATGATCCGCCGACACGGACTTGTCGCCGGCCGAGACATCGAAGTGAAAATCACCGGCATGCGTCCCGGCGAGAAGCTCTTTGAAGAACTCGCCAACGACACCGATCAGATCGTGTCGACATCACACAAGAAAATCCACGTCTGGAAACTCCCCCAGCGCACGCCCGCCGAGATGGAGGCGATGCTGGGAGAGTTGGAGGCGGTGATCGAATCGTCACGCGATGACGTGATCGCGGCGCTGATGAGCGTGGTCCCGGAGTTCGCCCCCCCGGATCGCAGCCCCGCGCCCCCCGTCCAGATGGCAGCGGCATAAGGGCACCGCACAGTCCCGTCCACGGTCTTTTCGCAGCCTCCGCCCATAAAACTAAAGCGATCAGCACCACAACACCGATCTTTGCCATGAAGGCACGTTCATTTGCATCTATTCTCGGCCCGCCACGGATCGGCGGTCTGATCGCTCAGCCAAGGAAGGTTTGCCATGCGAACCATTGCAGTTGTGAATCAAAAAGGTGGATGCGGCAAGACGACCACGTCGATCAATCTTGCCGCCTGCCTCGCACGTCTTGGTCACCGAACGCTGCTCCTGGACATGGACCCGCAAGGCCACTGCGCCGTCGGGCTCGCCGTGCCGGATGAGCAGGTCGAGCGCACGATCTACGATTGCCTGATCGAAGCCTCCGACGGGCCCACCGCCCGGCTGAGCGAAGTCGTGTGGCAGATCGCGACCGACTTCGACCTCGCCCCCAGCAACATCAAACTCGCCGCTTTCGAGCAGGTGTTCGCCGGCCGGCACGGTCGCGAAGACCGGCTTGCCCGGGCGATCGAAACCGTCAAGGCCCAGTACCAGTGGTGCATCATTGACTGCCCGCCTTCGGTCGGCCTGATCACCTTCAACGCGCTGCGTGCGTGTGACGAAGTGATCGTCCCCGTCGAGACCGGCTTCTTCAGCCTGCACGGGCTGTCGCGGATGATGGAAACCCTCGACGAGATGCGCGAACGCTGCGGCAAGCAGGTTCAGATCCGCGTCCTGCCGACCCTCTACGACACCCGCACCAAGCTTGCCCGCGAGGTGCTCCAAGAGCTCCGCGCCAAGTTCCGCGACTACCTCATGGACAGCGTCGTCAACTTCAACACCAAGCTCAAAGAAGCCGCCAGCTTCGGCCAGCCCATCACCGAGTACGACCCCGGCAGCCGCGGCTACAAGGATTTCGTCAACCTCGCCCGCGAGCTCATGGGCCACCGCCCGGTGGACATCGAG
>JBBRFH010000056.1:0-15001 GCA_038224615.1 Tepidisphaerales bacterium
ATCAGCGGGTTGTTCTGGAGCAGTTCGATGCGCAGCTCTTCGGTGATGGGCATGCCGTTGTTGACTGGCATTGCGACTTGCGGCTCGGGCGGGCTGGCGCGCGCGGGAGGCGGTCGGCGGTCCGATTCTGCGGGCGTAGGCTTGGACGCTGGCGTTTCGATCAGGCTTTCGTTGACCGAGACGCGGATGCTCGCGGGTTCGCCGAGCAGCGCCGACAGCACGGTGGCCAGGCTCTCGCGCTTGCCGTTGCGGTCGAGCATTTTGGCGCTCATTTCGAGATTTTTCGGGTACTCGAGCGTGATCGACGAGCCGTCGACGGCAATGATGCGGCTGCCGTCGAGAAATCCCGCGACGGTCGGCTGGCTCTCCATCGCGGCCGAACGGAAGCGATTAAGCAGATCGCTCAGGTCGGACCGGTCGACCGGCCCGATATTGCCGACTGGCACCTCGGCCAGTTGCTGCGACCGCGGCGCGGGCTTGGTCGGGCCACTGTTCTTAAACGCCGCGAAGATCGAGGTCGGCCCGCTGCCTTCCCATACGCGCCCGACAGCGGGAAGTTCGTCTTTCTCGTCAGCAACTGGGGCTTGGGGCTGGGGGCTTGGGACTTGGGGCGCAGAGAAATCCTCGGCCGAGTCAGTCGCCGCAGGAACAGCAGGCTCTTCGAGCAAGGCCGAAGGCCCAAGGCCTATGGCCTCCTCACTGACCAGGTACTTTTTTTTTGCAGCGCCCGCCGCGCCGTTGGAGGACGAAGCTTCTACTTCGCCTATCAGCTCTTCGATCGTGCTGAACTGGGCGGCCAGTGCCAGCCGAACCATCGTGGCATCGACCAAGGCGCGCCCGGCGGTGCTCTGCCGGAGCTGGCGGCGGAGTTCCTCGAGGATGACGATGTCCTGACTAAGGACGACCGGCTCAAACTTCTGCGCCTGCCCGTCGAGTTCGTTGAGCGACAAGCCGGGCACTTCGACCAATTCGCTCTGCTTGCCGCAGGTGCGCAGGATCAGGAGATTGCGAAGGTGGTCGACGAGCGACGTCGCCAGCGTTTCCGCCGACAAACCGCTGGTGATCAGCGCATCGATCCGGGTCAACACGTCCTTCACATCACCGACGCCGATGGCGTTGGCGAGATCGAAGATTTGTGCGCTGCGCGGCAAGCCGAGAAGTTCTTCGATAGTGCCGCTGGTCAGGTGGTCGCCGGCGGCCGAGAGGAGGCGGTCGAGCAGCGAGAGCGCGTCGCGCATCGACCCTGCGCCGGCCTTGGCGACGAGCAGGATCGCGTCGTCGTCGGCCTGAATTTTCTCCTGTTTGCAGACGCTCTTGAGATGCGCCGCGATCTCACGCGTCGGGATGTTCCGGAAGTCGTACCGCTGGCAGCGCGACAGAATCGTCGGCAGCACCTTCTCGACCTCGGTGGTGGCGAGGATGAATTTGACGTGCTCAGGAGGCTCTTCCAGCGTCTTGAGAAGTGCGTTGAAGGCGTTCTTGGAGAGCATGTGTACTTCGTCGATGATGTACACCTTGAAGCGGCTGCGGGCCGGGCGGAACTGGCTGTTCTCGATGATCTCCCGGACGTTGTCGACGCCGGTGTTGCTCGCGGCGTCGATCTCGATCACGTCGATGTCGTCGCCGCGGGCGATCGCCTGGCACGAGTTGCACTCCCCGCAAGGGTGGGCGGTCGGCTTGTCGCTTTTTTCGCAATTCAAGCACTTGGCCAGGATGCGCGCCGACGACGTTTTGCCCGTACCGCGCGTGCCGGTGAATAGGAACGCGTGGGCGAGGCGATTGGTGTTGATCGCGTTGGTCAGCGTGCGCGCGACATGACCCTGCCCGATGAGGTCATCGAACGTGGCAGAGCGATAGCGGCGGGCGAGAACGGTGTACGCCATGGCGAGCGGGCCATTCTAGCAGTGCGGCGGGGAACTCCCAAATCGAAGCGCCAACGCGACAAGCACCCGGATTTTCTGGCCGATAAGCCGAAGCGGTGCCGATACGAACGGTGTTGTATGCAGCACATCGTCGAAGAAGAACATCTTGAAGAAACTGACGCCGCCATCGAGTCAGATGACGACGTAACGATCGATTTCGTCCCCGATCCGCACGCCTTGGCGCGGAGCCCAGGCTCTGCCCGGCATGCGCCACGGTGGCTGATCGCGGCCGCCGTTGTGGTGGCGATCGTGCTCGTCTTCGCGGCGCTGGCGATGAAGCCCGGGCCTGGTGCGGTGCGCGCGGCATCCGCAACCCGCGTGCAACTGGCGCCGGCGAATCCGTCGGCGACGTCCGGTAAGGTCGACCTGTTTCAACTCCCGCCGTGGAACGACGACGAGCCGGGCGCGAAGTAGCTTCGCGGCATTACTCGCTGGACGATGCGCACCTGGCGATTCGTTCGTCAACTTATCCCCGCAGCGTGTAGATTGCCCGCATGCGCGTTCACGCGATCCAGCTTGATCTGGTCTGGCAAGACCGCCCCGCCAACCACGCCCTGGCGCGCGGCGCCGTCGAAGCGCTTCGACCTGACCGCGGCGACCTTGTCGTGCTGCCGGAAATGTTTGCCGTCGGCTTCACGATGAATGTCGACGCCGTCGCCGGCGGCGCTGCGGAGACGGACGCGTTCGTCTCGCAACTGGCCCGGGATTTCGGCGTCCACGTCATCGCCGGAAATGTGCGGAAGCCCGACGACCGCGGGCGGAACGAGGCGCTGGTCTACGCGCCGTCGGGCCACCTGATCGTCCGCTTCGAGAAGCTGCACCCGTTCACATTCGCCACCGAACACCAGCACTACAAAGGCGGCGACGGCGTGCGGCTGTTCCAGTGGAACGGCGCTACGGTGTCGCCGCTGATCTGCTACGACTTACGGTTTCCCGAGGCGTTTCGGCTGGCCACGAAGCAAGGCGCTGAAGTGCTCGTCGTCATCGCCAACTGGCCGAGCGCGCGGGTCGAGCATTGGGTCGCACTGCTGATCGCGCGGGCGATCGAGAATCAGGCGTACGTCGTCGGCTGCAACCGCGTGGGCAGCGACCCAAACGTCCCCGGCTATCCGGGCAGAAGCGTCGTCATCGACCCGCGTGGGAACACGATCGCCGATGCCGGCGCGGTGACGGGCGTGGCATCGGCGGAGATCGACCTCGTGGGGCTGCGGGAGTATCGCAAGGCATTCCCGGCGCTGAACGACATCCGGTTCATCTAACGGTGAATGCACACTCACGAGGACACGCCCTGCGGGCTGCCGCGAAACGGCGGACCCGCAGGGCGTTTTGCGTTGCCGTCGCGCCGCGCCTACGCGTTGAGGCGAAGGATCTCGATCGAGATCAGGCTGTCGGAGAAGTCGTAGTACCCGTAGTCGCCTTCAGCGCCGCCGTCGAGGATGTCGGCGCCGAGGTTGCCGTAGAGGGTGTCGACGTTTTGCTGTCCAAGGAGCCAGTCGTTGCCGCGTCCGCCGACGAGCTTGTCGTTGCCGGTGCCGCCTTCGATGTAGTCGTCAGCGTCCTGGCCCCAGAGGGCGTCGTTACCGCCGCCGCCACGGAGGTCGTCAGCGCCGGCGCCACCGAAGAGTGCGTCGCCGCCGTTGAAACCGCGTAGCCGGTCGTTGCCGTCGCCGCCGTAAAGGATGTCAGGACGGTTCGAGCCGTTGAGCAGATCGTCGCCGGCCTCACCGTAGATCAGGTTGCGACCGGGGCCGCCACTGAGCGTGTCGTTGCCGGTACCGCCGAAGATGGAATCCGTTTCATCAGCGCCGAAGGCGTAATCGTCCCCGCCCATGGTGCTGATGGCGTCGTTGCCGAGCCCGCCATCGACCGAATCATTGCCGTCGCCGGTGGTGATCGAGTCATTTCCCAGCCCGCCGGTGACGGTCATTGGAAGGGTGATGTTCTTGGCTCGAATGTAGTCCGCGCCGTCGCCGCCGGTGACCACGATGCCCGTGAAATCGGTGGGCGAGCCCCAGTTGGTGACGACGCCGTCGATCGACACGCGGATATTGTTGGTCGAGCCGAAGATCTGGATGACCGATCCATCAATGTCGGCCGCCAGGTCGAGGATGCCGGGGACGCGGTTGAAGCTCTGCACGAACGCCCCGGTCGCGCCGGTATCGGTGGCGGTGTAGGCAACGCGGATGAGGTCAATTTCCTGCGCCGCCAGCCCGAAGCGCTGGTCGCCGCCGACATTGGTATTGCCGATGGTGTTTTCGATGCCGTCGACAGTGCCGATGGCCTTGAAGGCGCGGAATGCGACGGTGTCGAACGGGCCGGCCGGCACGGACGATTGTGCCCAGCCGACGACGAATCTTCCGTCCCCTGCCATGTCAAGGACGGCGGTGCGCTGGTCGTTGGCGGTGGAGGACGCGACGGTGAATGCCCCACCGACGGCCGTTCCGTTGGCATTGAAGCGGCGGGCCTTGACGATGCCGCTAACACCGCTGAGATCCGTGAAGCCGACGACAAAATCACCGGTGTCGTCGACGCCCACGACGGGCCGACCTGCGTTGGCGGCGGCGACGGTGATCGCCGCGCCGGTCTTGGTGCCGAGCACGTCCAGGCGCTGCGCCTTGATGGCGGCACCGCTTTGCCAGACGACGACGGCATCGCCGAGCGGGCCGCTGGAGGCGATGTCCGGACTCGTCGCCACCGACCCGTCGCTGACCACAAATTCGCTCCCCGACGCGCTGCCGCCGATGAGGAAGCGCTGTCCCATGATCTGGCTCAGCGCAGCGCCCGGGCCGTCGGGATCGGATTCCCACACGACGAAGAAGGTGCCGTTGTTGTCGATGCCGACGCGCGGCGCGGTCTGCGCTCCGGCCTCGCCGGTGTTGACCAGGAACTGGGTGCCGACCGGGGCTCCGCCTGAGTCGAAGTATTGGCCGAAGATACCCGAGCCGTCGGCGTCGGGACCTTGCCAGACGACGACGAAGCCTTCGTTGTTGTCAAAGCCGACGTCCGGACGCGATGCGCCGGGGTTGGTATTGGCGATGATGGCGGGGCCGAACGGCGAGCCGTCCGACCCGAAAACGCGTACGTCAACGTCGGAGCCGGTCGTCCAGGCCGCGATATGCTTGGAAAATGCGCCGTTGTTGATCGAGTCGGCCGCTTCCGTTGCGATCACGTTGGCCGCCTGTGCGGTGACCGGCGGACCGACCGGAGCGAAAGCCAAAAGCCGCCGCGCCTCACACGATTCAAACATCGAATTTGTCACTGCTTGCTCCGCCACCGGACACAACGTGTCCGCTCAAGGTTGCGATTACATCGGATGGAACGACCACTGGTTATACCAAAGGACGGTACCCTCGGGCATCCTTTTCGTCCAAAAGCAACAGGGGAAGGTTCGCAGGTAACTTCCCCCGGCAGAGCCACGCACGTCCGGCTCAGGCACGACCGGCCTCCAATTGCCGCTGAAATTGATTGTACGCGCTATCCGTCGGTTTGTCGGCGACGGGTGTCGATTTGGACAGCACCGAGATGACGCCGGGCGGACTGCGGTATGTCGCCGCACCCTCGTGCCCGCGGGGCGCCTGGTAAACCGCCTTTACTGGGGGGCCGCCGCCAGCAAGGCCGCGCGACAGGCAATCCCGCGTCGCTCAACCGCTGGCGGCCAATCGCGTGCAGTAGTCGAACAGCATCCGCCACTCGAGCTGCTGAAGCGCCACCGCCACCGGGTATCGCTCATTCGACGGGCTTTCGTGGACTGACTGCACGAAATCGACGAACGCCGCGCCGTTCCATTCGTTCAGCGAGAAGCGCAGCAGCGCCTTGTCCGCCGGCGCCCGCGCCACGACCTCGCCGGCATTGGCGGCGATCGCCGCCAGCAGCGGGTGACTGCGGCAGCGGGCGTACCAGTACTTACTGTTGCCGAAATCCCCTTCGCGCCGGTGCATGATCGCGTGCCAGAATGCGAATGTCTCGGTCATCTCACGCAGGTGGCTTATGTCGCGACCGAGCTGTGGCGACGCCGTCAGTCCCACCGACAGCCGCGACGCGGGCTGTTCCCTGGAAAGCAGTTCATCCGGCGCTTTCTGCACGATGGCGTGACATTCGTGCAGCCCGTCGTGCCAAAGCCACATGCCCGCCAACACCGCGTACGCCGCCGCCGTTGAGCGAACGGGTTTCTCGAACAATTCGGCGGGCGTGAGGTTTTCGAGCAGATCGAACGAATCGCGCGGCGCCTCGCGCGGCCCGACGAGTTCGTCATACGCGTCCCGCCGCGCCCGGAGGATCATGCGTGCCTTCGCCGAAAGAGGGTCTGTGCCGGGTTCGCTCATGGTTGCATCTTAGTCGTAGTCCGCGACTTCCGTAGGCTGCCTCCGCGCGGCATCGTTTCAGGCACGCGTTATCGGCGCGAGGCCGGTCTCCGCTCGTCGCGGGCTGGTCAGATGGGGGCACCCTGATGTGCAAACGGCCAAGAAACCAATGCAAGAAACCAATGGATGATGATAAGAAATTAAGACGACCCGGGGCATCCGGGGATCTAGCATCGGTCGTTGGGGGCGACCTTTTTCCGGAGATGACCATGAATCGCTTTATTCCCACCCTCGCGCTGGGCAGTGCCGCTTTGATCGGTTCAGCATTCTACGCCAATTCCACCAGCGCCCAGGACGCCCGCGCCCCGGTGGTCGCGACCGATGCCCGGTCGGCCGACGTCGAGTTCCGCTCGGGAACGGTCGACATCGACAAGACCAGTGGCAAGGAAGCCCTCGTTCCCACGACGATCAGCTTCCAAGGCCGCCAGGTATTGTCGGCCGAGGTCGTCCTCAAGGGCTTCGACATCCACTACGTCGCCGGCGAACATCCCCTCAACCAGCAGTTGATCCGCTTTGAAACGGTCCAACTGCAAGGGGAAACGGTGAAATTCGACACCCGCGCCGTCCTCCGCGACAACTCCGGCAAGATGGACGATCCATACTCCGGCCGAGTGGATTACGTGGTGATCGCGCGCGTCCGCTAAGAAATACGGAACCACAGATGACTTGGATTTTCAATGCGATTCATCTGCGTAATCTGCGTAATCTGCGGTTCCTGCGTTTTCTCGCGAGAGCGCAGATTGGTCGCGAAGAACGAAGGCGCGCGAAGAAGGCCATTGAAACGAAATGTTCCTCTTCGCGATTCTTTGCCCCTTCGCTCTTGGCGACCAATCGGCTCGTTTTTTGCTCGATCCGCACGGTCCAACTATAAGTAGCGGCGGCTCGAAAGCCGCCCATGACAGAGCCCCCGCCGACACTGAGCTATCAAGTGACGCCCCCGCAGCGGCGGGTGCGTGCGCCGTGGTGGGTGTGGGTGGTTGTCGTCATCTACGCACTGCTGTTCCTTGCCATGCTCGCGCTCCCCGCGTGGGTGGCATTCGACTGGCGCGGGAACAGCGACACCGAGTTCATCGGGGCAGTCTGCACGATTATCGCGATCCTGGCGGCGTGCGGCTTGGCGCTGATGTTCACGCCGGTGCGCCAGGCGCGCCAACGGCCATTGACGCGGAAAAGCGTCCTCATTCCTCTGATCGCCAGCGGGTTGCTCTTGGGCGTGCTGATGAGCGCCGCCGGGTTCGCCGTTGCCGAGTTAGCGAAAGCTGGCGACGCCTTTTACTGGGCCGCGGTAATCGGCGGCGGCGTGGTGTGGATCGGCTGGTCGATCGTGCTGTGGCTGGCGACGCGCACCAACGAGCCGACATCGCTCGCGGTGCGACTGCACCGCTGGCTGCTGCTGGGAAGCGTCGCCGAACTGCTGATCGCCGTCTCCTCGCACATCATCGTCCGCCGGCGCACCGAATGCTGCGCCGGCATCATGACCGGAACCGCGATCTGCACCGGCGTGCTGGTGATGATCGTCGCCTTCGGGCCGAGCGTTCTGCTGCTGTATCTCAAGCGGACCAGGCAGATTTCCAACGGCCGGCCATGAACGAAGGAGCGTGTGGCGTGATGAGTGTGTCGTGAGAAAGACAGAAGTGCTGCATTTCTCACGTCACACTCATCACGCCACACAATTCGCCGCTTCAGCCGCGGAGGATCCAGCCGATCAGTTCGCGTATCGAAGCCGGGCGGCCGACCAGGAGAAAACCGGCGCGGAAGACGCGGCCGGCGACCCAGACCAAGACGATCGTCATTAAGCCGCTGAGAATCACCGCAGCAATCGGGTGCCACCACGGCGGAGCAGGCGGGATGCCCAGGCGCATCATCATCACCATCGGTGCCGACAGCGGGAAGAACGTGCCCGCCTGGGCGATTAACCCGTGCGGGTCGCTGAGGATCGGACCGATCAGGAACATCGGCAGCACGACGATCAGCATCATCGGCGTGACCAGCGCCTGCGCTTCCTTGATATTGGTGGCGGCGGCGCCGGCGACGACAAAAAGCGCGCCGTACATCAGACTGGCGACGATCGTGAAGACCACAAACCATCCCAGCAGCGCCGGCGACAGCAGGTGCAGCACGCCGAGCTGCCGCGCGACGACGAACGCGCCGCTGACATAAATCACGCCCAGCGTCAGCGACGTCGCCACCCCGCCGAGCAGCTTGCCCATCATCAACTGGAACGGCGAGACGCTGCCCAGCAGCACCTCGGCGATGCGGAGCTGTTTTTCCTCGATGATGTTCGTCGTCAACGGGCTGGCACCCACCAGCACGACGATGAACATCAGCATCACCATCACGATCGGCATAATGATGATGACGATTTCGTTCTTACGCGGCTCGAAGGTGACGACATTGGTGACCGGGTCTTTCTCGGCCAGCCCGCGCGGGACGACCAGCGAGCCGGCCAGTTGCGTGATGGCGTCGATCGTCACCTGCGACTGGTTCAGCCGCGCCGACACGATGCGGGGTTGCAGCGTCTGCTGCACGAACTCGCGCAGCTCGGTGTAGGTCGGGCGATTCGTCGTGTAGTAAACGAGACTGTCGGGGTCGTTGAGCGCTTCGATTGCGGCGTAAGGATCGCTGCGATCAGGCAGCGCCATCGGCTGCGTCGACGGCTCCTTCTGCTTTGGCGACAACACGTCCGGGCCGATCTCCACCATCGCCATCAGCTCGCCGCCGCGAATCTGCTCCGACGCCCTAAAGCGCGCGGCATCGACGTCGGACGCTTCGACGACGGCCAGTTCGAATTTGGGCTTCGTCTGGTGGCCGGTCTTCTCGTCGACGATGGATTTATTGCGGCGCTCGGCGGCGCGGAGCAGGAGCGCGGAAAGTTGCTGGTCCGGCGAGCGGTCGATGACGGCGCATTTCTTCGTCGAGAGGTCGACGATGTCCCTGGTCAACGTCTGGATGATGATCCCGCCAGCCATCAGCAGGGGCATGAGAATCACGCCGACGATGAAGCCCTTGGTCTTCACGGCGGCCATGAACTCGCGGCGGGCGATGACGAGCGTCTTGCCGGTCATGCGCTGGCCTCCGCCTCGGCGCCGGGACCGGCGATGCGCACAAAAATGTCGTGCAGGCTGGGGTGCGCGATCTCAAACAGAGCGATCGGCCCGGCCGACTGAAGCTGCCGCAGCACCTCCTGCGGGTCGGCCTCGCGCATCAGATGCAGTTCGGTATACCTTCCGAAATCGCTGACGCGTTCGACGCCGCGCAGCATTCCCGGCACCCGCGCCCCGCCGCTCAGGCGTACACGCACGGTGTCGACCGCGTACTGCTGTTGAATCTGCTGCACGGTGCCGTCGAGCACTTTCTTGCCCTTGTGGATCATCACGATGCTGTCGCACATCCGCTCGGCCACGCCCATGTCGTGCGTGCTGAAAAGCACCGTCGTACCCTGGCGGCGCAGCTCGAGGATCGCGTCGCGCAACACGTCGGCGTTGACCGGATCAAGCCCGCTGAACGGCTCGTCGAGCAACACCAGCCGGGGCTTGGCCAGCAGGACGGCGATGAGTTGGATCTTCTGCGTCTGGCCTTTGGACAGCGTCTGCACGCGCCGCTTGGCGACGCCGGGGAGCTGCAGGCGATCGAGCCAGTCGTTGATCTCGGCGGAGGTGGGCTTGTGGCCTTTGAGCTGGGAAAGGTAGGTCAGCACCTCGTCGATGCGCATCGACTTATAGAGCATCCGTTCTTCGGGCAGATACCCCACGCGGTCGTCGGCCGGCCCGTGCTGCGCGTCGCCGAGCACGACGACGCGGCCGTGATCGGGGGCGTAGATGCGCATGATCATGCGCAGGGTCGTCGTCTTGCCGCTCCCGTTGGGACCGATGAACCCGCACAGCGCGCCGTCGGGGACGATCAGCGAAAGGTCATCGACCGCGACAAAGTCGCCGCCGAAGATCTTGCGGACTTGGTGGAGTTCGATCGCGGGCATGTCGGGTCCAGCAATGACTCTCGCATGAGCCACCGATCGCGCCAATCTGGTCCCTGCCCCTTTGGGGGAGGTTAGGGGGAAAGGAACAGGAGGCGCCTCGCACGCAGGCGTCAGTCCGCGGGGCCGGTGCGGACGTCGTAGAGTTTGCCGTCGCGGTAGAGTTCGATCTTGTTGACCAGGATCGGCTCGCGCTTGAACCACGCGCCGTTGCTGGTGGGGAACCATTGTCCCTTGTCGTCGTAGAACATCTGCAGGTCCATGACCTTGGGGATCTTCGCTTCGATGCGCGGGAGGAAGACGACGTGCGAGCCGTTGAGCCAGACTTCGACGTTGGTCCACTCGGTGTCCGAGAGGTTCACGAGGCGAACGATGTCGGTGACGTAATTGACCTCCGCCCGCGCCAACGCCTGACCGCCACGCTCGGCGTCGGCCTTGTATGGGAACCGCTTGGCGGCATCCGCGGCGAACTCGGCGGCGGTCTTCTGGAGCGCGGCATCACTGTTGGGCAACAGCGAAGGCCGTCCGGCGCAGCCGCCAAGAAGGGTAAGTGTGGCGAGTGAAACGATTGCAGCAGTCAGCAGACGAGTCATCGGGGGAACTCCTTTTCCTATGATGATGTCCGCGATTATTACCAGATCGCCGGGGAATGAAAGAGGCGAAGGCAGGCACGAAATCGCGAAGGCGCGAAGGACGCGAAGAATAGAAGTGCCTTGGAACCACAGATTGCACAGATTCCGCAGATTCAAAAAGAGCCAATCTGTGAAATCTGTGCAATCTGTGGTTCCAGTTTCTCTTGGCGTTTTCTTCGCGCCTTTGGCGCTGTCGCGGTTCGCAAGCGCGTTGGTTCGGCTTGACGGCCTCAAAGCGAACGCGGCGGGCGCACCCGCGCCCGCCGCGTTCTGGATGTCTGCATTCGATCCGCCTGCGCACGCGATCATGCGCGAGCGATCGTGATCAGAACACGATCTGGAACTGTGCCCGCAGCGCGAACTGGTCGTCCGTGCCGGCGAGGTAGCCCAGGCCGGTGGCGGCCGAGTTGCTGAGCGGAACGCCGTTCGGCAGGTAGTTGAGGTCGAGCGTGAACTTCACGCCATGACCGTACGACCCGTTCTCGCCGAAGTAGTAGTTCACACCGGCGGTCAGTTCATGGAAGGTGTCTTCGCCGTTGACTTCGTTGTCGAGCATGACGACCGAGTAGCGGGCGAAGGGTTCCCAATTCGGCGTCACCAGGTAGCCGACCTGCGCCAGCCCGCCGTAGTTGTTCGCCGAGGCGCCGCCGCCGTCGACGTTGTTGTAAAGCAGTGCCGCGTAGGCGCTCAGGCCTTGCGTGCTCTCGTATTGCCCGTCGATCGTGACGCGGGTGACATTGGCGTCGCCGTTCTCGCTGAAGTCGGCGCCGCCGCCGACCACGAGCAGGTCTTCCTTCGATCCCTTGGCGGTGAAGTCCGAGTAAGCGGACCAGTCGCCGAACACCTTGTACTCAAGCCGACCGCTGAAGCCGAAGTTGCCGTCGACGCGGGACGTCGCGTCCGGGCCGTCGCTGTCGCGGAAGTCGGTGTTCTTGGAGTTGTCCCCGTCATGGAACGCCACCGCAGCGCGGATGGGGAGATCGGCCTGGCCGTAGATGAACTCGGCGCCCTGGACGCGATCGGTCACGGTGCCGCCCAACGCGGCATCCGCGAGCGAACGCTCGACGGTCAGTTGCTTGGCATCGCCGACGTCGCCTTCGTGGACCCACGAGTTACGGAACTGGCCGGCCTTGATCGTGTAGGGAGTGCCATCGAAGTTGTAGCTCGCCCAGGCGTCGAGGATGGTCGTGGTCCCGCCGTTGCGGGCCGAGTCCCAGACGAAGCTGTACTTGAGGTTCTTGGTGAAGGCGTTGCCGTCAAGCCTCAACCGGACGCGGCGGAGTTCAAAGCCGTTCTGCAGCGAATCGCCTGCGTCGGCGGTGTCGGCAAAGTTGGTGATGTTGCGGAACTGGAACTGAATGCCCGGCTGCAACATGAATTTGCCATCGGCCGACTGGATCTTGAAGCCCTTGTCGTAGCCGGCGGTGAAACCCTGCGTCTGCAGGAGCTGCGAACGCGTCGTCGCGTCCGTCTGGACGGCGGCCGACGTCGTGGTGGCCTGATCCTTGGCCTCCAGCGCGGCGAGGCGACGCTGCAGGGTGTTGATTTCGGACTTGACGTCCTGGGGCGAATCCTCCGCCGCCTGAGCGAACCCGGAAACCGATGCGACAACAACCGCCGCAGCGGCAATAGCGAGAGACCGACGCATACGCAATGCTCCTTCCAAAGCGGCCGCACTAACCGGGCGACCCAAACGTGCCGCACGAAAATGTGCGGCGGAGATACTCCCGACCAATCCACTGACAAAAAAACGAAAGCGGCAGAACAACTGCAAAGGCGTGCGATCGGTCAGCGACAACAACGCGACAACGCCGTCGTCATCACGCAAGAGAAACGAATCTCGTCCGAGCGACCGACCCTCGTGGTCGGCAACCTGACCTGCCCGTCACGCCTATTAAATAGTAAATCTATAGATTTGCTCTTTAACCCTCGTCCGGCCACACAGTCACTCACTGCGGATCCAACCGGACCAGACTGTTACCGCTGACATATCGGCAAATACCGGTCGTGAACGCCACCCTGAATCAATCGCCGATTGCAACGGGGACCGAAGTCCTTTTTTTTCGGGTTGCTTCGGGCGTTTCTATCGGACGTGCCTTGGTCCAACTCGGCAAAACGCGCCCACGCTCCGGCGGAGCGGTGAGCGCTGCACGGGTGGTCCGAAATCGGCGCGCACAAAAAACCGACCGAGTCGGGTGTCGTGTCCCGGCTCGGTCGGATGAAGCTGCGATTCTGCGTGGCGCGAGTCGCGCCACGGGCGCTTACAGCGCCAGTTGGAACTGCCCGCGGAGGACGACCTGGTTGTCGTCCGAAGCGAGGATGTCCGCCCCGCCGTCGCCCACCGGGGCGCCGTTCGGCAGGTAGGTCAGGTCCATCGTGAACTTGGCGTTGTGGCCGTAGAAGTAGTAGTTGGCGCCCACGGTGATCTCGTGGACGGTGTCCTCGACGCCGACGGCGAGGGTGTCGAACGAAGTGTAGCCGTAGCGAACGAACGGCTCGATCTTGTCATCCGGCGACCAGGCGACCTGGACGAGCGCGCCCCAGTCGTTGCCCGAGGTGCCGCCGCTGACATCGGAGTAGCGGCCGTTGACGGCGCCGTAGAACGACCAGTTGCTCGCCAGCTTGTACAGCGCATCGGCGGTGTAGCGGATGGTGTTCTTGGTGCCCGCGTTGGCCTGCTCGCCTTCGGTGTAGTCGACGCCAAGGCCGATCGACAGCGAATCGGTTTCGACACGTGCGGCGCTGAAATCATTCAGAGCCTTCCAATCGCCGAACACGAGGTACTCCGCGCGGGCGGCGACGCCGTAGTTCTGGTCCAGGCCGGTGGGCGGGTCCTGGAAGTTGTTGTTGGAGGAGATCGCGCCGTCGGTGAACGCGAACTCACCCTTGATCGGGCCGCCGTTGTCATAGATCAGGCTGGCGCCCTGGACGAAGTTGTCACCGCCGAAGAACACATCGGTCTGGTAGCTGCGCTCGGTGGAGAGCAGCGCCGTCGAGCTGGTGAGCGACTCGCGGTTGAGCGGGTCCTTGAACTGCCCGGCGCGGACTGCAAAATCTTCGGACAGCTTGTACTTGACCCAGCCCTCTTCGAGCACCGGGGTGCCGGTGCTGCGGCTGGTGCCCCAGAGGAAGTTGTAGGTCAGGTCCTTGGAAAACAGGTTGCCCTGCATGCCGAACTTCATACGGCGAAGCTCGAAGCCGTTCTGGAAGTCGTCGTTGCCCGAGGGGTCTTCGCCTTGGCGCCAACTGGTGATGTTGCGGAACTGGAACTGGAAGCCCGGCTTGAACATGAACTTTCCATCGGCCGAACCGATGAAGAGCTTCTTGCCGTCCCAGCCCGCGGTGACGCCGCCGGCCTGGAGGAGCTGGCTACGACGCTGAGCGTCGTCGAGCACCTTCGCGGTGGCGGCATTTTGATCCGCCGCCGACGCCTCGCGGGCCTCGATCCGGTTGATCTGCTTCTGCATCGCCTCGACCTGCGTCCGCAGTTCGGCGGCCGAAGGCTCGTCCGCGCGCGCCATGGCGCCCGTACCCATCAACACAGCGGCCGCAGCCGCTGCACACGCCGCGTTGTTCTTCAAAAATCGCTCTAACATTCGTATCTCCTTCTTGTGCGGCATCGTTGCGACGCCGTCCCTGTGAAGTTGCGCCCGGGTCGCCATGACCCGTGGTCCGCCGACCGCCCGTCCAAGTCGGCTCCCTGCGCCGACCGGGTCGAGCACGCCGACCGATGCGACGAATTATTAAGACGAATTCGAGCATTGGATTGGCGGGAGGTGAGCGCTGCGCTAAGACCGCCTTGTGCGGCCAAATAGCTCGAAAGCGACTCACACCGTTGTCATCCTGAGCGAAGCGAAGGATCTACTGTCACTGTCGAGGACCGCGCGCTAACCGGTGGGCCTTGCCGCGGCAGGTAGATCCTTCGCTGCGATCAGGATGACATCAACGACTCAGGATGACATCGCCGCCGTTACGGCAGCGCGCGGAACGGCGGGAGCTTTTGGGCTTCCATCTCGGCCTTGAGCGCTTCGACGGCCATCTGCACCGCGTGGCCGTCGGCGTACCCCACGTTCAACTTCGGCGTGCCGGCGGGGAGAAGTTCGTAGATGACGA
>JBBRFH010000057.1:0-14959 GCA_038224615.1 Tepidisphaerales bacterium
GGGATGAGGGCCATAATGATACTGTTTCGCTACGCTCTCTTGGTGCTGTCGTTCGCCGCGGTCTCGGCACGGGCGGCGGACGTCGACAAGACGCTCGACATCCTGCATGACGCCGGCGCCAAGGTGCAATCGCTGGCGGCCGACGTTGAACTCACCACGACCGACATGGGCACCGGCAACGACTCCGTCGACCGCGGGCGAATCGTCATGCAGCGCCTGCCGGACGGCGACACGCGGGCGCGCATCACGTTTACCGAGCACGTCGTCAACAGTCGGCTGCGGAAGGTTCGCCGCGATTTCCTGCTCGCTGACGGTAAACTGATCGAGCAGAACGAAGACGCCAAGCAGAAGACGCAAGTCACGCGCCAGATGCGCCGGCCGGGTGAAAAAATCGACCTCTTCAAACTCGGCCAAGGCCCATTCCCGCTGCCGATCGGTCAATCGAAGGAAGCCGTCCACGAGCAGTTCGACGTCGCGGTCGGCGACGCCGACAACGTGGTGACGCTTTCGCCCAGGAAGGGCACGCCGCTGTATCCGAAGTTCAGGAGCGTCACGGTGACGGTCGACCCCGCGATCGGCATGCCAACGACGATCCAGACAATCGACCCCAACGGCGGCGAGAAGAAGACGGTCGTGCTGAAAAACCTGCGTCTCAACGACGCCGTCAAGGACGAGGAGTTCATCCTTCCCCCGACGGATGACAAGACGTGGAGCCTGCGCGACGAGTAAAGCCCCAGCAGCCCCCGCGCAACATCGTTGGTTTTCCACGGCCTGATCGTCTGCGTATAGTTGGCCTCGCTTAACACACGGAGAAGCTGCATGTCGCCTCGCTGCAATCGAAGCAAGAAGATCGCCGGTCTGTGCGTGCTGTCATTGATGGCATGCGCCGAAGGCAACGCCATAGCCCAGACGGTCCCGCCGGTGCAGTTTGAGCAGGAGACGCTCGGTAACGGGCTCAAGGTGATCTACGCGCCGATGAAGAACGCGCCGGTCGTGCATGTGCGTGTGCTCTATCACGTCGGCAGCCGCGACGAGGCGCCGGATCGCCAGGGCTTTGCGCACATGTTCGAGCACATGATGTTCCGTGGCAGCGCCCACGTGCCTCCCGAGGAGCACATGAAACTCATCGGCTCGGTGGGAGGCGAGAGCAATGCGTTCACCAGCTTTGACCAGACGACCTACGTCAACACGCTGCCCGCCAGCAACACGGAGATGGCGCTTTACCTCGAAGCCGACCGCATGGCGAGCTTTAAGGTGAAGGACGAGATCTTTCAGACCGAGCGCAAGGTGGTGGCCGAGGAATGGCGCATGCGCTACGCGAATCAGCCGACCGGCTCGCTGATGCAGGATCTGGTGAAGACTGCGTTCACGAACCATAGCTACCGCTGGACCCCGATCGGCGACATGGACCAGCTCCGCCAGGCGTCGAGTGCTGAGCTGCAGCAGTTCTTCAACACGTACTACATCCCCAACAATGCCTGCCTCATCGTCGCCGGCGACATCGACGTGGCGCAGACAAAGCAGTGGGTCGCGAAGTATTTCGGCTGGATTCCCAAAGGCGCGGAGATCATCCGCCGCGCCCAGCCTGAGCCTGAGCAGGCCGAGCCGCGCTCATTGATCGTCGAAAAGCCCGGCGTGCCGCTGACGACGATGTACATGGCGTACAAGACCGTCGAGTACCGCTCGGAGGATCACCTTGCACTCAATCTTCTCGGCGACGTCCTGAGTTCCGGCCGCACCGGGCGGCTGGATGCGGCGCTGGTCAACAACGAGAAGCCGATGTGCATCAACGTCGGCGCGGGGAACTGGCAGCTCGAAGACCCGGCGCTATTCATGATCAACGCGACGGTGCAACAGAGCGCCGATCCGGCCGACGTGCAGGCGGTTGTCGAGAAGCAGATCAAGGAGTTGATCGAGAAGGGCGTCACGCAGGCGGAGCTCGACAAGGTGCGCACGCAGCAGATCCAGTCGGTCATCCGCGCCCGCCAGAAATGCGAGAACATCGCATCGCAGCTTGGCGAAGAAGCTGTTTTCGGCGGCGATCCGGAGCGCGTCAACACCGACCTCGAAAAGCTCGCCAAGGTGACGCCCGAAGACATCGTGGTCGCGGCGAAGAAGTACCTCGTGCCGCAGCACATGTCGGTCGTGCAGTACCGCCCGAAGAGCGCCGACCCCGCAACCCAACAGGCCATCGCCGAGCAGAAGGCGGATGCGACCATCAACGCCGGCGTCGCGCCGTCGACCCAGCCGATCGAACCACGCGTGAAGGCGTTCCCCGAGAACTATCCGACAACCCCGCCGGTAAACCAGAGCGTGCCGGCGGTCGTGTTCAACAAGGGCGTGGAGTCGACCGTGGATGGCGTGAAGGTCGTGACGCTCAGCGACCATCGTCTGCCGCTGGTGAACGTGAGCCTGATCCTCCGTGCCGGCAGCGATGCTGAGCCGGCGGGCAAGGAAGGCGTTGCCGACCTGACGGCGAGCATGCTTCGGCGCGGCTCGGCGGGCAAGTCGTTCCTTGAATTTTCGGGTGACCTTGAATCTCGTGGCATCTCGATCGAAGTTGAAGACCGCGACGACAACACGCGTCTTGGCATTGCCTGCATGGCCGATCAGCTCGACTATGCCGTGCAGCGCGCCGCGGAGGTGCTGGGCAAGCCCAACTTCGACGCCGGCGAGTTTGATCGCCTCAAGCGCCAGGCGATCGGCGGGCTGATGCAGTCGCTCTCGCGTCCTGAGCCGGTCGCCGATCGCACGCTCAAGGCGTCGCTCTACGCCGGCAGCGCGCTGGGTCGCGTGACGACGCCGCAGTCGCTGCAGTCGATCACGCTGGAGGATGTGAAGCAGTGGTACGAAAACGCCTATAAGCTGAGCGGGGCCTTTGTCGTCGTCAGCGGCGATGTGACAGCGGAAACAGGCGATAAAGTCGCCAGAACGGTGATCGGCTATCCAAATTCGGTCGGCGTCGTCCTCGCGGCCGACTACACGCTCCCGCCGATTCCGCAGAAGCGGAGGGTGATCGTCGTCGACAACCCGCAGGGGAAGCAGGCGACAATCCGATTCGCGATTCAGGGCTATACGATCCAGAGCGACGACAAGTTTCCCGGCAGCGTGTCCGGCCAGATATTGTCGGCCGGAATTGAGTCGCGGCTCAACAAGTACGTTCGCGCCGAGAAGGGCCTGACTTACGGCTGCTACGCGTACTTCCGCCCCGGCCGACATGCGGGGTCGTTCAGCGGCTCGGTCGATACCAATATCGAAACCGCCGCCGATGCGATCGAGGCGATGCTGAAGGTTTTCAAGGACATGCAGTCGGCGGACGTCGAGAAACAGGAGTTGCTCGACGCCCGCTCGCGCGTGGCCGGCGACATGCTCATGGAAACCCAGACAATCGCCCAGCAGGCAAGCCGGCGCGGGGACCAGATCCTCAACGGCTACCCGATCGACTATTACGACAATTACCCCGTCCGTATCGGCCAGGTGACGCAACAGCAGGTGCGCGACGTGATGAACAAGTACGTCCGCGATGACCGCATGACTTTCGTCGTCGTCGCTCCGGCAGATCAGGTGAAGGAACAACTGAAGCGCATAGGCGATGTTGAAATCGTACCGATGCCGTTGAAGATGAAGGATTGAGTCGAAATGCTTCGGAGGGGAAGGTCTCGATCAACCGGGTCGCCTCAAGGGGCCGACGAATCGTTCGCGGAAGCCGAGGCGGTGGCGTTCTGCATGAGTTCGACCGTGGGATCGCCCGCCTCATTCGCGGGGTTCGCGATCGCGATCGTGCGCTGTTGTGCGACGGACGCCCGGACGGCTGCGACGTCCATGAACTTGCCGGGGCAGTCGGTCAATTTTCCGGTCATCTTGTGTCCGATGATGCTCGCCTGCGGGACCTTGTACGTGTCCGCCAGGTACGCGATGAGCTTGGTCAGGGAGGCCAGTTGCTTGGCACTCGGGCGATGATTGTCGAAGTTGCCGACGAGACAGATGCCGATGCCGTGCTCGTTGTACTTGTTGTCGGGCGTCTTGGCGTGAGCGCCATGCTTCTGGACCGGCCAGCGCGGGCCGACCTCAATCAGACCGTCGGCCGTGTCCGAGCCGTTGCCGATCACGAAGTGGTAGCCCAGTTCGTCCCAGCCTTTGACTTCGCGGTGATACTTGTCGAAGGCCTTGGCCCCGCCGACGTCGCCGCCGGAGTGGTGGATGACGATCCAGTTCCACTGGCGCTTCTCGGCACCCGCGGTCGGGATCCATGCGGTCGGCACAGTGTCACGCCGCGTGACCTGCGCCTTTTGCACGGGCGGCTTGTAAGTTTGGACGAGCGGCAGCTGCGGTGCCTGCGTGACGAGGGGGCCCGCGAAATTCGGTCCAGGGAGCGGGCCGGTCGTGGTCTGTTGGTTGGATTGGCAACCTACGCTGGAGACCAGCGCGGCGGCGGAAAGCAGGGCGGACGCGATACAGTGGCGGGCCATCCTTGGCCTCCTTAAGAGTGGACTCGGGGCGTTGTATCCAAATCTACCGCGCTTTTCCATACAGAACACGATTTTGTAGGCGAGGCGTACTTGGTATCTCCCCGCAGAAATGTCAGTCATCCTGCTTGGCGGCCGCAAGAATTCGTGCAGATTCGTGGTGCCTTCTCTGTTTCCGCGCCGGTCGGCTGCGCCTAAGATACGCCGCATGAAAAGTGACCTTCCCGACTCGATCGGGCGGCTTCTGGCCGCGCCCGATCTGGTTGGACTTGCGCGGGCGCTCGAAATAGATCAGGTTGCAGCCGCCTACGGCATCTGGGGCTCGGCGGCGGCGGCGACGGTCTGCGCGGTGCAGCAGGCGCTGGATCGGCCGATCCTCTTTATATGCGGACACGTCGATGAAGCGGACGACATCGCCGACGATCTCGAATTGTTCTCGGGCGGGGCAGGCAGCGGGCCGCCGGCAGCCGGCGGCAAAGACGCCGATGCTGCCCGCTCCCTGCGTCCTTCGGTCATCCCAACACTTGAAATCTCCGGCAATCTCGGGCGGGTGAGTGAAGAGCAGGCGAGCGATCGCATGCGCCGCGTCATGGACCTGGGCGCGGGGAAGCAGCCGCGCGCGATCGTGGCGCCTATTCAATCGCTGATGCAGCCGGTGCCTGCGCCGGACGAACTTCGCCACCTCACGCGGCAACTGAAGCGCGGCGCGTCGATGGAACCCGAGAAGCTGATCGTGTGGCTGGCCGACCACGGGTACAACCGCGTCGACCAGTGCGAAGTCCCCGGCGACTTCGCGGTACGCGGTGGGATCATCGACATCTATCTGCCTGGCGAGATCGAGCCCGACTCCGAGCAATTTGGATTGGCGGTGCGCGTCGATTTCTTCGGCGATGAAATTGAGAGCATCAGGAAGTTCGACCTCGACACCCTTGGCTCTGGCGACAACCTGGAGGAGCTGAATGTCGTCGACATCAAGGGGCAAATGGCGACGACGACGGGGCAGACGCACCTGTTCGCGTACCTGAAGCCCGAGACGATTGTCATCCTGCATCAGCCGCTCGAGATCCAGGAGCAGGCGCGCAGTTATCTCGATCGCGTGCCGGACCAGCGCGGCATCTATCCGCTGAACGCAATGCTGCGCCATGCGGGTGAGTTCACGCTGCTGGAGCTGAGCGAGTTCGACCAGGGACTGGCGGCGGTGCCGTCGCTGCTTGGTAAGGAGCCGCAACGCATCGGGCTGCCGATCCGGTCGATGCAGAAGTTTGAGACCGAGGCGAAGAAGGCGATTCACGAACTGGCGGAACTGCAGCAGACGCACGACGTCGTCGTCTTCTGCGAGAATGAAGGGGAGTCGAAGCGCTTTAAGGACCTGCTCGATGCGGAGCAGCCGGGACTGTCGAAGAAGATCGATCTGCCGGTGGGGTATCTGCATCGGGGATTTGTGTACGGGAAGGAAGGCAATCGCCCGGTCGCGCTGCTGGGGCATCACGAGCTGTTCCACCGCTTCGAGGTGCGCCGTCGCACCAAGAAGGTCATCAACTCCAAGCCCGTGGACTCATTCCTCGACCTGAACCAAGGCGACTATGTCGTCCACATCGCGCACGGGATTGCGCGGTTCATGGGCCTGCACACGATGCAGAAGGACGGCAAAACCGAGGAGTATCTCACGCTGCGCTTCGCGGAGAATGCGTCACTGCATGTGCCGGCGGCGCGGATCAATCTGATTCAGAAGTACGTGGGTGGGTTCAGCGGGTCGCCGATCCTGAGCAAGCTCGGGTCGGGGGTGTGGGACAAGCAGAAGGAGAAAGTCGCCGAGGCCGTCATGGACATGGCGGCGGAACTGATCGAAGTGCAGGCGGCGCGGGCGGCGGAGATCGGCACGGCGTTCCCGCCGGACACGGAATGGCAACGCGAGTTCGAGGAGGAGTTCCCGTATCAGCCGACTGTCGACCAGGTGTCGGCGGCAGAGGAGATCAAAGCCGACATGATGAAGCCCCGCCCGATGGACCGCCTGCTGTGCGGCGATGTCGGCTACGGCAAGACCGAGATGGCAATGCGGGCCGCATTCAAGGCGTGTGAATCGGGCAAACAGGTGGCGGTGCTGGTGCCGACGACAGTTCTGGCCGAGCAGCACTACCGATCGTTCAGCGAGCGGATGCGTAGTTACCCGTTCGCCATCGAATCAATCTCGCGATTCAAGACCACCAAGGAAGCGAAACAGATTACCAAGGCGACCGCCGAGGGACAGGTGGACGTCATCATCGGCACGCATCGCCTGCTGTCGAAAGACATCAAGTTCAAGGACCTTGGTTTGGTGATCGTCGACGAAGAGCAGCGATTCGGCGTCACGCACAAGGAGCGATTGAAACAGATGCGCACGCAGGTCGACGTGCTGACGATGTCGGCCACGCCGATCCCGCGCACGCTGCACATGTCGATGCTGGGTCTTCGCGATATCAGTTCCCTGACGACCGCGCCGCAGGATCGCCGAAGCGTTGTGACGGAGGTGATGGCGTATGACGCGAATCGGATAAAGCTCGCGCTCCTGCGCGAGCTGCAGCGCGAGGGGCAGGTCTATTTCGTCCACAACCGCGTCAGCGACATCCTGGAGATGGCCGAGAACGTGCAGGCGATGGTGCCGGACGCGCGCGTCATCATCGGGCACGGCCAGATGCAGGACGGCGCGATGGAAGAGGCGATGCTGAAGTTCATCCGCCACGAGGCCGACATCCTCGTCTGCACAACGATCATCGAGAGCGGTCTGGACATCGCCAACTCCAACACGATCATCATCAACAACGCTGATCGTTTCGGCTTGAGCGAGCTTCACCAGTTGCGCGGCCGCGTCGGGCGATGGAAGCATCGCGCGTATTGCTACCTGCTGCTGCCCCCCGATCGCCCGGTGACGCCTATCGCCGCGAAGCGACTGAAGGCGATCGAGGAATACAGCCACCTCGGCGCGGGCTTTAAAATTGCGATGCGCGACCTCGAACTCCGCGGCGCCGGCAACATCCTCGGCCCTGAGCAGTCGGGTCATATCGCAACAGTGGGTTACGAAATGTATTGCCAACTGCTCGAGGAAGCGGTTCACCAACTCAAGCACAACACGAAAATCACCCGGCCGGAAGCGCACGTCGACATCGGCGTGACCGCGATCGTGCCGAAGCAGTACATCCCGAACGATCGCCAGCGTCTGGACGTCTATCGTCGCATCACGCGGTGCCAGGACATCGAGACTGTGGCGGCACTTCAGAAGGATGTTACCGACGCATACGGCGAGTTGCCTCGACAGGCGGTGGTGCTATTTGCGCTCACTGAATTGCGGCTGCTGTCGGGGCACTTCGGGATCAGCGGCATCGTGAAGAAGGACCCGGACGTGGTGCTTACGGTGTCCGACGCAAAGCGCGCCTCGTTCGCGCTAACAGGCGCTCCGGGCCGCATTACGGTCGTCGACGAGAAGACGGTCTATCTGCGCATGCCGCCGGTGTTCAACGAGTCCGAGACGCTTCTGCTGGCGCTGACGAATCTGATGCGTGCCGCGAAAAAGAAGGAAATCCCGCCGCCACCCTCTGACCCCAACGTGTCGCCGCCGAAACCGATGGAAGCGTACGTGTCACCCTGACCAGGCGTGTTAGACGCGCCGCGACGCTAGGCTTTTACCTGTGTCGCCAGGATGCGTGCGATGGCTTCGCAGATTTCCGTCCGGTGAATGCCGTTGAGCGCGAGCGCGAGTTGCGTTTCCATAAGGCCGTACGGGATGCCCGTATCGAGGCGTTGGCCGTGGACTTCGACGACCCAGTACTTGTCGGTCTGCTTGCGGTGGTGTTCCTGAGCCGCCGTAAGCTGGATCTCGCCTTTTTCGCGGATGTTGTCTTTGATCAGGTACTCGAGCGAATCGAAGATCCCGGCGCTGAAGACGTAGAGGCCCAGGTGTGCAAGGTAGTTGCCCGCAGGCAGACCCGGCGTGACGAGGTTTTCGCGGGCGAACTCGATGCTCGGTTTCTCGTGGATGAGTTCGGCCTTGTAGATGCCCTTGTTCGGATCGATGGGCGAACCCTTCACGACGCCGAACAGGTGCAGCAATCGTTCGAGCGTCGGCTGCACGCCGGTGACGGTGTCGAGCATGTACTGCTCGTAGACCTTGATGAGCTGACGGGCGCAGCGGTCTTTGACTTGACTGATGTAGATGTGATCGCCCAGCATGAGCAGCACGGGCTCGCCGTTGGCGAACTTCTTCGCCTGGTAGACGGCGTGGCCGAAGCCCTCGGGCGTGTGCTGCTCGGCGAAGTACAATCGCTCTCCGAAGGCGCCGAGCTTCTCGCTCTCCAGGATCGCCCAGTCCTTGCCGCGGAAACTCTTCACTTCTTCGTCATTCATGCGGCGGAAGTAGTCGCGGTAATACTTCTCATGGCCCGGCGGGGTGATGATGCAGATCTCCTCGATACCGGCTTCGATCGCCTCTTCGCCGATGATCTGGATCACCGGCTTGGAGACGCCGTCGCGATCAACGAGCGGGAACATCTCCTTCTTGACGGCGTTGGAGGCGGGATACTGACGGGTGCCGCGACCGGCGGCGGTAATGACGGCTTTACGAACTTTGGCCATATCGGGCTCGATCTTCAGCGAAAACAGGGACTACGCGCGGGTTGCAGCAGTCGAGCATAGGAAACTGTCCCCAAGTCGCAAGCGGCCGGATGGTCCTGAGGTGCACTAGATGCGTTATACCTCGTCGAGCCAGTCGTATTCGTATTGCTGCGCGTCGAGCGCATTGCCGAGACGGTCGAAAGATTCGACTTCGCGGACGGGATCTTCGCTGTTCATGCCCAGAACATTGTCGGTGTAGCCGTCGACGGCGTAGATGCGGTCGTTGCCGCGCCCGGGGACAAGCGTGTCATGGCCAAGGCCGCCGGTGAGGTAATCGGAGCCGGAATAGCCGAGCAGGAGATCGTTACCGTTGCCCCCGTCGAGGCGATCGCGCCCGCCGCCGCCGATGAGCGTGTCTTTGCCCGGGCCGCCGACGGCGCGGTCGTTGCCTTCGCCCATGGTCAGGAAGTCGTTGCCGGCGTTGCCGAGGACGGTGGCCGAGTCGGAGCCGTAGTTGTCGTAGACGCGATCATTGCCCTCGCCCATCTCGGCGTAAACGCCGTCGACGTGGACGTAGAGCGTGTCGCTTCCTGGTCCGAACTTCGCCCAAATGCTGGAGTAGTCGGCAAACGGCACGTAGGTGGTGTACGCCGATCGGTCGTAGATTTCGAGGCTCTGTCCGGACTTGGTCAGCGAGACCACGTTGCCGTAGTCCGTGTCGAAGCGCAGCGGCAGTACGCCGTCGGCGTTGACAAACCGCACCGACCGTTCCTCGTCGATCGCGACGTTGTTGTTCTCGTCGAACTCGCCGATCTTGTTCGTGCTGTCGGCTTTGGCCAGAAGGTAGAAGGGCACGATGCTGGTGACGTGCGGCATCGTGAATTGTGCGTTGACCGTCGTCGATTGGCCGGCGCTCAGTCGCGTGGAGGAGACTTGGTCGACCACGCGGACGTCGTCCTCGTTGCCGAACACGTTATCCTGCGAAAGCGCGACCGACACCCAGTACGACGCCCCCACGCGCGAACTGCCGTAATTGGTGAGCGTGATATCGACGGGAACCGTGTCGCCTTGCGAATAAGCCGCGCCGGAGCCCGCATAAACAACAGCCGATAGGTCGGCGGCAAGCAGCGTGAGCCGGGGGAGGGTTTCAATGTGCATATACATTCATGGTAGCCGCGGACGGAATTTTGTTACGCATTGAAATCGGCCCCTAAATGGACGTTTTTGTCGCAGCCGGTTACAACGAACCACATGCGCCGTTTCTTCCTCAAATCCGCTCAGGCCGGTGACCAGATCGACGACGTCTACGTCCTCACCGGCAAGCAGATCGCCACCACCACCACAGGGAAGTTTTACATCAAGGCGTTCATCGGTGACCGCACCCAGCAGGTGACGGCCCGCATGTGGAACGCCACCAAGGAGCTGTTTTCGGCGCTGCCCGAGAGCGGCTTCGTTCATGTGCGCGGTCGCGTCGAGAACTACCAGAACAACCTCCAGATCATCATCGACAGCTTCGCTCCGCCGAAGGAGAGCAGCTACCACCTTGAAGATCTGATGCCGACGACGAAGAAGGACGTGAAGCTGCTCTTCGCACGCGTGGTGGAGATGTGCGACAGCCTGCAAAATCGTCACGTCAGCGCGATCGTGCAGGCATTCCTCGACGACGCCGAGATGATGGAGAACTTCCGCCGCGCCCCAGCCGCTCAGACGTTCCATCACGCGTACATCGGCGGACTGATCGAGCACACGACCAATGCGATGGAAGTTGCCGACGCGGTCGTGCGGTTTTATCCCAACCTCAATCGCGATCTCGTGCTGGCCGGCATTTTCCTGCATGACTTGGCCAAGACGTGGGAGTTGCGCTACGAAACCAGTTTCGGTTACACGGACGGCGGCCAACTCGTCGGGCACATTGTCAAGATCGCGATGTGGATCGAAGAGAAGTCCAGGATTGCCGCGCAGGAACTCGGCGAGGAGATTCCCCGGGCGGTGATCGACGTGCTTCAGCACATCGTGCTCTCCCACCACGGCGAACTGCAGTTCGGCGCCGCCAAGACACCGGCAACGGCCGAGGCGCTCGCGGTTCACGTGATCGAAAACATGGACGCGAAGCTGACGATGGTCCTGCAGGCCACGCGCGACGAAGAAGCAATCGGAGAAGGGAATTGGACCGAGTACATGAAGGCCTTCAACGGCCGCATGTTCAAACCCGACGTCGCACCCGCGGATATCGCAGAAGAAATGCCGACCGCGATGATCACCAATCCGCTGTTCGGCGAACTCGCGAAGAAGAAGTGAAGCAGGGAAAGTGGAACGTCAGAAACCGTACCAAACGCAGCGGCCAGCAGACACATGTCCGCTGGCCGCTGTGTTTTTGATTGACTGCCGGCTGCTGAATCCTGACTATTGGATTCTGCGCCTCAGCTACCGAACCGCCACCGCGTCGATCGCTTCCTTGAATTCTGCTTCCTTCTTCAGCCCGACAAATTTCTGCGCCACCTGGCCGTCCTTGAAGAGGATCACGGTCGGGATGGCATTGATGCCGTACTTGATGGAGATGTCGCGGTTGCTGTCGGTGTCGACCTTGCCGACCTTGACCTTGCCCGCGTAGTCGTTGGCGATCTTTTCGATCGTGGGTGCCAACGCCCGGCAGGGCATGCACCATTCAGCCCAGAAGTCCACGAGCACCGGCTCGCTGCTCTGTAGCACTTCGCTGTCGAAGTTTCCGTCGGTGAATTCCTTCACGTTTTCACTGGCCATTACGTTTGCTCCTTAAACGTCGTCTTGCGGACGACAGGAAGATGGTAGGAAGGGAAAAAAGGAGTGTCAATCGCGGCAACGCACGGCCGCAGCGCGGCGCGTGCCAATGTGCTGACAAACCCGCGCCGAGCCTACTTGCTGCGCTTCGCGGACTTGGGCGTCGGGGCATCGGCGGTTTTTGGCTGCAATTCGAGCTCCTTCTTGACCATCAACATATTCAGCACGCCGACAGCAAGCACAGCCAGCCCAAGGACGGCCAGTGTGACCGGAAAGAGCAGATTGGCGTGCCGCAAAGCGGACGTGCTGGGCTGAAGGAAGAAAGCCATAGCCAGCAGCGGGAACATCGTCCCGACGACCAGGCACGACGGAATAAGCGTTCGTCGGAAGTCCAACGATGCGATTGTGGACGGCTTGCGAGCCTTGGTCGGCCTCTTGGCGTAATCGACGACCGGCGCTGCAGACTCATCTGGCGCGGGTCGTGGCGCGGCGGCAGGCGTGGGTGTGGACGGCCGCGTCGGCCGCGCGGGACGCTGCACCTGCGACGCCTGGGGCTGAACTGGCGCGACCGGCTTGGGTTGCGGCGTCGGTCGCTGCTGCGGCTGTGACTGTGGCGCCGCGGGACGCGCCGGCGGGGCGGCGGGGCGCGCGGGCGATGGCGGCGGAACCGGCGTTGCTGCGGGAGCCCTGGTCTCGGGCTTCGGTGTTGCGGGAACCACGCGAGCGGCAGCGGCCGGCGCGACAGGCGTTGCCGAAGGAGCCGCCGACGCATCTTGCGCGTGATGCTCGGCATCGGCGTGCGCACCTTCGTCTTCGGCGTGCTCTCCGTTCATCATCGCGTTCAGGGCGTCGGCGACGTCGTCATGGTTGCTGCTGCTCATACCGCGGTATTTCCTTGCCGCCGAAGATCATACCCGATCCCCGGCAACGTCCAAGAATCGGGCCGTCATGACACCTGTTACGATTGATCCCGACGCGATCGGCCTGTCGCGTCCACGCCACACGCCCCACGGGCATCCGCGGGCGCGTTCCGGGCGTCATCGACTGCACTCGCGCGGCACCTCACGATAAGTGCGACCCATAAAAACGGGCCGTGCAACCCAGCTTGACGGACCCTGTTGAAATCCACGGCACTTGTTGAGCGATTGTCCGTGGACGCCAAGATGGCCCGCGTTCATATTCGACTTCGCAGGCAAGAGACGGGGGTGAGGCGACGGATCATCATCCGTCATAAACGTCGCGCACCAGCGCCGGGGTCGGATCGCGAGGGTGGGCGTTCGGGAGCGATGGCGGCGGGTTGCGGTAGCACGCAGCATGGGTCGGTTGGATGTGGAATGGCCTTTGCCATTGGATCAACGTCGGCCGTACATCGAGGGTTGTGTCGGGAACCGCAGGATGTGATCGGCTGGCCGCTTGCCCACGCGTCGTTGAACGCGGGCGGGTGCGAGAAGTGCAACGGTGTGAGAGTTAGCGTCGCGGCAACGCAATTTTGTCATCGACGTCGAACGGGAGTACCAGACATGAGCGAAACAGAATTCCAAACCAAGCTGGGCGAGTTGATGGGCGAGATTTCAACCTTGCCGGAGACCGAACGGGCCAAGCTCGAGAAACTCGCCGACGAGACCCGCGCCCGGCACGAGCGGCTGCGCCAGACGGTCAGCAGTCTTCAGGAGAGCCTCGACTACCTGCGGCTGAGCATCAAGTACCTGGTTTTCGATCTCGAAGCGACCCGCCGTGAGAACGGCTATCTGCGTCGCATGCTCGAAGAAGCCACCGACACCCAATCCTGATGAATGACCCACGACGCGAACGCGAAGTGCGAATAGTCGCGACTGCGCCGCGTTGAACCGATCGAAACGAGTGTCTCCCGCGTCGGGGCTGTCGGGCCTCCGCGACGAGAACCATCCCGCCACAGGCAGCGCCGCCAGCGCCCTGTGGCGGCGGTGTTTTGGGAGCGGTCCTCAAGCATGGTCCTGGCAGTCCTGCTTCGCGCGACTGGCGTGTACCGCCGCCGCGTCTACAATTCGGCACAGCACTCCAACAGGGAAATCCATGCCGATCATGACGGGCCTTTCTGGCAACGAGATGTTCTGCCTCGATCTCAAGGGCTATCGTCCGGGCGAACTGGTCATCGGCAACAGCGTCTTTTCGATGGGCTTTGTCGGCGGCCTTGGCGCGATTGGGCGCGGGCTCGTCGGTGGGGAGGTATCGGAGGTCACCAAGATCATCCACGAGGGGCGCGTCGAAGCGTACGACCGCATGGTCAAGGAAGCCGTCAGCCACGGCGGCGTCGGCATCACCGGCGTCACCAGCGAACTCCGCTCGTTCCACGGGCACAGTGAGTTTCTCTCCGTCGCGTCGACCCTTCACCGCAATGACGACGCCGAGCAGGCGAAGCAAGAGCATATCGAGTTCTCCACCAGTGCCGACGGGCAGGCGCTCTACTGCCAGATCGACGCCGGATTCACGCCGGTGCGGTTCGTATTCGGCAACGTCGCCTACTCGGTCGGCGTCGCCGGTGGTTTGCTCGGGGCGTTCAAAGCGATGGCACGCGGTGAGATCAAGGAATTCAGTGACGTCTTCAATCGCACCCGGCACCTGGCGCTGGACCGCATCGTCGCCGAGGCGCGCGCGGCGGGCGCGGACGCCGTTGTCGGGATCGAGACGCGCACCATGGGCTTCGCCGGCGCACATGAGATGCTCATGATGGGCACCGCCTCGAATCATCCCGCGTTACGCACGCGCCAGTCGCCTGTGGGCGGATCGCTCAACTACGAACCCGGCGCGGCTACCGACAGGGATGCCGCCTACCCCGCCCAGCCTGTCAGCAGCGATCTTACGAACGAAGAAATGTGGAACGTCATCCACATGGGCTACATGCCCCTCAAGCTTGTCCTGGGTACGGCCGTTTATTCGCTCGGCATCGTCGGCGGGCTCAAGTCGTTCCTGAAAGGACTGACACGCGGTGAAATCCCTGAACTGACCAGCCTGGTCTACGACGCCCGGGAGCACGCGATCGGCCTGATCCGCGACGAGGCCAACGCCATCGGCGCCGACGATGTGGTTGGTATCCGCATCCACATCACCGAGTTCGCCGGCCTGCTCGAATTTCTCGCCATAGGCACGGCGGTCAAGCGCGTTGCCGACCTCAC